>NZ_WJEB01000049.1:0-24503 GCF_010994085.1 Gracilibacillus saliphilus | reverse complement strand
GACAAGAAAGTATAAAATTTTGCGCAGATTTCTAGCTCCGAGCGCTCTGCGCTTTTCTTATTTAAACAAAAATGTTGACACTTTATACTATAGGGGGGTATAGTATAATTAGAGATATAGAAAGGATGTGATATTTGTGAATGAATCCCTGCACCAACATCCAAGTAAACCGCGATCTAAAGAGGAGATTCAAGCTACCGTTAATCGGTTAAAGCGTATAGAAGGTCAGGTTCGGGGCATACAAAAAATGATTGAAGAAGATCGTTATTGTGTAGATGTTCTCGTACAAATAAGTGCGATTAATGCTGCTCTAAAAAAAGTAGGCTATTCCATTACGGAAAGACATATCAAACACTGTGTCAGTGACGCTATTTTATCAGGAAATGGTGATGAAACGATTGAAGAGCTGATGGAAGTTATGAAACAATTCTCCAAATAAAGGGGGGGAACTTTAAATGAGTGAAAACAAAAAAGTCACATTAGGGATTACTGGCATGACATGTGCTGCCTGCTCTAATCGAATTGAAAAAGTATTAAACAAAATAAACGGGGTGGACGCACAGGTAAACTTAACAACAGAAAAAGCAAGTGTTTCTTATGATCCTGATAATGTTCAAGTGGAGGACATCCAAGCAAAAATTGAAAAGCTTGGTTATGGCGTTCAGACAGAACGAATCGATTTGGATGTATACGGCATGACATGTGCTGCTTGCTCCAATCGTATCGAAAAAGTTTTAAACAAACAACCAGGTATTCAAAAAGCAACAGTTAATCTGGCCACGGAAAGTGCGTCTGTTGAATACAACCCTTCCTTTATTGAGGAAAGAGACATGATCGGTCGAATTCAGAAACTAGGGTATGATGCAAAAAGAAAGGCGGATAATCGGGAACAAGACTCCCAAAAAGAAAAACAACTTCAAAAAATGAAGCAAAAGTTAATTATTTCTGTAATATTGACTTTACCACTTTTTGCAACAATGCTCGTGCATTTATTTAATATAAGCATACCTGCTATATTCATGAATCCATGGTTCCAATTTGCTTTGGCTACTCCTGTTCAATTCATTATAGGTTGGCAGTTTTACCGAGGTGCGTATAAGAACCTAAGGAACAAAACGGCGAACATGGATGTACTGGTTGCGCTAGGTACAAGTGCTGCTTACTTTTACAGTGTATATGAAATGTTGATGAGTAGCATGCCTCATTTATATTTTGAGACAAGTGCTGTCATAATAACCCTGATTCTTTTTGGTAAATATCTAGAAGTTGCTGCGAAAAGTAAAACAACGATGGCGATTTCAAAATTACTTCGTTTACAAGCTAAGGAAGCAAGAGTGATTCGTGACAACAAAGAAGTGATGATTCCCATCGAACAGGTTGAAGTGGGTGATCGATTAATCGTAAAACCTGGTGAAAAAATACCTGTAGACGGTATTGTTATCGATGGTCAGACTGCAGTAGATGAATCGATGATAACTGGGGAGTCAATCCCGATTGAGAAAACGATCGATGATACAATCATTGGTTCAACGATCAATAAAAATGGTTCGATAACAATGAAAGCGACCAAGGTAGGGAAAGATACCGCATTGGCTTCGATTATTAAAGTCGTTGAGGATGCTCAAGGATCAAAAGCACCAATCCAACGTCTGGCAGATGTAATTTCAGGCTATTTCGTACAAATAGTGGTAGGTATTGCGATCGTCACTTTTTTAATCTGGATTATATTCGTATCTCCTGGTAATATCGAAGCATCATTAGTCGCGACTATAGCGGTACTAGTAATCGCCTGTCCATGTGCATTAGGGCTTGCTACACCAACATCGATTATGGTTGGAACAGGAAAAGCAGCCGAATCAGGTATTTTGTTTAAAGGTGGAGAACATTTAGAAAAAACGCATCAATTAGACGCGATTATCTTTGATAAAACCGGTACATTGACAAAAGGAAAGCCGGAAGTGACCGATTTCAGTGGTGATGAGGAAACATTACAATTGCTTGCCAGTGCAGAAAAGGGTTCCGAGCATCCTTTAGCAGAAGCTATTGTAACATATGCAGAAGAGAAACAGCTTCCAATAGATAAAACAGAGTCATTTGAAGCAATACCCGGGCATGGTATTAAAGCAAAAGTGAATGCAAAAAGCCTTGTAGTAGGTAATCGAAAGTTACTCCAAGATAACGGTATTCAAACGAGTGATAAAGAAGATGCATTAAAAAGTTATGAACAACAAGGGAAAACGGCAATGCTAATTGCTGTTGATGGCAAGCTTAGCGGAGTGATTGCTGTAGCAGATACAATAAAACCGTCTGCCGTTGAAGCCATCCAGCAGTTACAAGCACAAGATTTGCAAGTGATCATGTTAACTGGTGATAATGAAACTACTGCACAAGCTATCGCGAAACAAGTTGGCATTGATCAAGTATTTGCAGAAGTACTGCCAGAACAGAAAGCAGACAAAGTAAAAGAAGTCCAGTTACAAGGAAAAACCGTTGCAATGGTTGGTGATGGTATAAATGATGCGCCTGCATTAGCAATTGCTGATATCGGAATTGCAATAGGAACCGGTACAGAAGTGGCGATTGAAGCTGCAGATGTAACGATATTAGGGGGCGAATTACTGTTGATTCCAAAAGCTATTAAACTCAGTCATGCAACGATTCGAAATATTCGCCAAAACTTATTCTGGGCATTTGTCTATAATAGTGCAGGCATACCGATTGCGGCAGCTGGTTTATTAGCACCATGGATTGCCGGTGCTGCAATGGCGTTTAGTTCTGTAAGTGTGGTAACAAATTCTCTGCGATTGAAAAGAGTAAAAATATAGAATTAAAAAGGAGAGATTCAAATGGCTCAAACAACTCTAAAAGTTCAAGGTATGACATGTGGTCATTGTAAAGCATCTGTAGAGGGAGCATTACAAGAATTAACGGGTGTAACTAAAGCAGAAGTAAATTTAGAAGAAGGTACTGTAAATGTATCCTATGACGAAGCAGATGTAACGATCGAAGCAATGCACGAAACAGTAGAGGAACAAGGGTACGATATAGTATAAGTAGTAAAACGAGGGGATACCAAATTATATTGGTATCCCCTTTTTAACGCACTCCAACCATATTTGACATTTTCTTTTTTTCGACCATCACTTCATTTAATACTTTAGTGAGACGAATTCTTTCTTTTTCTGACATTTTGTGGAATTGTACACCATACGCTATTTGTTTCTTTTTCTTATGTTCTTCCTTACGGATAACCTCCCCGTTTAAAGTAAAATGGTACGATTTAATCGATATATTTAATTGGACCGTCACGCGATCTTTAACGGGAAAATTAAAATTGCATAAAAACATTAAGCCGCTGGTACTGATATTATCTACATAGCCATAAAATTGTTTGTTTGTTAATTGCGATAGTTGAGCGTTTTCTAAGTGGATGAGAGTAATTAAACATGGTTGCTGATGTAAGGTAATACGGAAATTATTTCGTATGTTAGCCTCAAGCAACTCAGGATTAGTTGGAGTACGAGACTCTTTCTGATGGTCTTTCGATTTTTTATGCTTGAAATAGAAAGTAACAGTAACGATTAGAGCAATGACAGATATGATGATTTGAGTCAGGACAATCAGTTCAATATGAAACACTTCCTTTTTCAATAAATTAGTTTTTTATGATAAAAATACTATTCAAGTATTTTGATTTCATTCCATATTACCTATGTTCCATAAGTATATTTCGTCACGCATATAGTAATTTCCTTCTAAAATTTATAGGAAAATAAAACTATATTGTTCATATATACAGATGTTAGCTTAATTAGAAATAATTTGATGAAATATACAATTGGGAAATATTTTGAAAAAGGGATTGACAATCACTTCCATTTTTTATATGATTTAATTGAACAGTGGTTAAAAAGGGGTTATTTATATGGCACCGCGAAAAGCAGTGGATCAGGAACTTTCAAGAGAAGCGATCATCGATGTAGCACACCAGCTCTTTGTGGATCAAGGATTTCAGGCTGTTTCGATGAGAATGATTGCAAGAGAATTAGGTTATAGTCATGGAGCGATTTACTATCACTTTAAAAACAAAGCTGATTTATTTTATGCGATGATTGAGCAAGATTTTGCCATGATTAATCAGGAATTAGCACAGTTAGACAAATTAGAACTTTCAAGAGAAGAGAAGTTAAAAGAGCTGCTTTTGGGATTTATTCGTTTTGGATTGACGTATCCTAATCATTATGAAGTGATGTTTATTATGAATGACAAGGAATTACAGCATTACACTACCAATGCACCTGAACAAAGCTATCAGCAATTTGCACAGGCAGTTGCGGCATTAACGAACCAACAAATAGAAATTAAAAAAATTTGGTCTGTCTTTTTAATGTTACATGGATTTGTTGCTCACTACTGTAGAATCGGTCACTCTTTTCAAGAGGTAGAGGAATTGGCAATGTCACATGTTGATATGATTTTAGGAATAATATACAAGGATTAATTTTTTTATGATTTAATTGAACAATGGTTAATTAAAGGAGGATATGATGAAAAAAGCAATGGTTTTAGGAGCAAGTGGGGGAATGGGGCAAGCAATTGTAAGGGAATTAGTAAATAGAGAGATAGAAGTAGTAGCATTTGCACGTAATGAAGCAAAACTACAAACCATTTTCGGCCATGATGATCGGGTAATTCTTTGGCCAGGGGATGCTCAGAATAAAGACGAATTGCAAAAAGGATTATATGATATAGATGTTATTTTTCATGCATTAAATGTTCCATATTCCCAGTGGGAGCAAAAACTTGAAAAGATCATGATTAATGTCGTTGAATTGGCTAAAGAAAAGAATATCAAACTAGCGATTGTTGATAATATCTATGCTTATGGGGAAGGGAACGGAAAGAAAATTAGCGAAGATTATCCAAAACAACCCCATACTAAAAAAGGTAAGGTACGACTACGACTGGAGGAAATAGTCAAAAATTCTGGAGTTTCTGCACTATTTGCTCATTTTCCTGATTTCTATGGTCCAGGTGCTGAGCAATCGATGCTCCATTATTTTTTCGCGTCGGTGAGACAGGATAAAACAGCGATGTTTATAGGAAATCAAAAAGTAAAGCGTGAGTATATTTATACACCAGATGGTGCCAAGGCAATTATTACGTTAGCACACCATCCTGATGCGTACGGGCAGCATTGGAATATTCCAGCTACTGATGTTATATCAGGAAAAGAAATTATCGAACTAGTAAGGGAAGTTGAACGATTTACGAAAAAGGTGTTTACAGTAAAAAAAGGACTTATCTCCTTTCTGGGATTGTTTGATAAAGATATGAAAGAAGTGGTGGAAATGCTTTATTTAACTGAAGACCCAGTGGTCTTGAGTGGAGAGAAATATGAAAAGCATATCCTTACTTTACCACGTACCCCATACAGAGAAGGAATCAAACAAACGTTATCCTATTATAAGGGGGAAGAATAAAAATGATTTTTGAACTGTTTCGCATTTCTCATATTATTGCAGGTTTTCTGGCATTATTTATTTTTTGGATTCCAATCGTCGTACGTAAAGGTGGAAAGATCCATCGTAAAATTGGTTGGGTGTATACCTATTCGATGGCGGTTGTGGCTATTACAGCATTTTATATGGGTTTTTACCGGATTTTTTACGATCCTGCAGGAGACCAAACTTTTTCCTGGTTTCTTGTTTATATTGCGATACTAAGCGCCGCAACAGCCTGGTACGGTATAAGGGTATTACAATTTAAAAAAAGAAAAACGCCTCATCGGCATGTAGCAGATCTGGCATTTTCTTTTACTTTGCTTACGAGTTCAGCTTTGATCAGTGTCTATGGGTTTTATATCGATATGCCATTATTAAGTTATTTCCCTGCTGTCGGCTTGTTTGTTGGTGGAAGCCAGCTGTCTTATTGGCTTCGTAAGCCTAGCATAAAAGGACATTGGTATATCGAACATTTAATTGGGATGTTAGCCTGTTCCATTTCGACGATTACAGCATTTATTGTTTTCGGAGCACCACGATTATTGAATATTGAATCGGTTAGTATTTTCTTATGGTTTGCACCAACCATTGTCATTACACCAGTGATCATAGGGTTCAGTGTACATTACGGAAGGAAGTTCAATCAAAAAGTTATATAAAAAGAATCGTTACCTTACATTAGTTGCATGGTTGTAATACATGTTCCATCATCGTCAAAAGTAGAGAATTCTGATTCAGCTACTTTCCCATTATATTTAATCTTTGCTTGATAACTTTTATCTCGTGGTAACCATAAATCAATAAATCCATTATCAAAGGACTCAACCGTTTCATTTACTACGATATTACCGTCTGTATCTTCTATATATACATCAAAAGAAGTGTTGGATAACTCTCCTTGACAACCAGTAAGACTATGATTAGTACAAGGATGTGTTTCATTTATAAATGGTGCGATCGAAACAAAAAACTCATTATCTGGTAAAGAATAGCTTGTTTCATTACCATTCTTTTCGGCAATGATTAAATCTGTAGAAGTAATAGAAGCAGATCCGGAATCTTTTTCATCGATACTATATTGATGGACGAGATCTTTTAATTCTTCTGTAGATATTGTATCTGCTTGCTGTTCTTCATCATTACTACAGCCGACAAATAATAATATGATTAGTAGAAATGATAATATTGATCTTACTTTCATTGATATCGACTCCTCTGAAATAATACTAGAATTAGTATAACATTTTACATGAAATTGCAGTATCCTTTGCTGATTGTTGACACAACTTCGACAAAAAAAGCACACCTAAGTTAATAGGTGTGCTTTCGTATTAATCTCCATTAAAAATCGAGTTTTTCACTACGACATAATCGACTGTGCGAATCGCATTTAATGTTTTTCCGCCTGCGTATGAGATAGAAGATTGCAGGTCTTGTTCCATTTCAGTTAATGTATCTTGTAAAGCTCCTTTATGCTCCACATACATTTTTTTACCTTCTACATTTTTCTTCTCACCTTTTTGGTATTCAGAGGCAGAACCGAAGTATTCTTTGTACAGTTTGCCATCATGTTCTACCGTTGTACCTGGTGATTCCTCATGGCCGGCAAACAGAGAGCCGATCATTACCATAGATGCTCCAAAACGAATTGACTTGGCGATATCTCCGTGTGTACGAATACCACCATCAGCAATGATTGGTTTCGTTGCAGCTTTTGCACACCATCTTAAAGCAGCAAGCTGCCATCCACCAGTACCAAAACCTGTTTTCACCTTTGTTATACACACTTTACCAGGGCCAATACCAACTTTAGTTGCATCCGCACCAGCGTTTTCTAATTCACGAACTGCTTCTGGTGTACCAACATTACCTGCAATCACAAAGCTGTCAGGTAAATGCTTTTTAATGTGCTGAATCATTTCGATTACAGCATCAGAGTGTCCGTGTGCGATGTCAATTGTAATGTAATCCGGAACAAGTTCTTCATCGGCAAGTTCTTCAATAAAGCTATATTCTTCATCTTTCACCCCGACACTAATGGAAGCGATTAAGTTCTTTTCCCTCATGGATTTAATAAAATCTTTTCTCGTTTCAGGTTCAAAACGGTGCATCACATAAAAATAATCACGCTCTGCTAAAAAAGTAGCAATTTTTTCGTCAATAATTGTCTGCATATTAGCAGGAACAACTGGCAGGCGGAATCTATGCTTTCCAAATTGAATCGACGTATCACATTCACTACGACTTTTTACGATACATTTTGCAGGAATTAATTGAATATCTTCATAATCAAATACATTTTCCATTTATCTCACTCCTAAAGACGAACATTTTTAATGGGTTATTCATAATCATTCGCCTTAGGTAATATAATATAGATAAAGAATTTTGTCAATGATAATGTCGTTTCTACTAGCTAGTAATCAAATAAGAGTAATGATAAAATCTATATAGGTAAAGAAAGAGTGGCTAGTTGATTATGGAAAGACTATGGGGGGATAGTTTTGCGGAAGAAGTATCTATTATTAGGTGTCTTATTAGCATTAGTTGTAAGCGGTTGCAATATGAAGGGGACAAGTAAGGAGCCATATCATGTTGTCTATTCATCGAAAGAAATAACAGAACAGACAGAATATCAAAAAAGTAGTACATATAAAATTGCTATTGTACCAAAGGTAATGAACATTCCATATTTTAATGCGGTTGAGCAAGGGGTAATGGAAGCGGGCGATGATTTGCAAGTAGAAGTTATTTATCAAGGCCCATCTGTAGCAAATGCCCGGCAGCAAATCGAAGTCATTAATCAATTGGTCCAAAATGAGGATATTGATGTGTTAGCTGTATCAGCTAATGACCCAGAGCAATTATTACCTTCTTTGAAGAAAGCAGAGCAAATGGGTATCAAGGTTATTACGTGGGATGCTGATACTGCAGCTGAAGGGAGGTCATTTTTCATTAATATGGTTCAAGATGAAACGTTAGGCAGACATTTGATGGATACGTTAGCTTGGAATATCGATGAAAAAGGAAAGTTTGCCATTATGACAGGTGCTGATACAGCAGCTAATTTAAATGAATGGCTTTATTGGATCAACCAGCAACACCAGGAATTTTACCCTGACATGCAATTAGTAGAGACGGTTGCGGCTAATGATGATCCACACCAAGCTTATGCTAAAGCAAAAGAATTATTAGCGAAGTATCCTGATTTAGATGGCATTATCGGTAATTCCTCTGTAGCACCTCCAGCAGCCGCACAGGCCGTATTAGAGGAAGAGAAAGTTGGAGAAGTTGCTATTGTAGGATTGTCTTCTCCTAATCCGATGAACGAATACTTAAAAAAAGATGTCGTGCAAGTCGTAACATTATGGAGTCCGAAAAAACTAGGCTATCTAACGGTTGCATTGAGTAAGCAATTGGCAGAAGGAGATTTTCCCTATGATAACCAGGAAATCAGTGGTGTTGGAAAAATAAGCGTAATGAATGACACAGTTATTATGGGGGAGCCGATTGATTTTACGAAGGAGAATGTAGATCAATATGATTTTTAACTACTTTCGTAATCGAAAACTAATGACAAAGTTAATGATTACTTATATTTTAGTCACAGTTATTCCTGTGTCCGTATTAGGATACATTGCATATAAGCAGTATACCATGTCCATTGAAAATCAAGTGGGAGAATATATCCCAAAATTATTGGAGCAAGCAAATATCAATATTAATAATCAGTTAAATGATTACAAATCATTACCAGATGCTTTATACAATTCTTCACAGATTATCGAAGTATTAAGAAAAGATGCCTATCAAAATAATTCTGCACTTTTCCGAGACGAATTTTTGGTCAATGGTATCTTATCAAGAATGTATATGACTAGCGGTAATTCAGATATATTAGGTGTTTTTATTTTGAGTAAGAATCGTTTGTTTCAAAGTACAAAACACACAGAGATCAATGTTAATATCGAAGAATTTCCATCTTTTTTAGGGGAGGAGATTGATTTAAAAGGTGGGACGGAGTTTATTCTGCCTAATGAAGTAGATTTAGCATTTGAGGGTGATCCCCCTTATCTTTTTATGATGCGAGAATTACGAGATTATGAAAATCAGGAGAATCTGGGTACGATGTTTATTGCCATCGGTTTAAATTTTATCGAGCAAGCCATGCAAGGGTTGACACGAGACCGTGATCCAACGATATGGCTTACTGATCAAGATGGGCGTTTTATTTATCATAGTGATCGAAGTATGATCGGAAAAGTAGATGCACAGTTTTCACACTACCCCAAAATTAACGGCAGCTTTCGAACAACGGATTGGATCGATAATGACTTGATTAGTACGTATAAATTCCCCACCATGAATTGGTACTCATTTCACAGAATTCCATTACATGAGTTAATGAAAGATACGAATGTGGTTAGAAACGGTACGATCATTGCCTTTATTATTATTGTAATCCTAAGTAGTGTCATCTCTGTTCTGTTAGCATGGAATGTTTCCAGCCCAATCAAGAAATTAACTTTTCTTATGAAACGTGTGGAGAAAGGTAATTTTAAAGTAGACCTACCAATGGAAAAAAAAGATGAAGTAGGAATGCTTGCTAAAAGTTTTAATTCGATGATTCAAGAAATAGAATATCTTATTAGGGAAAATTATCAGATTGAATTAAAACAAAAAGATGCAGAATTGTATGCGCTGCAATCTCAAATCAATCCGCATTTTATGTACAATACACTGGAAACGATTAGCTACGCAGTGGAGGAAGATGACAAAGAAGAAGTGATTAAGATCGTTACATTATTAGGAAGAATGTTACGTTATTCCTTAAATAACAAGGATAAGCTCGTCCCGATATCCCTAGAAGTAAGTCATACAGAGGACTACTTAACGATTCAGCGGTTTCGTTTTGAAGAGCGTATTCATTTTTTGTTATCGATAAACGTCGATCAAGAAAATTATATGATACCGAAGTTTATTTTACAGCCTGTCATTGAAAATGCGATCAAATATGGGTTGGATCGTTCTAGGAAAATTAATATTGAAGTCCGTATGAAGGTGAATAACGATAAAAATCTACTTATTGAAATAGCAGATGATGGACCAGGAATGGAAGAAGCAATTTTAAAGAAAATACAGTTGTCATTAGACCAAGACCCGATGTTGCGGGATTCACAGTATGGTCTATTAAATGTACATGCACGAATAAAGATGATGTATGGAGAACAATATGGTCTTGACCTTGAAAGTAAAGCAGGAATCGGAACGGTAGTCTATCTATTGTTACCGTTAGAGAATAATATAGAAAGAAAAGGGGTGTCTTAATTTGTCTATTAGGAAAGTTAACACAGTAATTGTAGATGATGAACCGAGATTGCGTAGAGGTTTAGAACGACAGGTATTACAAGCTGGTGATCAATTCAAGGTTATCGGTAGTTATGGTGACGGTGAAGAATGTTTAACAGCTATTCACCAAGAACAAATAAAGGTTGATCTCGTTATTACAGATGTAAAAATGCCAGGAATAGATGGATTAACGCTTATTCAGCAATTGAAGCAACAGCAGCATTTTCATTCCATTGTTATTAGTGGATTTGATGATTTTCAATATTTACAAAAAGCCATTCGTGAAGGAGCAAATGATTACTTAGTAAAGCCAATTGATCGAGAGGAATTCCGGCTACAGTTATTGCGAATAAGTAAAGAGATACAATCACAGGCAAAAGAAGAAAGAAGACAAAGAGAATTAGCAAAGGAAGCAGAAAAAACAACCTATTTGCAGCAAGCTCAACTACTACAGGAAATGATGCGTGAGGAAGAGATGGATGTTTCTTTATTAGAGTGGACAAAGCAATTTCCAAGTGGCGAATATGTTGTACTATATATTAGCGCAGATCAATTAAAAAGTAAGAGAAAGAAGCTTGATGATGAGGAGTGGAGTAACTGGATATTTGCAATCAGCAATATTATGGACGAAATGATTATGGATTGGAATAGCGAAAAACGAATGGCTGCATGGAAATGGGCGGAAAAACATAATGAATGGTGGATCGTGCTTCAATCTATTCCATCTAATCATACCGTAGAAAAATCAAAACAGTTTGCTAACGATTTATTAGAAAATATTCAGAAGTACACTGCATTATGCTGTTCTATTGCTATGAGTGACCCTTTTGACCAATTAACCTTGCTTACTACTCGAAAAAAGGATTTAAAAACAGCTATTAAATTACGTTTAATAAAAGGAACCAATCAAATTATTACAACAGATGAGCGGAGCCGGATTAGTCTAAAAGAGAATATCATAGAGGATAAAGCTATTATTCACCAAATAGAGAAAATAGTACTGGCTATTCACCATACTGATGATCTATACCTAAAGAAGGAACTGACTATTTTTTTAGATTTGTTGAGCAATTTATATTCTCCGCTAGAATTAGAAAAAATTTTGCAACTTTTAGGTATTAAAATATGGAATGAGTTAAGTAGTCATACATTTAGTTTGAGCAGTAATCTATTTCAATATATTTTTACCATTACAGAAAGGACTACTAGTATAACGGAATTAAAGATTGAAGTATGGAATTGGGTTGATCAATTATTGGAAAAGACAAAAATGATTGAATCACAGAATGAACAGGATCAGATTGTTATCGCGAAAGAGTGGATTCTAGGTCATTTAGATAAACAAATTACAATCGACCGAATTGCTCAACAAGTATTTATGAATCCCACTTATTTTTGTCAACAATTCAAAAATGAAACAGGAGAAACCGTTCATGATTTTGTAACGAAAGAAAGAATGAAACAGGCTAGAAAGCTAGTAATGGAAGATGCTTTTAAAATTGGAGAAATTGCTAGAAAGGTCGGTTACAGTGATACTAAATATTTCAGTAAGCTATTTAAACAACATTACGGCGAAACTCCATCAAAATATAAAATGAGACTTTCATCAGTCGGGGTTTTTGAATCAAGCTGATATTCATTAAGGAATTTACAAATAAATAGTGACCAAGAGAACATGGAAGTAATACTCCATGTTTTTTTGTTGTAAGGAAAGTATAAAATATGCGTAGATGTCTAGCTCCGAGCGCCCAGAAATAGGCGACTTCACGAATCGCCCTACGATAAGTCATCATCGGTTCGTAAACTCACCGTGATTCCTTTATCTCAGTTAATTCGTTCCCGTCGCTACGTTTCTAATCGGGCGCTCTGCGCTTTTCTTATGTAACCATTATAACTTGGAAATGGATGATCGGCCGGTAGAACCGGGTGTGAGAGCTGACATTTATTCCGTCAAATAACGAACTAAATGTTAGCTTAACAACTTTTCCCGAAATTTCACCCCCCTATCAGAAAGATGTCTCCTATTCATTATGAGACTAATTCACTACACTGGAAGTAAGCGTATACAAACCAAAGAGAGGTGAAGAGGGGTGTCAGACTATATATTAGAGCTTTGTGACATCACCAAGGAATTTCCAGGTGTGAAAGCTTTAGATAACGTATCTTTTCAATTAAAAAAAGGAGAAATCCATGCACTAATGGGGGAAAACGGTGCAGGGAAATCAACTTTTATAAAAGTCATTACCGGGATACATCAACCAAACGAAGGGAAAATTTATCTACATGACGAGCAGATCGAGATTAACGGGCCCAAAGTAGCACAAAGCTTAGGAATCGCAGCAATCTATCAACATGTGACCAACTATCCAGATTTAAGCATTACGGAGAATATATATATGGGACACGAAAAAATTAATCCGAGAACCCGCATGATTAAATGGAAAGAGATGCATACAGATGCAAAAACATTGCTCGAGAGCTTAGGCTCTGACTTAGATCCCAAAATGGAGATGGGAGCACTAAGTGTAGCACAGCAACAAATTGTAGAAATCGCAAAGGCATTATCGGCAAATGCCAAAATTATTATCATGGATGAACCGACTGCTGCTTTAACTCACCGTGAGAGTGAAGAATTATACACGATTACCGAAAAACTAAGAGATGAGGGTGTTTCGATCATATTTATCTCTCATCGATTTGAAGACATGTATCGATTAGCTGACCGGGTAACTGTTTTTCGAGACTCGCAATATATCGGCACGTGGAATGTTGATGAAATTAGCAATGAAGATTTGATTGTAGCGATGGTGGGCCGTGAGATTAAGCAACTATTTCCAGATAAGCAAGCTGAAATCGGAGAAGAGATATTGAGAGTGGAAGGATTAGGGCAAATTGGTAGATTTAAAGATATTTCTTTTTCTTTACGAAAAGGAGAAATTCTGGGTTTAACAGGTTTAGTAGGAGCAGGAAGAAGTGAATTATGTCAGTCCATTTTTGGAATTGAGCCTTATGATGAAGGTGAGATCATTTTTGATGGAAAAAAGGTAAAGATTGACCATCCATCTAAAGCGATGAACTTAGGAATTGGTTACTTACCAGAAGACCGACAGGCACAAAGTCTTGTTCTACAGTGGTCGATTAAACAAAATATTACGTTAGCATCTTTAATGGAGTTGTCTAATAATGGCTGGTTAAATGAACAAAAAGAGCGTAAAGTATCGAAAGAACTGGCAGAAAAAGTAAACGTAAAAACTCCAAGTATCTTCCAGTTAGCCAGTTCATTGTCTGGTGGTAATCAACAAAAAGTCTCAGTCGCTAAATTATTAACTACCGATTTAAAGGTGATTATGTTTGACGAACCTACTAAAGGTGTTGATATCGGTGCTAAATCCGCTATTTACCAAATCATTGTTGACTTAGCTAAGCAAGGATATGGCATTGTTATGGTTTCATCTGAAATGCCGGAGGTACTTGGCTTGAGTGACCGAATTGCTGTCATGTGTGAAGGAAGGCTGACAAGTATTATGAATCGAAAAGAAGCAAGTCAAGAAGCGATATTAGAAGCAGCCATGTCCAAAGATAAGATCGTAATGAGCCAGGAGGTGACAGGGTAATGCTACAACAATTAAATTTAGAAAAAGTCTCGAAATTTCGCGAAGTAGGCTTGTTAGGCTTCATTATTATTTTGGCGATTGTTATTCAACTCTTGAACTCTGCCTTTCTGACGATAGGTAACCTGCGAGATTTATTAACAAATACAGCTATTCTCAGCATTTTAGCACTTGGTATGATGCTCGTTCTTATCACCCGAGGTATTGATCTATCGATAGGGGCAACCCTTGCACTGTCCGGTATGATTACCGCTTTAACGGTCAGCGCCTTTCCTGGGATACACCCCATATTAGCTATTTTGTTAGGAATCGTAGTGGGATGTGTTTGTGGCGTCATACTCGGTTTATTAGTTTCGAAAGTAGGAATCCTACCGATCATTGCTTCACTTGGTTTAATGAATGTTTTCCGCGGAATGACATTCTGGGCAAGTGGTGGTGAATGGGTAAGTGCATACCAAATGCCAGATTCCTTTAAACATATAGCCACCAGTTCCATATTAGGTATTAATACGCTAGTGTTTATTGCGATTCTTACCTTTGGGTTTTTCTATTATTTTGTTAATACAACGATTACGGGAAGGCAAATCTATGCGATCGGCAGTAATCCAGATTCTGCTAGTGTAAGTGGTATTAATCAGACAAAGATTTTAATGCTTGTTTATACGATGATGGGTGGGTTATCAGGATTAGCAGGTGTTTTATGGGTTTCTAAATATGCATCTGCTCAAGGTGATACAGCAACAGGTTATGAGTTAACCGTAATTGCTGCATGTATTTTGGGTGGTGTCAGTATTGCAGGTGGTGTTGGCAAAGTAACAGGAGTTCTCTTAGGTGCTATGCTGTTAGGTGTGTTAAGTAATGGCTTACCATTAATTAACGTTTCTCCTTTTTGGCAGATGGGAATCGAAGGGGCTATTATCCTAATTGCAGTTCTCTTTAATACAAATATCCGTGAATTTATCGAAAGAAATAACCGTCTGAGGAGGGAGATTTAGCAATGGTAACAAGAACGATAGATAATAGCCAACCTTTTTCTTGGAAACGCTTTTTCTTGCAATGGGAATGGATGTTAGTCCTGCTAATTATCGCTATATTCATGATGAATAGCTCGATTTCTCCCTATTTTCTCAATTACACGAGCGTGACGGATGCGACGATGACGTTTTTAGATAAAGCATTTATTGTCTTTCCGATGGTAATGATCATGTTAATGCGGGAGATTGATATTTCCGTTGGGTCGACTGTAGCCCTATCATCTGTTGTTATGGCAACAGCATATAATGCCGGGATGCCAATGATTGTAGCGCTAATTTTATGTTTAGTTGTCGGTGCATTATGTGGGCTTTTAAATGGTTTGCTGTTAGTGAAATATCGTGAACTATCCGCCGTAATCGTTACCTTATCCACGATGATTTTGTATCGCGGTATTGCTTACATGATTTTAGAAGATCAGTCAGCTGGTGGCTTCCCTACATGGTTTTCTTTTTTTGGGTGGGGCTATATTGGAACGATACCGTTTATTTTAATTCTATTTATTGCGCTTGCTATTTTGTTTGTCTTAATTCAGCAAAAGACAGTGTTCGGCAGACAAATATACGCAATCGGGAGTAACCCAACTGCAGCACGGTTCGCCGGAATCAAAGTAGATCGCATTAAACTGATTGTCTTTACGTTGGCCGGTGTAATGGCAGCGATAACAGCTATTTTTCTAACAGCAAGAATGGGTAGTACCAGACCTAATGTCGCCAATATGTATGAATTAGATGTAATTGCAATGGTTGCTTTAGGAGGGATTAGTACAGCCGGTGGTAAAGGGAGAATGTTAGGGGCAATCCTTGCAGTGTTTGTTATTGGGTATTTACAATACGGTCTTGGATTAATTAATATCCCGGCACAAGCATTATTAGTCATCATTGGGTTGTTATTAATTATATCGGTGACGATTACGAATTTACGAGTGAAGAAGAGTAAGTAATGGGTTAAACAGTCATGTTACTGTTGATCATAAAATGTTAAAAAAGGGGAGAAAAAGCTATGAAAAAGCAATGGTTCTTACATGTATTAGCTGTACTTTTATTAGGACTGCTGGTAGCCTGCGGTGGAGGCGAAGAAAGCGGTGGTGATGACGAAGGATCAGAAAGCTCCAATGAAAATGGAACCGAAGAAACGGCCGATAACGGAGATGGCGAACAAAAAAGACACGCATTTGTCTTCAAAAATACTGGTAACCCTTACGGTGAGAAAATAATGGAAGGGTTTGAAACGGCAATCAATGAAACAGGTGGTGAAGCAATTCTTCGTTCCCCGGATCAGCCGACAGTAGAAGGTCAAATCCAAATAATCGAGGAATTAATTGCCCAACAAGTAGATAGTATTTCTGTTTCTGCCAATGATTATGATGGATTACAACCTGTCTTGACGAAAGCGATGAATCAAGGAATTCAAGTTCTTTCAGCGGATTCTGCGGTAAATGGTGACTCTCGAACAGTTCACATTAATCAAGCAGACCCTGAGGCAATTGGCCGTACCCTCGTGCAAGCAGTTGCAGAAATGATGGAAAATGAAGGACAATTCGCGATCTTAAGTGCAACTTCTCAAGCATCTAACCAAAACCTTTGGATCGAGTGGATGGGGACAGAATTAGAAAATGAAGAATATGCAGATATGGAGTTGGTTGAAGTTGCTTATGGTGATGACTTAAGAGATAAAAGTGTATCGGAAACAGAAGCATTGCTTCAATCATATCCAGATTTAAAAGCAATTGTGGCACCAACAACGGTAGGAATTGCAGCAGCCTCCAAGGTTATTACAGATAAAGAGCTTCAAGGAGAAGTACTTGTAACTGGATTAGGTTTACCGAGTGAAATGGCAGAATACATTTCTAACGGTGTGAGTCCATGGATGTACCTTTGGAATCCACTTGATGTTGGTTATTTAACAGGTTATGCAGCTAATGCATTAGTGGAAGAGGAGATTACTGGTGAAGTTGGTGAAACTTTTGAAGCTGGTGATCTTGAAGGGCCATTTGAAGTAACAGAAAGTGACGACGGTATCGAAATTCTTTTAGGTGACCCATTCCAGTTTGATCCGGAAAATATCGATGAATGGAAAGATATATATTAAATGATTGGAAAAGGGCGGGATCAACTCCCGCCCTTTCTCACCCGATCATATGGATAATTATGGATCTACTGTTAATTAACAATTAAAAATCATCTCGCATAAATATATGTGGGGTGCTTTTTGTTTACATAATCCGAAAGTGGCCATAAAAAGATTAAAAGTGGCCATAAAGTGCTCAAAAGTGGCTATATAATCACGAAAAGTGACCATAACCATAAAATTGTTATTCATGCAATTCATATTTGCCGATTGGTGAGTTGTACTAAGCTACTCCTGTCACTATACTTTTTTTTATAACAAATACTAATTATAGTAGATTCATTTTCGTAGATTTAGTAAAATGATAGAAAACAGTCATGAGGTGTTTTCATGGTACATAACTCTCCTGAAGTTGAAGCAGCTATTAAATATATCAAAGCAAATTTACATGAAGAAATCACACTTCAACAAGTAGCAAAGCATGTTGCTTACAGTCCCTATCACTTCTCTAGAATATTCAAAGATCAAATCGGTCTGCCGCCACACTACTATTTATCATCACTTCGACTACAAAGAGCCAAAGAATTACTGATCCATACAGATTTAACGATAAGAGATATAGGAATGGAGATTGGGCAACATAGCCTTGGTACTTTTACCACCCGATTTACACAAAAGGTAGGCGTGTCACCCTCTGTTTTTCGTCAATCAGAATCGAGTGTCACGCAACACCTTCAGCAAATTCAATTAAAACGTACTAAAGCTTTTAATCGCTATAGAAATATTTCTCAAACTGTTCGAGGAAAGGTTACATCGCCTTCAGAGATAAATGGTATTATATTATTAGGTTTATTTTCTAAGCCTATCCCGGAAGGTCTGCCTTTGTACGGGACCATTCTTGAAACAGAAGGGGAGTTTGCATTTGAAAATGTGAAAGCGGGTACCTACTATTTACTTTCTACTACGGTGAATACCGGAATGAATAGTTCTGAGATATTATTAACAGAGTCGACACTTAGAGCAAAACTAGAAGAACCCATTATTGTTCAACCTCATCAAGAAACGCCACAATTAGACGTCACCCTGCGCCCACCAAGAATAGATGACCCACCAGTTTTAATTTCAATAGCTGTATTAATGCAGCAGTATCTATCATCCAATATAGGAATAGGTGAGGGCAATATATAAGATATTCACAACTAAATTAGCGGCCATTTAGTAGACTTCTTATATAAAAAAAGTGCATTTAAAATTCAAAGTTATTGGTTTCAGTCGCCACTATTGATTCATTAGTAGTATTTATTATTCCTTTATTTGACTTCCTTTTGTCTAGGAAAATATGCTATACTACAAATTGTGGTTAAAATAACATACAAGTCTGCGATTTAAGCAGGAGAGGTTCTAGCTACACCCTCTATAAAAAACTAAGGATAATCATGCCGTGCCTTAGGTATGATTTTTGTTTTTGGGTGTATAGAATTCTCTTTTTCAATGTGAAAGGGGAATTTTTTTATGGATAAAAATAATCGAGCAGTGGTTGTTTTTAGTGGTGGTCAAGATAGTACGACATGCCTTTTTTGGGCGTTAGAAAAGTTCGACCATGTGGAATTAGTAACTTTTGATTATAATCAGCGTCACCAAGCGGAAATTGAGGTAGCGAAAGAAATTGCAGCTGAGCAAGACCTTAAACATCATATTCTGGATATGTCACTGTTAAATCAATTGGCACCAAATGCTTTGACAAGAGAGGATATTGAAGTTGCAGATGGAGAAGATGGTGAGCTTCCCAATACGTTTGTTCCGGGAAGAAATCTATTATTTTTATCCTTCGCAACGATTCTAGCAAAACAAATCGATGCGAAACATATTATTACAGGTGTATGTGAAACAGATTTTAGCGGTTATCCTGATTGCCGAGATATCTTTATTAAATCATTAAATGTTACTTTGAATTTGTCAATGGATGATGATTTTGTTGTCCATACTCCATTAATGTGGCTCGATAAGGCAGAGACATGGGAATTAGCAGACCAATTAGGAGCTTTTGATTATATCAGAGAAAACACATTAACCTGTTATAACGGTGTTAGAGGAACAGGGTGCGGAGAATGCCCAGCTTGTCATTTAAGGCAAAAAGGATTAGAGACCTATTTAGCAAAACGTAATGGAGTGAATCAATAATGTACGGTTTTCGAATTGTCGATGATTTACAGAAAATAGATCAGGACATTAAAAGGAATCAATTAAAATATCACCAGAAACGTGTCATGGTAAGTAAAGAGTTCACCTTTGATGCAGCCCATCACCTTCATTGTTATGAAGGAAAATGCAAAAATCTGCATGGACATACTTATAAGGTAGTATTTGGTATTAGTGGCTTTGTTGATGACATTGGAATTGTCATGGATTTTGGCGATATCAAACAAATCTGGAAAGAAAAAATTGAAATCCATCTCGATCATCGTTATTTAAACGAAACCTTACCAAAGATGAACACGACAGCAGAAAATATGGTTGTTTGGATTTTTGAGAAGATGGAAGAAGCAGTACAGGATTTACCAAATCAATGTCGGGTAGAGTTTGTCCGTTTATTTGAAACGCCAACAAGTTATGCGGAAGCAAGACGGGAGTGGATGATCGGTGAATAAGCTCCCTATATTGGAAATATTCGGTCCAACTATCCAAGGAGAAGGCATGGTAATTGGCCGTAAGACAATGTTTGTTCGTACTGCCGGCTGTGATTACAGCTGTGCATGGTGTGATTCTGCCTTTACGTGGGATGGCAGTGCCAAAGAAGATATTGTCAAGATGACTAGTGAAGAAATTTTCAATCGATTAAAAGAAGTCGGTGGTGATCAGTTTGATCATGTCACGATTTCAGGCGGGAATCCGGCACTTCTTAAACATGTAGGTGAATTAATAGACTTATTACACTCGAACGATATGGAAGTAGCACTGGAAACGCAAGGGAGTCGTTGGCAGGACTGGTTTGTGGAAGTAGACGACTTAACGATATCTCCAAAACCACCAAGCTCCATGATGAAAACCAATTGGACGATGTTGGATGACATTTTAGCCCAATTAGAAAAGCGCGGGCGTCTTCCGCATACAAGTATAAAAGTGGTTATTTTTGATGACACTGACCTGGATTATGCAACTAACGTTCATAATAGGTATCCAGAGGTTTCTTTTTTCGTACAGGTAGGGAATGATAATTTAGAGGCAGTAGCACCGAACGAATTAGCGACTCATTTATTAACGAAATATGAGTGGTTAATTGAGCAGGTGATGAACTCCAGTGCTTTAAACGATGTCCGTGTGTTACCACAGATCCATACTTTGGTATGGGGGAATAAAAGAGGTGTGTGAAAACCAACCAAGGCGTGCAATTATTATGCACGTCTTGGTTAGTATAATTCCACATTACCTCTCCAATAGCCATTTCAACATATTTTTTTCTGAACCTAATCTATTAAAGCCTAACTTTTCTAATACTCTGATTGATGCAACATTATTATTCTCGCATTCAGCAGTGATTCTTTTTACACTATTGGATGTAAACGCCCAAAGTATAATTTCCTTAACTGCTTCCGTTGCACAACCTTTCCCCTGCATGGAAGGCACTATTCCATAACCTACTTCAATCGTGTTTTCTGAATCTGGTTTTCCTTTAAAGCCAATATCACCAATAACAGTGTCATTATCTTTATCTATTACAAACCATACCCCCCATCCTAAAAGTGATGCGTCTTCTTTTAGTGCTTCTAAATACATCGTTATATGAGAACCAACTTGATATTCTTCAGATGCGGAAATGGAAGATAGTGTTTCATTTGTACAAGGAATAATTTTTAATCGTTTCGTTTGTAATTCCATAGGCTTCTCCTTTGTTAATATCTTGGAATCAAGCAGATATCCTTTAAGTTATTCTCCCTTTATTTTACAATAGGATGAAACTAGATTCATTAGGAGTGTAAAAAGTTATGGAAATTCGTTTAGTGAAAAGTTCAGATTATAATAATATATCTCCCCTAATCAATGATTGGTGGGGTGGTAGACAAGTGTCTGATATGCTGCCCAAATTATTTTTCGTCCATTTCAATAATACAAGTTTTATCGCTGAAAAGGATGGTAAAATTGTTGGTTTTTTAATCGGCTTTTTGTCCCAATCTTATGCTAATGAAGCATATATTCATTTCGTCGGTGTTCACCCTGATTATCGAAAATATGGGATCGGAAAACAACTTTATAAGGAGTTATTTCAAGTGGTTCAAAAACATAATAGAAATATTGTTCGTGCTGTCACCTCCCCAGTGAATAAAGTTTCGCTTGCTTATCACAAAAAAATGGGGTTTGAAATAGAAGAAGGCGATAGTGAAGTAAATGGTGTACCAGTTCACACCAGTTATGATGGTTCTGATCAAGGTAGAGTGTTATTTAAAAAATACTTAGGATAATTTGATTAGTTATTGTATTAATATTCTATATTTTGTATAATTATACATAAAGGAGATGAGAGAATGAAACTGATACCAGAATCATACAACATGGCAGAGTATCTCAAAGAGCTGGAAGTTGTTAATTATTCACATTCCATCATTCAAAATAAGAAAAAAGATTTATTCAACGAAGAGCAGACTGAAATCGAAAAGGTGAAAACAGCTTTTGAATTTGTAAGAGATGAAATATCTCATTCATGGGATATTCAAGGCTCAATCGTAACCTGTCAAGCTTCAGATGTGCTAAGAGTTAAAGAAGGTATATGTTATGCAAAAGCTAATTTGTTAGCAGCGATATTACGTGCTGAAGGGATCCCTACCGGATTCTGTTATCAAAAGTTAATGATCTTTGACACACCAGAAAAGGGTTACTCATTACATGCATTAAATGGCGTTTTTCTCAGTTCGGTAAATCGTTGGATAAGAGTAGACGGTCGGGGAAATAAACCAGGAGTACAAGCAGAATTTTCTTTAGAAGAAGAAAAATTAGCATTTTCCGTCAAGGAGGAGTTTGGCGAGGAAGATTATCCAAATATTTTTCCAAAACCTAACCTAAAAACTATTACTACTTTACAAGCCTATACAAATGTTATCGAAATGTACAAGAATCACCTTCCAGATACCTTATAATACAACAGCACATGAACAATACAATGCGGTCAGCAAATGGATCGCTCTTTTTTTGTTATGTATCCATTAATTGGTTTGAATATTATGGTAATATTAGAGAAGAAAGGTTCATTATAAAGAAGGTGAAATTAGTGAAAATAATGGAAACAGAAAGATTGTATTTGCGGGAATTAAAGTTGGAGGATGTAGAAGAGTTGTCATTGGTTCTTTCTGATCCAGAATCGATGCAATACTATCCTGAGCCTTTTAATATCAAAAAAGTAGAAAAGTGGATCCAGTGGAATATCGAAAATTACCAAAAATATAATCACGGGTTATGGGCAGTTGTTTTAAAAGATGATGATACATTCATTGGTGATTGTGGCATCACAATGCAAAATATTGCAGATGAAACAGTACCTGAGATTGGCTTTCATATTATCAAAAACTACTGGAATAAAGGATATGCAACAGAAGCTGCAACTGCTTGTAAGGAATACGCATTTGAAGTTCTACATTATTCAAAGGTCTTTTCATACACCACCATGAAGAATATACCGTCCCAAAGAGTAGCAGAGAGAATAGGGATGCAGAAATATAAAGTCTTTGAGAAAAATGGAGAACAACAAATCGTCCAAGTAGCCCTTAATGCTAACGCACTATCCTAATCATTTGCTCATCACAAAAAAGATCTGATTTGGAAATAGTTTAGCAAGATAATCAGAGATACATAGAGAATAAAATAATATAATTCTAAACTTCAAGGTGGTTGGGCGATGAGTAAACTTAAATTTGATTTCCCCGTATCTGAAAGAACTTATAAGGTGATAGAGGATAGAAAATTAAAATTGTTCATATTTGAGCCAGAGGTAAAGCAAACAGACAGGCCAGCAATTTTATTTTTTAACGGAGGTAGTTTCAAGAAGAATCCTAAATCTCCCGTACAATTCCAACATCAAGCAAATTATTTTGCTTCTAAGGGTATGGTTGCCATATGTGTTGACTATCGAAATGGCTCTGATAAAGATTTCTTACCTACCCAAGCAATAACAGATGTAAAGTCAGCTGTTAGATGGGTAAGAAAAAATTCTTCTGAGCTGGGAGTCGATCCGAATAAAATAGTTGTATGTGGTTCATCTGCAGGAGGATACATTACTATCTCTTCCATTATGTTTAAAGACTTAAATGATGAATCTGAATATAGTAATCAAAGTAGCGACCATATTCCCAATTTGTTAATTATTTTCGCTGCCGGAATGGATGGAGTGGATATCATGAGAAGACGATACCCTCAATTACTCGAAAATGCTACTAAACTTTCACCTATTCATAATATGAAAAAATGTTTACCTCCTACACTATGGATTTGTGGTACAGCTGACGATTTTTATGCTCAAAATCTAGATTTTATTACACAAATGAGAGATAAAGGAAATGATATTACCTTCAAAACTTTTGAAGGTATGGAACATGGTTTTTTTAACTATGGTAAGCACCATAATAAGTACTTTCATAAAACAAGAATGGAAATGGAGAAGTATTTACACTCGTTTAACGTAATTTCGTAGCTACAAAGGAAAAGTTGTTTCAAGGTCATGATTTTACTTCTAGAAAGCTTATACTTTCAAATGACTAAGTGATAAATTGAAGGTTAGCTGTGTAATGTTTTCGTTTATAAATGTTCACCAGAAAACTCGTTATTTTAGTGATGAGATGAATGGTGAACGGTTTTGACAGATCGTTTGTTCTGGTATATAATAATAAACAAGGAACATACGTGTGCGTTTGTTGGGTGCTTCTAAAAAAGGAGAGGTGAGGTATATGTACCG
>NZ_WJEB01000048.1:0-31815 GCF_010994085.1 Gracilibacillus saliphilus | reverse complement strand
GAACCAGAGGTTACAATAGACACCCCTATTAATTAAAGTTAATTTCTTCCACAGAAACCCTTGTTTCTTCAGGTTCATTAGGATCTATATCAATTACAATACGTTTAATAATTAGCTGCAGTAATTGTTTTCTCTCACCGTCATCTAACGTATGCCAGTTGTCAGCAGTATTTAACAATAGTTCTTTTAGTTCATTGTCCATTTCCTTTTCTTCTTCAAGGTTCAATGTCTCTAATTCCTTCAATAGAGCTTCTTCCTTAATTTTTTCCTCTTTCATTCGATTTTGAAAGTCCTCATCTGATATTTGTTCTTCAGCCCATGCATATTGCCATTTTTTCCTTCTGGATTTAACCCGTTCTAAATCTTTTGTAATTTCATTATATCTTTTTAGATCTTCCTGATTATTTTTATCGTTAAGATCAAAGTCACCTTCATCAAATATTATCTTTTTGAAAGCCGACAAGAACTGTATTTCAATAAGTCTTTCTGCGACAGTTGGAAGATCACATTCTCTCATGGACCTACCTACACACAAATACCGTTTCCTTGCTCGTCCCTTTTTGCTGGAGTTGTTTATTCCTTTCAGTCTTTTACCACACCTAGCGCATTTAGTTATACCAGTGAAATAAAAGTTATTTTGAACGCTGCCTTTGGTTTTATTTAATCTTTTACTATCTCGTAATTTCAAATGAGCTTCATATGTTCCTTTGTCGATTATGGGTGGGTATACACCTTCTACATCAAATGATTTATCTTTGTTGGTCCTGACACCGTATTGCAATATACCTATATTCTTTTTGCTAATAAGAGTTCTTCTCACTTTATTTTCTGCCCACTTAGCACCAGTTCTTGTTGGTATCCCTCTTTCGTTTAGTCTAATAGCAATTAGGCGATCGCTCAGACCTTCATTGTTGTACCAGTTATACATATCTCTAATTACTTTAGCCTCTTCTTCTACTATAACAAATTCATCATTTATTTTATCGTGGCCGTATCCAACTGCACCACCTTTCCATTTACCCTCTCTGGCCATTTGTTCCATACCCATACTTACACGTTCACTCAACCTTTCCCTTTCAAATTGAGCAAATGAAGCAACCAATGTGATAAACATACGACCAATAGCACTAGTAGTATCATAAACTTCTGTAGCAGATTTAAATTTACAATCATTATCTTCGAATTTTTGAAGCAGTTCATATAAGTCTAATACCGATCTGGTCAATCTATCCAATTTAGAAACTAAAACACAATCGATTAATCCATCTTCTATATGTTTAAGCATGCGCTGTAATTCAGGTCTATTTGTATCTTTAGCACTTTTCCCTTCTTCCACATAAAAACCTACTACGTCCCATCCTTGAGACTCACAATAAGATGTTAATTGTCTTTTTTGAGCCGATATAGAAAAACCATCTAATTGCTCTTCTGTTGAAACACGTATGTATAAAGCTGTTCGCATTTTTATCCTCCTATAAAAAAAGCGCACAATTGACTGTACGCATTTTATGGTAATATTTACATCTACACAATAAACTTTCCATATCTTAAAATATGAAGTATGAATTTTTCACAACTCAAGAATATAGCTGAATATCATTTTAAAAATATCAGAACCAGATGTCAGTATTTATACATTGTCGAATACCGTCGTTCCGGAAATCTCTATATGTTTTATGCTAAATTTCGTTGCAAACGTACAATTATTGTTAAATCAGTCAAAATCCATCAAAATGGATTTATTATTTTGTCTTGATTTTGTCGAAACATGTAGAAACTGTGCAACAAGTTTTAAAATATCTCGGAATCATGTATTTTTTATCTATCTTTTATATTACAATGATGTTACAATAATAATATAAAAATAAGAACAAGCGTTCGTTTTTTGATCTACACAAACACATAAATAATACATTATTTATTATTAAGGGGTTGTGCTAATTGGACAAAATTAAAGAAGTTGCTCTAAGAATTTTAATCGAGAATAGCAAGAAAGACCCTGAAGCAAAAAAAATAATATCTGAAATTCAAAATTTAAGAAAAAAAATCAAAGTTTAATCTTTTCTATGGGCGTCTGCTATACCTTCTGCATACGCCTGTATTTTCTCCCAAACTTTGTCTCTATCTTCTTCTGGAACCTCCTTCAATATTTCAGACAGATATTTAAACTGTAATTCGTTTTCTTCTGTTTCAGTTAAGTGTGGATCCTGACTGTTACCTAAAAGAAAATCAATTGTAACGTCAAATAGTTCAGACATTTTTATCAATAAAGATTGGTCAGGTTCCACTCTGTTTGTTTCATAGTGAGAATAACGAGCTCTAGAAATACCAAGTTTGTCCGCAATTTCTTGTTGAGATCTTTTACCCCTTAAACTTTTTAACCGTTCACCTATCAAATTATTCACAACCCTTCTTCAAGCCTATTATAGATAAAAAAGTTATCATAAAAAACAAAAGATAAAATATTTTTCAAAATAATTATTGACGATAAGTAATTTATCGTTTATATTGATTATAGTGATAAAAAACTTATCAAGAAATGAGGTGTTTTATTTGGAAAGAAAGAAACTTTTAGAACTTAGAAAAAAATTCGGTTTAACCCAAAATCAATTGGGAGAAAAGTTAGGAATTTCAACTGTTTATGTCCGAAAACTAGAAAAAGGTGTGGTTAATCCTGGAAGAGATACACTCTTGAAATATGAACTTTTTTTCGATAAAGACATGAGAGAGTTATTTCCTGATATTTTTTTTGATAAAAATGATAAAAAACTTATCAAAAATAATGAAAGGGTGATCTAATTGACTAAAGTTATTTTTTCCACCAGTGAAAACCATACTAAACAATTAATGCTTAACTTCTTCAAGAAAACATCCATTCCTAGATTAAAAAAGCAGTATCTAGAACAACAGTCCAAGCAAGATACTGCTTAGTAGGGCGCATTATTATTATATCCATTCATCATAAAATAAACTATTCCATTTCGGAATATTGAAAGGTGGTGAAAAAGTTTTGAAGTACGGGGCGATTTTAAAAGCTTGTCGTTCTCGTGCTGGATTAAGTCAGGAGGAATTAGCTCATAGGTTACACATAAATCAGTCGGACATATCTAAGTACGAGAACGATACTAAGGAACCAACAATGTCAACTTTCCAAGCATGGGCAACAAACACCCAAGCACAAGAAGTAATGGTGGCATTTGTATGTGGCGTGGATGGTTTGTCAATCTTACAACAGTTATCAGACGTTATTATCGCAGGTTTAATAAGTTTTCTCTAAGTATCATTCTACAAACATTTTCTAGAGAGGAGATTGATTAATGGTAGTAAGATCTAGTTTTTGGTTGAAGTTGTCTCCAAAACAAAGGATTAGTGTGCTACGTCATTACGCAAATAAAAAAAGCCAACTTGCAGAAACAAGTTAGCAAAGGAAAATTAATTCGTAAATTTATTATAACACATAAAAATTTGATTTGATAGATAAAAAATATTATTCGGTTAAAATCACAAGATTGGTGGTGGATCAAATGTTAACAGTTGAATGGTATGAAAATCGGATAAAAGAGAACCAGAAAAATTTAAAAGAATTTGAGACCTGGATGGACTCTGATAAAAGGGGCAATATTCCTGAAGCTGCTCTGGAAGTCATGTTCAATGGAAAGATAGATTTAGAGCAAAAAAATAAAAAATATAAACAAAGAATCGAAGAATTAAAAGCTTTAGAGATTGAAAAATGTGAGTAAAGACAGTGACATCTAGTCCTGTCTTAGTGATCACGAACGAAATCAGTCTAAAATGAACGATCAGTCGTAATGCCATGCGATTCCCCCGAATCGTTCGTGATTGCTAAGATGCGACTAGCATCTAATTTAAATAATGAGAGGAGAAATCTTATGTCAGAAAGTAAGCAAATAGTGGATCTAAATGCATTTGCTAATGGAGAAGTTGCAGCACGATTTAATTATGAACTCCAACAACTATTAGAAAACATTGCAGATCCTAATACTGATCACAAGAAAGCAAGAAAGTTAACAATGACGTTAACATTAAAGCCAAATGAAGCAAGGGAAATTGTTGATACCTCAATTCAAGTAAAATCTTCCCCAGCTCCAAGGAAAGATGTTGGTTCTGTAATTCTCATTGATCGTGATGAAACTGGTAAAACTGTCGGCGCTGAATTGAAATCAGGTACGAAAGGACAAACATACTTAGATGATGATGGAACCGTAAAAGATGACAAGGGAGAAGTAATCGATTTTCGTAAACAAGGAGGAACTAAATAATGATCAAAGAAGCAATTCAATACATTGTAGGATTAGGTAACCGCGAAACATTCCATGAAAATGGACAAACATTTGTTACTGGTGATGTGACACTTCTAAAAGAACCACGTCCAACTGAAATTGAAGTTAGTACATTATCTGCGCTTGTGCATTATGCAAAATCGAAATTTGATGGACATGATAATTTTCTAATTCATGTAGTTAGTCCAACCCAAGTTCGATTAATGTCACCAACGAACAATGATGAAAATAGATCAATTTGGGTAGAAGCTAACGCATTGTTACCAACTATTAATTACGGTAGATATTATGATGCTGAAAGATTTAATATATTACTGCAATCTTGCTTTGAATTAAATGACGACAAGAATATTTTGTTAAAAGTTGTCGGAAATATCAAAGAAGAAGATGTTAAAAATTATGGTGATGATGGGGTTTCACAAAGTGTTACAGCGAAAACTGGTGTTGCACAAGTAGCAGATGTTGCTGTACCGAATCCAGTACTATTAGCACCATATAGAACATTTGTTGATGTAGACCAACCAGAAAGCAGCTTTGTTTTCCGTATGCAGAATGGTCCAGAATGCGCATTGTTTGAAGCAGATGGAGGAGCATGGAGACTAGAAGCTATGGACAACATAAGAGACTATTTAGCACTAAATTTAGCAGATGAAATAAAAGTAGGGAAGATTCATATTTTATCATAATGCATTCTCATAACGGGAGTGTAAAAGAGATATTTTATGCTCCCTAGTAATTTAGGAGGTTGTCAATATGTTTGAAATCAACTTCTTCAAGATAATAAAAAACGATTTCCATTGCATCAAATCCATTGTAGTGCCAGTTGGAAGTGTCACTGAATGCATGAAAATCGCAAGGGAAACCGTTCGAGATCTGGAACCTAATGTAGTGTTCCAGATCACAGATTTTATAGTTTGAATCCATTATACCACAATTCCAGAGGTAGGTGATAGCTTGAAGCGATTATTGGACAAGTCCTATTGGTTAGCAGTTGTTCTCATGATTTTAGCAGCAATGTATGGTTTTCCGCCAAGGTTTGAAAAGTTGTTTGGAATGTAAATGACCGCAATATTTAAGAAAAAAGACAGGAGGGCAGAAGAGAATGGCTAGAAAAATCAAAGAGGGATTAGATTATTTTCCACTGGACGTAGACATTGACCAGGATGAAAAAGTAGCACTAATTGAAGCTAAACATGGAGCAGCAGGATTTGCGATTATTATCAAATTATTAATGAAGATCTATAAAAACAGTTATTTCTATCAATGGGGAGAAAAGGAACAATTACTTTTCTCGAAAATCATTAATGTTGACATTAATTTAATAAATGATGTCATTAACGATTGTTTGAAGTGGGGATTATTCAGTCAAGAAAAATTTGATAATTACGAAATCCTTACTAGCAGAGGCATCCAAGAGCGTTTTCTCGAAGCTACTTCAAGACGTAAAGAGCCTAAAATAGTACAAGAATACTGCCTTTTGAGCGAAAAAGAGGTTAATGCATACAATTATTTAATTATTGTTAACAAAAATGGTGAATCAGTTAGAGTTATTGACAACAAAAGTACACAAAGTAAAGGGAAAGTAAATAAAGATCTTAATAATAATAAGGGCGAAATTTCTTCCCTTAATACAGCTAGATTTTTTGATGAACATGTTGCCCCTATTTCACCAATCGTTGCTGAACAAATAGACGATTGGGAACAAGACTTCCCACCAGAAATTTTAATTAGGGCCATGAAAGAAGCCGTTGTTCAAAATAAGCGAAGTTGGAAGTATGTCGAGAGCATACTGAGAGATTGGAAAAACAAGGGTGCTAAAACATTGAATGATGCGGAGGCACTGGTAGAACAATTTAACCAGTCGAAGGTTAAACCATTCCGCAAAAATCCAGGTGAACGAAAGGTGGCTGACTTCTAATGCCGAAGTTAAGTAAAGAAAAATTCATTGAACAAATGAATCAGTTATTGATCTTTTTTCCAAACTGGAATGTTGATCTTAGTAGCAAAACTGTAGCCTCAAGATGGTATCACCAATTTGCAGATTGTACGGACCGTGAATTTTTTAAAATGGTTCAACTTTATATCGAAAAAGAAAGCTTTAACCCAACTGTAGCTGGATTAAAAAAGTATTGGGTGAAAGATCAGCGAAAGCGACCAGAACAGGTCGAGTGGGAAAGAGTACAATTCCAACAGCACCAAGCTTTGCTGAATCAAGGAGAAACGAAAAATGTCAAGAGAACTTCTTGAACGTCAAATATTAGGGTGCTTGTTAAAAGATAACACGCTGATCGAAGAAACCAATATTACACCAAGTATGCTAGAAGTTGAAGTACACCAAGTACTTTTCGATTCTATGATTAAGATTTTTAAGTCCGGAAAAGTAGTTGACCAAGTAACCTTGTTATCATCATCTTATCAACAGTTAAATAAAATTGGCGGTATTGATTTTATTAACAAATTAAAGACAGATGGTGATCCAACTAACTTTGAAAGCTATGAGCAAACCTTTTTGGATGAGCTTAGAAAATCAAAAGCAAATAAACTACTGGAGAGCTTCCTTTCTTCCCAAGATAAAGACATTAATCATTTGATGTTGAACCTTGAAAAAATAGTGGATCAGGGCACAGACCAGGAACAAAATGTTAAAGATGTTCTGGTTGAATTGTACGAAGAACCACACTTAGAGCAATCAAGTCAAAATATGATACCAACAGGAATTAAATCATTGGATAGATTGATCTTAGGTTTTGAGAAAAAGACAAGTACCATAATTGGTGCAAGACCTTCGATCGGTAAAACAGCGTTCATACTCAAACTATCTAAAAGCGCAGCTAAATTAGGTTTTGTACCTTGTATTTTTTCTTTAGAAATGAACAAGAAATCCTTATTGCGAAGAATGATAAGTACGGAAGCAAATATAAACGGTCTGTTAGCTAAGCAATCTAATAAGCTTACTGATCACCAGAAAAAAGCATGGTCCAATGCCATTGGAGAGATTGATACTTACAACTTAGAAATATTTGATAACTCTATGAAAACGACACAGGATATGCGTTCAGATATTCGAAAAGTCATGAAAAAGCATCCTGGAAAGCAATTAATAGTGTTTATCGATTACTTAACCAAGATACAAACAAAAGACCGTTTCAATAATGAGCATATGCGTGTAACTGAGATTTCAGACCAATTAAAAGCAATTGCGAAAGATTATGATTTACCAGTTGTAACATTAGCTCAATTATCGCGGAATGTGGAACAACGTCAGGACAAACGACCAGGATTATCTGATTTGAGAGAGTCTGGAAGTATTGAGCAAGATGGTGATTTGATTATGTTCTTGTATCGAGACGATTACTATGATGCAGAAACCGAAAAACAAAACATTCTTGAAGTAATTGTCGCTAAAGCTCGTGATGGTGCTGTCGGAACAGTTGACCTTTATTACAACAAATCAACAGGCATTATTGCAGATTTGGAGGAACGATATGAATCTGGGAGAGTTGCTGCAGGAAGCAATTGAAATGAAGGCATATGGCTTACAGTCGTTGATCATGCTAGTGGTTTTTGAAAAACAAGTCTTATCACTGGAAGATGATGAAAGTGAACTGGATCTATATTTTAAACCAAACAATGCTAAACGGATTAATCAGATATTAAAGGAGTATCAAAAGAAAATAGGAATCAATCATGATGATCTGTTCTTCCAGGTAAATACAGACAAAACAAGTTTTATTGTTAAAGCAGATAACCAGGATCAAGCTACCAATCTTCTAAAAGGTAAACCGATCAAGAGCGTTAGATTTATAGATCCAAAAACTGAATTAGTGGAGGAAGATAAGCAACTGAATGCCAAAGCTAGATATGTTTTAGAATCTTTTGCTAAAAATCAAGGTGTTCCGTCAATTGTTAGTCAATTTTAACAATAAAGGATGTGTGAAAAATGAATAAGTGTATCGAATGTAAAAAGAATCACGCACATCATTGGGGAAGCAACTTTTGCTGGGAATGTTTTGTGAAGCTGTTTATAAATGGACCGAAAGGATGATTAGTGTGGTTTCGAAACATACAGAGAAATATCCAGTACAAAAGTATCGCATGCCATATAATCCTGACTTTCATGAAAATCATAATAAAGACTGGACTGTAGATGAATTAATATACATGTGTTCAATGTGGGATGTAACGAAAAAGGCTGACATAGCGTTAGCACTTGGCAGAACACATGCTTCAGTACTAACTCAAGCAGACAAGCTAAGGAAAAGTGGGGATTTTGAATACTACAAGAAGTTAGCTGATTCGCAGTAGACAGAAATTGCGAAGCAAAAGGAGGGTTGTAACTTAGGGTGCAATTGAAAAAGCTATCGAAAAATATTGTCGTGTGACTAATAGTAAACTAATTGGATATGACAACGGTTATTACTATTTTCTCGATAGTTGGGAAGAAGAGAAATCTTACCGACAAAAAGCATTATTAAGAGAAGTTAGTAATTTTGAATAGTACGCAATTCGAGTATAAAGCGAAGGAGTGAAGATATGCCAACCGTTTTTGTAAAGGGAAAAGAAGATCTGACGGAAGTAGAATATATCGGTGTATTTCAACGATCTAAAGTAATAGATCCATCACCTTGGGTAGGTGGTCATAATGGCGGAGTTGTATCTTATCCAGTGGTAGTCGTAAAAACGGATGAAGGGTTAAAGGAATTCAGTTTATCGGACGTGGTTTTTCAAAAGGAGGATTGACCCTGTGAGTAGCTTAGGTATAAGCAATCAATCAGACATTAAAATTTATGTTGATGATGAAGAAATTGGAACTGCAGCATCTATTGAAATGGAACCACAAGTAATCGAACCATCTGAGGGTACACCTAAAAGTTTAAAATCTAGAGATTTATCTTTTTCGTGTACTGGTACCACTTCAGATATAGGTATAATGAGTCAACATATGCGACAGTACTTTAAAACCCTTAAGATGAACGGAAAACTTTACATTTGAGGAGGTTTGGAATGAACTACAGAGAAATAGATGGTCTTGTTGCAGAGAAGGTGATGGGGTGGGGAACTCAAAAGTTTAAAAATATCGGTATTATTCAAGCATATACAGAAGATGATGAAATATCGATACCAGATGACTTTTGCCCGACCGAGAACATAGAAGATGCTTGGAAAGTGGTAGATAAGATGAAGGATGACCGATTTACAATAGTTTTTACTAATGGAAAATATAAAAACTTAGTTATTTTTTGGGAAAACGATTTAACTTTAGCAGCAAGTATCTATCATGAATCTATTACTACAGCGATCTGTCTTGCAGCATTAAAAGCATTAGGAGTGGAGGTGTCAAAATGAACTGGGAAAAACTATTCGAGATTCAAGGCGGTTTGGATGAACACATTCGAAAAGAAAAGAACCTGGAAGGACATGACTTGCTAGATAAAAAGATTCTAGCGCTTCAAGTGGAATTAGGTGAATTGGCTAACGAATGGAGAGGATTTAAGTTTTGGAGTAACTACCCAAAACCACAGAAAGCATACAACAAGGGTTGTGATGAATGTGTCGGTGGTATTTCTAAGACGTCGCCATTACTAGGACCATATAAAGAATGTGAACATTGCAGAGTAAACCCTTTACTAGAAGAATACGTAGACTGTCTCCATTTTATTTTGAGTATTGGAATAGAAAAAGGATTCCAAAATCACTACTGGGATTACATGGTCAATGAATTTGACGATATTACAGTTCAGTTTAATCTAGTTTTTGATTCGATAAATGATTTTTACACACGAAAAACAGAAGATTCATTTGGAGATATTGTAGATTGGTTCATGGGCCTTGGTCAAATGCTAGGATTCACAGAACAACAGATAGAGGCAGCATACTTAGAGAAAAATAAAGTAAATCACGAACGGCAGCTGACAGGATATTAAGTTATTGGAGGGGTGTTAAGTGTTAACAACATTCAGAATCGTTTTAATAATTATTTTGCTCACAGCTTTTGGTGGTGTTCTGAAAGAAGAAAATTCAAAAACTGGTTATGGAGCATCCATTGTTTGTGTAGTATCAATGCTATCGTTTTTGGCAACATATTTAATTGTGTAGGAAGGGGATACATCATGGCAAAAATACAAGTAGAAATTGACACTTCAGAAGACGCAGTAATAGTGGTAGTGGATGGTGAATTAAAGAAATTAAGTCCACCACCTTCAGGACATGGGAAAAATGAAGTGATTTGGAAAGATAATAAAATCTTCAAGGCATATAACGGTGAAACGGTTTATTTTAGTAGAAAGTAGACACAAAATGCGAATTAAAGGAGAGATAAAAAAATGGAAGTAAATGCAGAACTGTATGACTTTCTGAAAGAAAATGAAACAGGAATGATGCGAAATGAAAATGGTGTAATTGCTTATGTTCACATTCCTTTCTTCAAGCTTGATGATTTTGTAGAAATTGTTGGAGTATGCCAGTTTGATGAAGGTGGAATAGAGGTTCAATTATTTGATACTACAGTGTGCGTTGATTTGAATGACATTATAGAGAACGAGGGTCATAGCGTGATTTCTTATGAAAATTGCTTTGAGGAATCCGAATTAAAACCATACGAAGAAGAATTATTAACTATGTCGTAGTACGAATAAACTGCGAAACAATTAAATAATTCATGTCACGACCGTAAGGAACCGGAGGACATTAACAAGAGAGCAGTAGGGCGCTTCTTGTTAGTGTCCTTTTTTATTACTAAAAAGGAGAGTGTTGATAATGCAAATGATGTTCAAAATTCCACAGATTGATAATGAAGCAACAATCGAAAAAGTTGAGAGTATTCTTGAGAACTACAGAATAGCATTATTCATGGAGCCATTAGATGCACAACCTAAGATTACAAGCTCATTTTCTATTGTTCCACCGACATTCAACAATCAGCATCATTCAACAACAGAGGATTTAGCAGTTAAAAGAATCGACCAGGAAAGAGAAAGAAAAAAGTTCTTGAATTGGGTGCAAAAATGTGTAAACCGTCTTTCAGACCAGCAACGAGCAATTGTAGTCAAAAGATACATGGAGCACGAAGATGTATATGATTATGAAACGTATAATGATCTTGGCCTAAGTGAAAGGACATATTATAGAATAAAACCAAAAGCATTAATTAGATTAGCATTGATCATGAGGATTGAAATTTACAAAGAAGAATTCGAGGAAGCTATATAAAAAAATAATTTTGGCAGAAAATCGGCAGAATGTAGGCAGAGCAAAAAGGTTATACTGAGTTATAGTGGTAGTAAGGAAGATTTGCAAGAGCTACATTCCTCCTCTCTTTTTTTGGATGGCGCATATGCGCTGTCCTTTTTTATTGATCAAAATGCAAAGAAGGTGAGCCATAATATGAATGTTGTTCAACCTATACGAGATCCAGATGTGATCGAGGGAATAAAACAATACTTAAAATTAAGAAGTTTTCGCAATTATTTGTTCTTCTGTATGGGCATTTATAGTGGCTTGCGTGTTAGTGACCTTCTACATTTACGAGTTGGAATGGTTAGAGGAACACATATAACGATTGTCGAGAAAAAAACTAAGAAGAAAAAAAGATTTATAATTCATCCGTCTATACGTGATGATTTGGATAGATATATAGCTGGCAAAGACGATAATGAATTCTTATTCCCAAGTAGACAGATCAAAAAGAAAAGTAGATTAAGAGGACAACCATTTGATCGAAGCACAGCATATAAAATGTTGAATGATGCTGCAAGGGAATTTGGATTAAAAGAAATTGGTACTCACACCATGAGAAAGACTTGGGGATATCATCTTTATATGCAAGATGATAGAAACCTAGCGTTACTAATGGAAATGTTCAATCATAGTGATCAAACAACTACATTACGTTATATAGGCATCACACAAGACATGATGGACGCAGCTATTATGAAGCTGGCATAGCGTTTTAGTGCAACACAAAAGGTAACGTTGTCGCAGTGACTTTATGAAAGTGTGATAAATATTGAAATATCAATAGAATTACAGATTTATATTAGTGCAACACAATATATATTATGGGTTACTCACTATCCATATATTAGGAAAAACAAGGGCATATTTTAAAAGTCTATTCCCAAGTATTTTAAACATATCTGAGAGCCATTTTAAGAGACGTAGAGAAGTTTAAAATTCCTCTAAAACAAAAACGTGAAAACAACTCAATTCATCCTAGGAGGTGGATTATTTGCAGTGTCAAGACAAATGAGTCCTAAACGAATGGAAGCTTTGAGAATCTGGTTAAAAAGTGACCGCAAGAAGAAGTTGAAGGATATTGCTGAAGAAGTAGGGGTAAGCGCTGGACAGATAAGAAAATGGAAGAGCATAGATAAATGGGATGATATCCCCAAAACAGCGCCAAACAAACGCGGTGCACCATATAGGAATAAGAATGCATTGGGTAATAAGGGTGGTGCTCCAGAAGGAAACTTAAATGCTTTAAAGCATGGAATGTTTAAGAAGTGGTTACCAAATGATGATGAGCTTGAGGAAATATACGATACTGTTAGAGCGAATATGAGCACTTTGGACATTTTATATGAAGAAATACTAGTCATGTTTACCAACTACATTAGAGCTCAAAAAATAATGTACGTTAAAGATCAAGATGATATGACGAGAGTAATTAAAAGCGAAAAGATTACAAGAGACAAAATGGGTGCAATCAATGAAGATGGTGAAAAAGTAGAGGTATATGCAGAAACAGAAAGCGAAAGAGAGTATGATATTCAATATGCTTGGGATAAACATGCTAATGCTTTAAAAGCACAGGCAGCTGCATCAAATGCATTGAGTAGGAAAATAAAACAGTATGAAGAATTGTTAAGAACACTTCCTCCAGAAGAAGTGAATGAGGAACATAGATTAAGAGCACAGAAGCTAAGAGCAGACATAGAAGCAGTAAAGACAAAGGCTTGGTGATTATATGGCAAGACATGCAGTATTGCACAGGTTTTATACGTCAAAGCCTTGGGTTACATTTAGACTAAATTTAATAGCTGAACGAGGTAACGTATGTGAACGTTGTGGCAACAGGATTGCCAGAGCAAAAGATATTATTGGACACCACACAATTGAACTGACTCCGGAGAATGTTCATGATCATACCATTAGTTTGAATCCTGAGTTAGTCGAATTAGTTTGTTTCGATTGTCACAACAAAGACCACAGACGTTTTGGTTATCAAGGAATGAAAGAAGTCTACCTAGTATATGGTCCACCATTAAGTGGTAAGTCTACATTTGTTAAGCAACAAATGGGACGTGGTGATCTAGTCATTGATATGGATAGATTATATGCTGCAGTATCTATGCTTCCTAGCTATGATAAGCCAGATAACCTTTATTCTAATGTAGTACAGATGCAGAACACTTTACTGGATAATATCAAGACACGATATGGTAAGTGGCACAATGCATGGGTTATTGGTGGATATGCTGACAAGTATAAGCGTGAGAGATTGACTGATGATCTAGGTGCAGAGTTAATCTTCTGTGATGTGAGTAAGGATGAATGCCTAAGCAGATTACAACAGGATGAGGATAGACAGTACAGACAAGATGAGTGGCAAGGATATATTGACAAGTGGTTTGAATCCTATACAAAGTGAGGGGATTACTTTGAAGTATAAAGACCTACAAATAATTAAACATTCATTGCAACATTACATCAATAGAAATAATGCAACACAAAAGGAAATAGAAGAGGAAAAACGTTTACTAAGCAAGATAACAAACCAAGTCAATGATATGAAAAGATGTTTTAATATACAACCGAAGGAGAAACACCCCCCGGATCAAACCGGAATATAAACTCCCTGGGTACCGAAGGGGGGACCCCTTTTTTCACACACGGCTTAAATTTTGAAAATCGTTGGAGGTGAAAAACGCCATGCCTAAAAGCGCCGAGTATCAAAAAGAATTTGAGAAATTGACCGAAATCTTTAAAGATGTTGAAGACTCCAAACGTAAGTTGGTTGAAGGTTTAATTGCAGATGCTGCCTTTTTGAAATCAGAAAATCATGCATTAAAGCAAGTGTTAGATAAAACTGGAATGGTTAAATTTCATCCCAACGATTCGACATTATCTAAAAAAACGGCTGCAGCAGATCAATATTTGAAGAACGTAAATACATACTCCACTGTTATCAAAACATTAAATGGAGTATTGAATAAAAATATTTTAGATGATGATGAAGATTTGAGTGAATATGAATGATAGCTGGTCAGAATGTCCTAGCTAATCCTTACACCTACCAGGGCACTGAATCATCTTTGCTAGAATACATTGATAAGTGTAAAAAAGGCGAAATTATTATTGGTCATGAATTAATGTTGCAGCTGGATATACTTTTAGAATATTTTGAGGACCCAGATATAAAAATTGAATTTGAAGATGCTCATAAGCGAATCAAGTTTATTGAAAAAGAATGCAAACACTTTGAGGCTCCCTTTTCAGGGAAGCCTTTTTTATTGGAGTTATTTCAAAAAGCATTTATTGAAGCAATTTATATATTCAAGATTTATGATGATGAAATCGGTCGTTATGTTCGACTGCATCAAGACGTTTTATTTTTGGTTGCTCGTAAAAATGGGAAGACACCACTTATTTCAGCAATATGTCTTGCTGAATGGTTCTGTGGTGAGATGGGTACTAGAATATTATGTTCCAGTAATGATTATGATCAAGCTGGCCTTATGTTTGATGCTATTAACTCCATGAGAGAAGAAAGCAGGACCTTATCAAAGGTAACTCGTAGCAACATTAAAGGTATTTTCTTTGGCAATCCTAAAAAGCCGAAAAAGCGTGGAAAATTCAGCTACCAAAATAAAGGGCAAATCAAGAAAATATCTGCAAAAACCAATGCAAAAGAAGGTAAGAATATCAAGGTTGGTGCTGTTGATGAGGTCCATGAACTTCCAGATAATACTTCAATCATGCCAATACGACAAGCAGTATCAACACAGGATGAACCTTTGTACATTGAATTAACCACAGAAGGTGTTGTCAATGATGGATACTTGGATGACAGATTGAAAGAAGCTAGACAAGTATTGCACGGTGAATTAGAACGCCCACGTTGGTTAATTTGGATGTATACCCAAGATACTGAGAAGGAAATTTGGCAAGATGAAGAATCATGGTATAAATCAAATCCAGGCATGGGCGCTATTAAAAAGAGAAGCTTCATAAGAAAAATGATTGAAGAAGCCAAAACGAGTAAGTCCATGCGTGTATTTGTTATGTCTAAAGATTTTAACATCAAGCAAAACAATGCTACTGCATGGTTAACACCTGAAGATATTCGAAACGAAGAAACCTTTGATATTGAAGATTTCAGAAATACATTTTCTATTGGTGGTGTCGATTTATCAAGAACAGGTGACCTGGCAAGCGCTAGGGTGATTGTTATGGATAAAGAAACTAAGAAAAAATACACCATTCAAAGATATTGGATACCAGAGTCTAAATTAGAAAATATGTCTAGAGAAGATCTGAAAAAATTCAAGGAATGGGTTAGGTTAGGATTAGTTGAAATATCACCAGGTAATGAAAATGATTTTTCCTTAGTGACTGCATGGTTCGTTATGCTCTACAAGCAATATGGCATACGGCCATTTAAAGTTGGATATGATAAGTGGTCAGCTCTTTATTGGGTGAAAGAAATGGAAGAATACGGATTTGATTGCCAACGTGTCCCTCAAGAATATGGAAGTATGTCTGGACCTATGAAATTATTAGAAGCGGATCTAAAAAGCAATATGCTTGTTCACAATAATAATCCAGTTGATAAATATTGCTTAGAAAATACTGCATTAGAAATGAACAGCAAAATGGAAATGCGACCTGTGAAAGTACAAGGAAAAGAAGAAATGAAAATTGATGGAGCAGTAACTATGATCATTGCTTACAAAATTTACATTGATAACAGAAATGAGTTTATGCAACTGGTTAGGAGGTAATGACTTTGAAAAAAGCACTTAGTAAAATCCATCTGTTCATAGATGATATATTTCTTTTCTTCGGTATGACTCTTATATCATTCGGAGTATTTCAAATATACAATCCAGCAGGTTATATTGTTTCAGGCTTATGCTTCATTGCATTTGCTTATTTTTTTGCTAAAAGAAGGTGATGAGATTTGCTCTTAAAAGGCATCTTAAATAAAAAAAGTAGCAGCAATAACAGTTTGAGGCATGCACAAATGTTAAATGGGTATTTACCTATTTTTAGTCAGTTTGGAGAAGATATATTTGCTTCAGATGTCGTTCAAGCATGCATTGATGTTATAGCAACAGAGATATCGAAGCTTAGACCAAAGCATATTAGGACAGACAATAATGATGTACAAACAATTGTAAATAGTAGTATCAATCGATTGTTTAAGTTTAGTCCTAATGAATTAATGACAACTAGAGATTTTTTAGAAAAAACCATATGGCTATTGTTTCTTAATTTAAATGTGTTTATTTATCCAACATACGACATTGTTAAAGATAGTAGTGGTCGTAAGAGAAAAGAGTATACCGGATTTTATCCTCTTAACCCGTACCAAGTTGAATTTATGCAAGACAATTCTGGAAAATTATTTGTAAAATTCTTTTTCAGAAATGGATCCAATTATACATTGGCATATAGTGATGTGATTCATTTAAGAAAGAAATTTTCTGTTAATGATGTTATGGGTGGAGGTATTAACGGTCAACCAGATAATGACGCATTATTAAAAGTGCTACAGATCAATGACAATTTATTGCAAGGATTAGAAAAAACGATAAAATCAAGCATGACAGTAAGAGGTATTCTTAAAATGAATACTATGATGAAAGAAGAAGGTTTGGATGAGGAAAGAAAAAAATTCGAAGAGAAAATGAAGAATAACGAAAGTGGAATTCTTCCAATGGATATGAAGGGAGAATATCATGACATAAAAATAGATCCTAAGTTGGTAGATAAGGATACACTAGATTTTCTGGATAGTAAAATTCTTAAAAACTATGGAGTATCGCTGCCCATCATAAGTGGTGAGTTTACTGATGATCAGTATCAGGCATTTTATGAACGAACATTAGAATCAATTGTCATTGGTTTAGGCCAATCGTTTTCGAAATGTTTATTTACAAATCGAGAGTTAGACTTTGGAAACGAAATAGTCTTTTATCAGAAAGACATGATGTATCTCAGCATGAAAAACAAACTTGAAATAATTAAGATAGGTGGAGAACAAGGCATTTTTACTGATAATGAGAAACTTAAGATTCTTGGTTATAGTCCAATTGAAGGCGGAGAAAGAAGGACACAGAGTTTAAATTATATTAACCGTGATATTATCGACGAATATCAAGTAAAACGAGGAAAAATGGAATAACGAAAGGGTGATGGTTATGAGTTCCACAATTATTAGATTTAATGAAATTGAAGAATTCCGAGCCTTGGAACCAACAGAAGATACAGGTTATACAGTCGAAGGTTATGCAGTAGTTTATGAGCAAAAAACGAATGTAGGTGGATGGTTTCAAGAAATTATAAAAAGAGGAGCGTTGGATGGTGCAGACCTGAAAGACGTTCCTCTTTTTATTCATCATCAACAAAGGAAAATACCATTAGCAAGAAGTAGAAACAACAATGGAAATTCTACAATGCAATTAACTGTTGATGAAAAAGGGTTATTTTTCAGAGCAGAGTTAGACGTTGAAAATAACTCTGAGGCAAAAGCTTTATATTCGTCGATAAAGCGAAAAGACATAACTGGTATGAGTTTTGCTTTTCGAGCAAAAGACGAAAAATGGGTGGATTTAGATAAGGAACTACCTACTCGTGAAATTCATAAGTTTGAAAAGATCTTTGAAATATCAGCGTTGTATTCTCCTCAATACGAGGGTGCAAATATAAATGCTCGAAGCGAATCACTGGATAGTGAGGATAAGCTAGCATTGGAGAATGCTAGGGCAAAGGAATTGGATAATTCCGATAAAGAGCAGTTAGAGTTAGAAAAAATCAAATTAGAAAAAATATTATAAGGAAAGGTGAAGTGAGAAACATGGAAAAATGGCTTAAAGATTTATTGAAGAAAAAAGAAGAAGCAAGAAGTGCATTAAAGGAAAAAGGAAAAAATAGTGACAGTGTGGAAGAAGTTCGCAGCATTGGTAATCAAATCGAGGACCTTGATTCTGAAATTAATGAGATCCGATCAAAATTAGAAGAGTTGCAAGGTTCTAATGGTTCTGATCAGAGAGAAGATCAAGAACAAGATGAATTCGAAGAGCGAAGCACACCAGAAGGACAGTTAAATCCTTTGGGAACTTACGGGATGGCACAAGCAGAAAAAGAAGAAAAACGTTCAAACGAAGATCTTGTTAAAAAATATGAAACTCGTGGTGCTCAATTAAAAGAAAAACGTTCAGTAAGTTTTGATATTGATGAAATGCCTGAGTTTCGAACAGTATCACTTGGCAGTAGTGATTTAGTCGTTGAGAAAAAGTATAGTAATACCTTAAATCCAACTTTCAATGAAGTTTCTTCCTTGATTGACAAGGTTAATGCAATTCCTCTTAACGGCGGAGAAAGTTACGAGAAAGGTTTTGAAATTAGTTCAGGGGAAGGTGATTACACTACTGAACAGGGTGATTACGCAGAGGCAGAACCACAAACTGGATATGTAACTATGAGCAAAGCAAAAATCACTGCTTATGCAGAGATGACGGATGAATCTACCAAACTTCCAAATGTAAACTATCAAGCGTTAGTTCGTACAAATATTGGTAAAGCTCTTAGAAAGAAAGCTACAAAACAAATTATTACTGGTGCCGGCGGGGCAAATGCTCTTACTGGTATTTTTAACGCTCCTACAAATGTAATGCCAACAGATGGCGATATTGAAATTAGTGCAATTGATGCAGACACTTTAGATAAAATTGTCTTTGGTTTTGGTGGAGACGAGGATGTTGAAGGTGGAGCATATTTAGTACTAAATAAACAGGATTTAGCTGCATTTGCAAGTGTGAAAAGCACTGATGGTAAAAAGATTTACAAGATTAAGAAAAACGGAAATGAGGGTACCATTTCTTCAGATGGTAGCTTTGAAGTTCCTTTCATCATTAACAGTGCTTGTCCAGCGTTATCAGCTTCAGCAACTGATGCAGATACTTTCTGTATGGCTTATGGGATGGTACAAGCCTATGAAATGCCTATCTTCTCACCTGTCGAGGTAGAGGAATCTCGTGATTATAAATTTAGATCTGGTCAAATTGCTTATCGTGGTTCCGTTTGGGCTGGTGGTAATGTTGCTATGTATAAAGGGTTTACACGCATTAAGAAAGTCGCTACACCCTAATGAACCCGAACTTACAGGCATAGATGCTGAACCGGCTTCTATGTCTGTAGTAGTAGGGAACACAGACAATATTACAGTTACTGCTAATTATGATGATCAAACAACTGATGATGTAACTGCTGAGTCAACTTATGAATCTGACAATGAATCTGTAGCAACAGTTGATGGTTCTGGTCAAGTAACAGCTGTAGCAGAAGGAACTGCCCAAATTACAGTTACCTATGAAGGTCAAACAGATACTGTTGATGTAACAGTTACTGCAGAATAGGAAGTGATCTTTTATGGCAGAACCTGATTTTTTAGCGGAATGTAAAAAATCACTAAATCTAAGCGTTGATAGTAAGGACATGGACGACTTTCTAAATCAGAAAATTACTATTGTTAAATCATTCCTAAAAGGTGCTGGAGTTTCGGATGAAACACTTGTTACCGAAGATGCAATTGGTGTTATAACAATAGGTGTATCTGATCTATGGGAATTAAAAGCAGGGGAAGTTAAGTTTTCCTCTGCTTTTCATATTTTAGCTACTCAATTAGCGGTAGGGTGATCTTATGAGAAGAGACAAAGTGATATATCTAGTACCTTATTTAAAAAAGGGCAAAAATGAGTATAGTGATCCTATTACAGTACCTGGTGACAAGAAAAAAGTATTTGCCACTAAAAAGTCCATTACAAGAACAGAGTTTTATCAAGCTGCAGTTAGTGATTTTAGACCTCAAATCACTTTTGTTATTTGGCAACACGAATATGCAGATGAAGATAACTTAGAGTTCAAAGGTAAGTTATATAACATTATTAGAACCTTTGAACCTGATGAAAAAGAAATTGAGTTAGTGTGTCAAGGTCTATCAAATAATGGTTAGGTGGTGATTAGATTGGCTAATCAAGGTATTAAAGCGGTAGTAATCAAGGCTTTCAAAGATGAAAATCGCAACAGACATTATGTGAAAGATGCTGAATACTTTCATCATGAACAAAAACGGATTGATGAATTGGTGAAAGGCGGTTTTATAAAAGTAGTACCAAATAAAAAGACAACTAGCTCCAAATCTAAAAGCAGCAGTGATGTATAATGGCACTTCCTAAAGCAACTAAAATAACCAGAAATGGTGTTGAATTAATTTCAAAAGTGGATAGAGCAAACTATACTATTCATGAATTAAGTCGCGCTGCATTATTAGATACTGGTAGATTGCTCAGAAGAAGAATGCTTCCCAAAGCAAAAAAACAACCAGGAATGCGCAGATCTAAAAGACCTTTAAGTGCATTTCAATATTGGGTGAGAAGACGAGAAACAGATTTAATTGTAGGATCCAAGCACAGAACTTGGTATGGATCTGAACAAGAGCAAGGTACTAGTAGACAGCCAAGAAGATCAATCATAAAGGGAACTGTAATGGAAAATATAGCGGATATCAGAAGAATACAAGGTCAATATTTATCTGCAGTAGAAAATGAGAACAAAGCTATTGGTTTATTAAAACCAAATGAGGAGGGTGGCAATGACACAAGTGATTCGTGAGCTTGAAATTAGAAAAGCAATTGAAGATCACCTAGATGTTGTCTCTCCTCATATTTATTATGAAAATGCACCAAAGGGTCATCCTTATCCCTATGCAGTTTATGAGTTAGGTGATTCCACGGATGATGGCAGTTTAGAAAATATAGAGTTAGAGTTCAATGGATGGGATAAGCCGACAGATGGTTCATCCGTAGAACTAGTAACTTTAATGGGAAATATTGATAATAGATTACACCGTTCTACACTGTCATCCAATGGTGTATTTTTTTCTATTTACCGCGAAAACAGGATACCAGTAAAAGATCCTGACGAAAGCTTAAGAAGGCGACAAATGATTTATCAAATACGAGTGATGGGAGTGGGTATGTAATGCCAATTCAAAGACCAGCGGTACCAAGTCCAGATAAGGTCCAACTAGGTGAAGGTGTTCTTGTATTTAACTTTAATCCTGATGACTGGGATGATTCAGAAGCAATTCCTTTTGGTGCAACCAGAGGTGGAGGTAACTACAATGTAGAGCCTACTAATCTACCTATGCGTTTTGATGGTGATCGTGGCGAACATACGAAAGGTTTAAAACGTAAAACGGAGTGGGTTATTCAAATTACTGCAAATGCTCTTGAGTTAGACTTGGATCTATTATCGAAAGTAATGCCAGGTACAATTGAACAAGTTACTGGAGAAACAACTCCAAATTATAAAAAATATCGTCCTAATGTGGATTATAAGCTATCTGATTACATTGATAATTTAGCTTATATCACAAAAACACATGGTGGTCAGACTATCGCTTATGTCATTGAAAATGTGTTAGGTGACAGCGCATTTCAAGCAGCATTTGAAGATAAAAATGAAGTGGTACCAGAAACAACATTTACTGCACATTTTGATCCGGAAAATATGAATGAAGTACCAACATATGTATTGGAATATGAAGCGGAACCAACAGTTTAGAGTAGTTTAAATACTACTCTTTTTTTTATTTTCTAAAAACAGGAGGACTTAACCATGGAAAAAGAATTATCGAATGACCAAGTTTTTGACATGATACCTTACGCAGTAGATATTTACGAAAAATTAGATTTTGACGGATACAGAAAACAAATTCAAGAGAAAGCAAAAAGCAAGAAAAAGGCCGGAAAAAATATAGATCCTATGGACGTCGGAATTGACGCAGTGAAATACATCTTGAAGAACTCAAAAGAAGTTAAGCAAGAAATATTTGAATTAATTGCAATCGCTGAAAACAAAACTGCTGAGGAAATCAGATCTCAATCTTTCATCAAAACAATAAGCACTTTTAAAGCGATTTTCACTAACAAAGAATTGGTATCTTTTTTCAAATAAGCTATGCAGTTGGGGGTTACAGTGAAACTCTCTATTTACTGCATAGCTATTATGATTTTCAATTTGTTAAAGCTCAAAGATTAAGTCATATCAATCGACTTCTTATTGATGCCAAGACCAAAAAAGAGAAAGACAGAGCATTCCAAATTTGGATAGCTCAACATTTCCCTATCAGAGATAAGTCCAAATTTATTGAATTTAAAGATTTCTTTAAAAATTTAAGTACACCAACTGACATAGACCCTTCTGATGAGTCTATTCAAGATCGCTATAACAAATTAAAGCCAGGAGTGATGAAAGATGCCTCAAATTAAATATGATGGCATGCCTAAAGAGCCAGAGGAACACGTTGTAAATGAGCAAATCAATGATTTAGAAATGATTGGTTATATCATGGAGCAAACACGAGACAAGCAGTTAACATATGACGACGTGAAAGCAGTTTTGGAGGCTGAATCCATTTATCTAGAAGAAAAAGGATTCATAGATATGCCAGAAAGGTAAGGTGGTCCATTTATCTCCGAGCTATCGGTTAAATAGCATGCCTTTACAGGAAGAAGGTGATAGATTTGCAAATATTTAAGCTATTTGGGTCCATTCTTATAGACGACAAAGAAGCGCAAAATAGTCTGTCTAAAACAGATAAAAAGGCAAAAGGCATGGGTGATCGACTTAGAGGAGGTATTAAAACTGCTGCTAAGTGGGGAGCTGCTTTAGTTGCCGGTGCTACTATTGCTATTGGTGGCATGACATCTTTAGCTTTAAAAGTCGGACAGACTGCTGATGAGATACTAGACCTATCCGCGACAACTGGTATGTCCACTGACGAAATCCAAAAATGGAGAAAAGCAACCGAAGAAGCAGGGACAAGCACAGATGCCGTTGCTGATGCTTCAGCAAAGCTAACTAGAAATTTAGACACCATGAGTTCAGAATCTAACAAAGGTAATAAAGCTTTACAAGAGTTAGGATTATCACTAACTGAAGTTGAAAACATGAGTGCTGACGAAAGAATGAATGTCCTAACTGATGCTTTAGCTGGTGTTGATGATGAAACCCAAAGGGCTAAACTAGGAACTGATCTGTTTGGAGGCTCGTGGAAAGATTTAGCGCCTGTTGTAGACATGGGTACCGAGGCAATGAAAAATGCTAAGGATAATGCCAATGTTTTTAGTGAAGAGGATCTGAATAGAGCAAACAACTTCAGAATGATGTATGACGAATTGAAGGAACGAGTTAAATTTTTCGCAATGGAAATTGGTATGCAACTGATTCCAATGCTTGAGGTTTTCTTTGGTTGGGTGCAAGATTCCATGCCGACCATACGTGATATATTTGATAATGTTTTTACTTTTATAGGTGAAATCATATCAAAAGTCGTCGAAGGTGTACAATCTTTCGTCGAAATGATACGAACGTCCGTGGAGAATAACCAAGAACAACTAACCAGATTACAAGAGATATTCCAAGAACGATTAATGCTAGTCTGGGAAATCATTCAGACGATACTAGAAAATATCAAAGTATTTTGGCAAGAAAACGGTCAAGCAATTCTCGATAACGCAATTCAAATTTTTACTGCTATACAAGAAACTGTGCAGTTTGCTCTAGAAACAGCATGGCAAATCATACAACAAATCTTAGCCTTAGTAGTTCCTTTTATCCAGGAAAAGCTAATTCAAATCAAGCAATTTTGGGATGAAAACGGCCAACAAATTATGCAAGCTGTCCAAAATGCCTTTAAGTTTATACAGGGTGTTATTGAAACGGTAATGCCTATTATCCAAGGAATAATCGAATATGTTTGGTCCCAGATATCCACGATCATTGATACAACAATTGGTATTATTATGGGATTAATAAAAACTTTTGCTAGTTTACTAACTGGTGATTTCGAAGGTGTTAAAGAAGGGTTACTTGACATATGGAATGCTCTTTGGGATGGAATTAAAGGACTTGTTTCGAATGCATGGGGAATGCTATCTGGCGCTTTTTCAGGTCTATGGGAATCAATCAGTGGTTGGTTCTCAGGATTAAAAGATGATGCCATTAATTGGGGTAAAAATATGATTAGCGGCTTCATAGACGGTATGTTAAACATGGGTCCTGAAATTGCCCGAGCAGCAGAAGACGTGGTTAAAAAAGCAGGTGAATTCTTAAAGTTCTGGTCACCAGCTAAAAAGGGCGAAGGTCGGTATATTGTCCATTGGGGACGTAATATGATTGATGGTTTCTTAGACGGTGTTCGTGCAGAAGGAAATACTGCAGGTGCAGTAATGAATGATGTGGTTGGTAATATGAAACCAAGTCAAGTCACTTCAGGTAATGGAAATAGGGAAGTCACTAAACAAGATAATAGCATGTTGGAAGAATTATTAACACTGATTTTGGAAGCTATCAAAGAAGGTAAAAACATTGTTATGAATGACAAGATCATAGCAAAAGAAACTGGAGATGCAAGAGCAGAAGATGACGGCAAAAGAGTAAGACACACCGAAAGGAGGCTTGCTACCTAATGCTAGGCATAGAATTTTTAGGAAAACACTCTTATCGTGATTTTGGTGTGACTATGGCCAAAGGAAAAGAAATAGGCATCCCAGAAAAAAAGAAACGAAAGGTAGCAGTCCCTTTCTCGAATACAGAATATGATTTTAGTGAATTATACGGATCCCAAGATTATGAACCAAGACCATTAACTTATCCTTTTAATATTTATCGTCAAACAACAGGGAAAACAGCCATGAATTCAAAAAAGACTCAAATTATTAATTGGTTGATGAACAGTAATGGAAAACAAAAGCTATATGATGATGCCTATCCAGGTTATTATTTTCTTGCCGAGGTGGAAGGTTCAAGTTCTTTTTCTGAGGACTATGATACAGGTGTTTTAACAGTAGAATTTATTGCTTATCCATTCATGATATCAGAATTACAAGAAGGTCATGATATTTGGGACGTATTCAACTTTGAATTAGACGTTTCTCAGCAAACATCATTTGAAGTAAATGGTCAGCTTGAGGTGATTTTATTAAATGTTGGTACACCTGATTTGATCCCAACCATTACCGCATCTAGTGCTATGACAATTGAGAAAGATAATGTGACATACAACGTGCCTTCTGGAGAATCAAAAAGTGACGAATTTGTATTAACTTCTGGCGAAAATGAATTGATCATCACAGGAAATGGATCGATTTCTTTTGAGTTTCATAAGGAGTTGATCTGATTTGTATAGAGTGACAATAGTTAATGATCAAGAAGAAACTGTCATTCATAGTCCTCATGTAAATAGATTGAAATTGATGGAAGGGAAAATTAAAAAGGAAATAAACAAGGTAGATGCATTTAACTTAACCTTCCATTTAAAAAACCCTGCTTATGGGAAAATGAAGCCATTCAAAACCTTGGTTAATGTATACAATCTAAAAGAACAACGTTTTGAATTTGAGGGAAGAGTCCTGGAACCTGAAGAGGATATGGATAGTAATGGATTGCACACTTTTTCTTATGTATGTGAGGGTGAATTAGCTTTCTTAGAAGATTCTCAGCAAAGGCATTTAGAATTCCAAGGTACACCAGAGGAATTATGGATATCAATCATCAATTATCATAATTCGCAAGTTGAAGATTACAAACATTTTGAACCTGGTGTCATAGAAGTCACTAATTCAACTAATTATCTGTATTGCTATTTATCTGCAGAAGAGGATACGTTCAGCACAATTGAAAATGAACTGATGGACCGTTTAGGCGGTGAATTACAGATAAGAAAAGAAAATGGAATTAGGTACCTTGATTTAGTTGAAAGAGTTGGAGAATCAAAAGAGACAGAAATAAAAATTGCCAAAAACCTTAAAACCATTACCAGAAGTATTGATCCAACTGAGATAGTAACGAGGTTAACACCACTAGGAACAAGAATTGAAACTGAAGGAGCTATAGATGCTTCTGAAGCAAGGTTAACTATTGAAGAAGTTAATGGTGGCTTACCATATTTAGACCGACAAGATTTAATAGATGAGTTTGATATTCAAGGTGGATCTCAAACCTGGGATGATATAACAGACCCTAACAACCTCTTAACACGCGCTCAACAATGGATGGATAACCAAAAAATTGCATTATACCAACACAAGATCAGTGCAGCTGATCTTTTTTTAATTGGATTGGATCCGGATTCGTTCCAAGTTGGTAATGATCATAAAGTTATTAATCCGGTTATGAATATTGATGAACGATTACGTATTATCGGAAAAACGATTGATATTTTAAAACCGGAAGATGATAACTTAACTATTGGTGATAAATTCAAGACACTAAATGAATACCAGGCTGACGCTAATAAGCAAGAAAAAAGAATAGTTAGATTGCAGAACACTGTTAATAGACAATCAGAGAGATTAGCTAGTATTAACGAGGAATATAACAACCTTAGTGAATCATTACAGCAGTTAAATCAAGCTTTTGAAGATGCAGATACAGATGCCATGCAAGACGCTATCAACAACTTAAATCAAGCTGTGGATGATCTGTCAGATGCAGTAAATGCAATACCTGATTATGAGCCAGCAACTCAAACAGAAGATGGTTTGATGAGTGCTGCAGATAAAACGAAGCTAGATGAATTAGAAAAATATGATCCAGCAACTCAAACAGAAGATGGTTTAATGTCTAGTGCTGATAAAGCTAAGTTAGATTTAATCACTGTTTTAAATACCATAGATTTAGATCAAATAGCGCAAAAAATTGCAGATTTGGAGGAAGAGGTCTATGGCAGTGGTAGTTAAGAAATCTAGAGCAAGACAACTAGCTGAACAATCGGAACAAATACGCATCAAAGCGCAGAAAATTAAAGACAAATGGACCCGAAAGGATGAACAATAATGGTAGAACGTTATTATAGAGATCCAGATCCAATAGAACCATTAGTACCGGAATATGACAAAAATGATGCTGATCCAAGAGTTTTAAACTACACTAAACAACTTAGAGAAAAAATGAATGGTATTGATGTTAGAGAATCACTTGCTAGAACAGCAGAAATAACAAGTATTGTTGCAGATACTGCTAAAGTATCAGCAGACGAAGCTATTGCTATAACGCAGTCTTTGTTAGATGGCACTTTTGATGATGCAGAACTTGCTACAGCAATTGAAGAGAAATTAAATCAATTAGAGAAAGATTATGCGCCTAATCTAACTACATTACAAAAAAATGTTGGTGATTTATCGCAATTCAGAAATTTTGATAATGATATCATCAGCAAAATGGAAAACGAATTTACAGAACGAGGTGTGAATGTAAAATGGTTTGGTGCTAGTGGTTCTGATCAATTCACAACTGGGAGTATTGTATCTGGTAGTAATGAATTAACGGTTGCGGATGCGATTGACTTTGAGGTAGGTCAAGGTATCTTAATTGAAGGCGCTGGTACAGGTGGAGTGGAAGAAGTAGCGGAATTGCAAATCACATCTGCGCCGACAACAGCAGGAGATGTACTTGTAACGTTGGATGGCATCTCTACAGCTATTGCGGTTGATCCTGCTATTGAAGATACGGCTATTGCAGTTGCTGATAAAATACGTAATACTGCATTTACAGGTTGGACAACAGGAGGGACAGCAGGAACAGATACTGTAACGTTTACTTGTGACACCACAGGAGAAAAACAAAACGCCACATACAATGATAATGGTACTGGTGTAAGTGGAGCTATGACAACCACAACAGAGGGGCAAGATGGCGGTAATTTAGTAACAAGTATCACAGCTATCAATGGAACAGTATTTACACTTTCAGATAGTGCTAATGCGGATGTCACGAGTGTAAATGTAGATCATGACGATACACAATCTATTATTAATGCTATTAATTATGTGAACAACGGAATGACAATACTATTTCCATATGGATACAAGTTTTACACTACAAGTAAAATTTCTATACCTTCACAAATAAATGTAATAATGAATTCGCCAATCATCTATAGAGGTACTGGTGGCGAAACTGCTTTAACGATAGGTGAATCAGGAATAAGCAATGAAGGTGTAACACTTAAACTAAACGTTTCAAGGGAAACTATATCTGATTGGGAAAACGATTTAGATATAGGAATTAAAATAATTAACGCTTATACTTCATACATCAATATCGTTTCTGTAACTAGATTTACAATAGGTGTTATGTTGATGGGTTCAGGTAGCGGTTTTGTTTATAATCGAATAACATTAGGAAACATAGGATTAAATCATATAGGTTTAGACTTAACAAATGAAACCTACAATTCACGTATAGGCTGGATAAATGATAATAAATATTCGATTGGTCGTTTCTGGGTTGCTTCCTCTACTCATACCGATAAAAGTAGATATGGAGTAAGGGTGACTTCTATAGATGGAACATATACAAGTAACAATAACAATCTTTTTATTAAACCTTCATTCGAGTTGAAACAACCAACAACAGGAGAAGCGATCCCGGTATTAATTGTACATGGCCAAAATAACGAATTTGAAAGTGTGAGAAGTGAAGGTAATGGCAAAATAGTTATGAGAACATTGAATGAAGCAGATGCTAATGTGGTTGAAATCGGGTATGGTATAGGTGAAATTGATAATCAATCGATTTATAAGAATAACTTAGTTATCCTTAGAAGTACATTAATTCAAGAAAGAGTCAGAGGTACTATTTTTAATAGTGGTAATCTAGCGCAAAGCATTTGTTTATACGATAATGATGACAGGTTTAATTTAGCTGGATTACAGGTTCATGCCGAATCAGCGGAAAATCCTAGAGCGTTCATTACTAACCTTATGTACGATGATAAAAGTATTACTTTAGATAATCAATCAATAGGATTGTTTATTTCCACAAAATCTTCGAAAAAATTTGTTGTTAAACGAGATGTTAATACAGATGGCGGACGTGTTGGGGTAATACCGTTTGACTCATCCGGTAATAGGTTGAACGATTTAGGTGCTGGTCATCCATATGTATCAGGTAGACCAGGAAGGGAATTAACCTGGAATATTAACCATGGTGGGTGTTATTTAACAGGTGTGGACAGCCATATCGAAACATATTTTTCAGTGGGAGATGATGTTGATTACATCGAACTATTGATAACAGGTGATTGCACCATAAGAAGTTTTAGAGTTGATTCTGTAGATTCTTATGATGCAGCTACATGGTTAATATATGACCAACCAATTCAGGGAGTAAATGTCTCTATCCAAAAACCTGCCTTAAATTCGGTGGGGTTTGATGGACAAATAACTTTAAATTTAGCGCCATCAGAACAAGGAAACGCAGGGAGTAAGTATGTAGTAGAAGGTTGGCAAAAAGTTAATGGTATATGGCTAGAAAAACGGTCTTACACAGGAAATTAATATATTAAAAAATATCTCTTTTTATGGCATATTGTGGTATGATAGACTAAAGTTAACATTACGGAAAGGAGTCTATCATGATTCGTTTATCGGTAATAATACCGCATTATAATTCTACCGAAACACTGTCGAAGCTATTAGAATCTATACCTGTAAATAAAGAAATACAGGTCTTAGTAATTGACGACCACAGCAATGAACAAGAAAAGCAAAAGCTACAGAAAATAAAGGAACATTGTGCGCACAAAAATATTCATTTTTTAACGAACGATCCTAATAAAAAAGGAGCTGGCGCATGCAGGAATATTGGGTTAAAAAAAGCCGTCGGCGAGTGGGTGCTTTTTGCAGATTCAGATGATTTTTTCGTGGATGACTTTTATAATATAGTCAAACAACACTTCAGCACAGGATTTGATGTGATTTTTTTTAAACCGACAAGTGTTGAGTTAGATACTGGAAATGTTTCCAATCGACATATAAAGTTTGCGAATGCGGTTAATGACTATTCTAATACAGGGGATTTGAAATCCGAGTTAACACTAAAATATAGGGTTGTAGTACCTTGGTCTAAATTAATTAAACGAAATGTTATAACAAAAAACAAGATTTTATTTGAAGAAGTGGTCTCATCAAATGATGTTATGTTTTCAGCCAGACTTGGATGTTGCATTAAATCTTTCGGTGTATCTAATGAAACAATTTATTGTGTTACAAAAAGTAAAGGTAGCTTAACAACATCTATAGACAATGATAAATTTGATGTGCGTTTAGGTGTTTTCGTAAGATATTATCATTTTTTACAAGAACATTTGAGTAAAGAAGATTTTAAACTATTAGATTTAAGTGGTGAAGGTCAAATTTACAAAGCAAAGAATTATGGTTTTAAGAAAATTTACAACGTCATCCGAACTTTGAATTCGAATAAAGTTAGAGTTGTTAGTAGGGAAACTCTTAATCCTATTCGGCTCTTTAAAAAAGCTACATTTATTCTTTCTTGGAGCAAAAAAACGAAAAGATTTTATGCGAAAAATTAATTTTTGGTATAGAGTAGGACTAACTGCGAAGTTGTGAAAATTTGCAAAAAAGGACAATGAAATAATTTTTATTCTAAAGCATCTCTACTTACAGAGGTGCTTTTTTAAATACATAAAAAGGAGGTCAATTATGGATGAAACAATACTTCAATACTTTATTACACAAGGACCCTGGGCGGTTCTTTTTGTTTTTCTTTTAGTTTATGTGATGAAGAAAAACGCAGAAAGAGAAACAAGGCTGCATAATACGTTAGATGCTTTTGCTAATAAGTATGACATTGTAATTAAAAAATTAGATAAGATTGAAAACCGTCTACCGAAGGAGTAGACGGTTTTTTCTTTTAAAGGAGGTGATATCAATGGAAAACATTCTGGAGTTCGTTATTGATGATGCTCTAATCATCATCCCGGCATTGCTAGTCATGGGATGGATCTTTAAAAACACCCCTGATTTTAAAGACTGGTTAATACCTTATGCTTTGTTAGTACTAGGTGTAATTTGCTCTATGCTACTGTTAGGTTTCTCAGTGGAAAGTTTTATCCAAGGTATATTAGTAACAGGTGCAGCAGTGCTCGGAAATCAATTAGTAAAACAATATAGGAAGGAGGTGGAATAGTGGTTAAAATTTTTATAGATCCTGGTCATGGTGGAAGTGATCCAGGTGCAACCGCAAACGGATTAAAGGAAAAGGATTTAGTGTTAGACATTTCTAAACGTATTAAGAGTAAACTTAAATCATATAAAGGTGTGTCTGTCCGTTTATCACGTACTACAGATAAAACTTTATCATTAAGTCAACGCACCAATGACGCTAATAAGTGGGGAGCAGATTATTTAGTATCTGTTCA
>NZ_WJEB01000047.1:0-33052 GCF_010994085.1 Gracilibacillus saliphilus | reverse complement strand
CAAAATTTCAAAGTTTTTAACTATTACTTCGTATTCACCCAATGTACTTTCAACTCTACCTGTCTCTCCCAGGCTTAAAATTTCGTCACTATCGGTTTCTTCTTGAGACTGTTGTTCTGTCGATTCATCATTTTCTTCTTCACTATTACTTTCCTGATTAGCGTGCTCCTCAGTTGTTTCTTCTTGATTGGTTGAATCATTATCAGTATCATTCACTTCTTCCGAATCTCCTGAGCTACAGCCTATTACAGCTGTTGCTAATACTGTTCCAAGAAACCCTATTATTATTTTTTTCATTTGGAAATCCTCCTCGCGGATTACAAATTCCTATTAAGGTTCATAGTTTTTATTCTTTCTGTTAATCACAAATATTCTTATAGACAAAAGAAAGCATAAAAATGTAGATTGATTTGCGAGGGGAATTCCCCCTCATCCCCAATCATTTAGTTACTTGCTTCATCTGCGCTAAATCGCCAAGTTATTTCTGTTGCAACGCCTGATAATCCAGCATTAAGCACCAAATCATAACTATCAGAGTCTCGTAAATCAAATAAAAATTGTGCAGTTGCGCCGTCTCCACTTTCCAATGTTTCATCTAATAAATCAATTGATTCGATAGAAGTATTTTCAGTACTCAACACTTCACCGAACAACATTGCATCGTATATATCTTTTCCTTCAATAGCATTGTTCCCTGTATTAGTAACTTCAAAGTCCACAAGAATAAAGTTGTCCTGTAACGGCTCTTCCCCATCAATCGTTTCTAATATTTCGAAACTTTGAACTGTAACTTCGTAGTCACCTACTGTACTTTCAACTTTACCTGTTTCCCCCAAGCTTAAAATCTCATTACTATCGGTTTCTCCTTGGGACTGTTGTTCCGGCGATTCATCATTTTCTTCTTCACTATTACTATCCTGATTAGAAACGTCCTCAGTTGTTTCTTCTTGATTGGTTGATTCATTGTCACCACTTATCTGTTCTTCTGTATCTCCCGAACTACAGCCTATTACTGTTGCTGCTAGTACCATTGCTAATGACGCAAATATGATTTTCTTCATTCTTCTCTCTCCTTGCTTATATACAGTCTCTTTTAAAGTTCCATTAGTTTATGCTTACCTTTATTTACAAGGTTCTTATAGACAAAAGAAAGCATAAAAATATAGATCGATAGGTTGAGAGGGGATAGTCCCCTCATAACCTTTTCCTTAATTACTTGCCTCATCTGCGTTAAGTCGCCAAGTTAACCTAGTTGCATTTGATTCTAATGCCCCAAAATTCCAAACTAAGTCATAATACTCTGATTCATTATTATAAAAAATCATTTCTCCTTCTACAGTTTCTCCTACTTCTATGTCTTCATCTATTTCATTAATGAATTCATAACCATATTGATTACCTTGTCCAGTTCCCTCATCATTGAATATATCACCCGCATATATGTCTTCACCTGAAATGACTTCATCATCAACATTCTTAATCGCTAATTCAACAACCACAAATAAATCCATTAAAGATTTTTCACCTTCTATTTCTTCATGCATTTCAAAAGACTTAATAGTCACTTCATAGTTGCCCGAAACACTTTCAACTAGACCCGTCTCTCCTATACTCAGAAGGTCACTATCAGCACCTTCCTTTGATTCCTCTTCTTCTTTAGAATTTTCATTCGTTTCTTCTTCATTACTTTCATCTTTATCATTCTGTTGTTCATTTTCTTCGTTGCCAGTTTCATTTGGCAACTCATCTTTTGTATCATTAGAACTACATCCTATAAGCGTGGTTAAAAATACTAGACAAATTATGCAAAATTGTAATTTTTTCATGACTTATTCTCTCCTTTTAATATGAAAAGTTTGCTTCTTCTTTAAAAATATATCGATTACTATCTACTTGCCCATCAAGAATTCTTACAAAACTTAAGGATCGCGCAATTTGGGGTACAAATATCAATTTTTCTGAAATATCCGTTGAACCATTAACATACGTTTTTCGCTCAATTAAATTTACATCTGTATTTTTTTCTATTACTGCCATTATTCTTTTCAGGCGCGAATCTCCACTAGAATTTATAAATAAGAATAACCTTAAATAATCTTTGTACGTAATATTTAAGTGTCTTATCGGGGTAATTTCATCATTTAATAAGGGCGCGGGTTCACTTTTTATAAGTGATTTAAAGTCATTAGTTGATTCCTCTAACGCATGTGCCAAGGCAGCAACAAAAACCGCCAATGGATGACCAGCTCCTCGGACATGTGACTGAGTAAAAGCATCAATAAACCTCAAAGCAAATCTCGTCGCAAACAGCTGTGATAGTGCAAAAGAATAATTCTTTCCTGGTTCTAAACTTCCGTATAAAATATATTCTACTTCCCGATTTTCTAAAAGTGCATCTTGTGCAAAGTTGCCAGTAGGATCAGCACTTTCAAAATGCATTAGAATATATTCGTTTTTTATATAATTCATTCCTTGAGTTAACTAGTGCATTGCCCATTCCGCTAAACATTTTATCCATCAAGCCTTTGGCATCCTTAGCACTGGAAATTAATCACTAACAAAACCGTCTAATTCTTATCTTTCTTAGTTCATTTAGTCATACCAAGTTTTATGCTTTCCTTTATTTACAAGGTTTTTATACTCAAAAGAAAGCATAAAAATGTAGATTGATAGGTTGAGAGGGGACAATCCCCTCAGAACCCTTTCCTTAATTACTTGCCTCATCTGCGTTAAGTCGCCAAGTTAACCTGGTTGCGTTTGATTCTAGTGCTCCAAAATTGAATACTAAGTCATAGTACTTTGATTCTTCTGCATGAAATAACAATTCACCGTCCACGGTTTCGTTTACTTCTATATTTCCTTCGAGCATATTAACTGAATCATAATAATAACTATTACCTTCACTTAATTCCTGATCATCAAATAAATCTGCTCCATAGATGTCTTCTGCCTTAATTACTTCATCACCAATATTCTTAACTGTATAATCAATTAAAATATAAAAATCCAACATGGAAGATTCACCTTCCATTTTATCTAAATATTCAAACGCATTTACTGTGATTTCGTAATCACCCACAACACTCTCCACTACTCCAGTCTCTCCTATAGATAAGAATTCACCATCATCAGTATTCTTTTCATTTCCGTCATTTGAATTAGGATCATTTTCATTATCAGATACTTCATTATCATCGATACTATTACTTTTTCCCGTTTCTTCATTTACTGTTTTATCAGTTTCCTCAGTTGATTGATCACCATTGTTACAACCAATAACCAAGATTGCCAACAACAAAATTATTATACTTAATTGAATTTTTTTCATTCTGCTCTCTCCTTTTTATTAATATGAAAAATGTGCTTTCTTATTAAAAATAAACCGATCATTATCTACACTACCATCCAGTGCCCCTACTATATTTAAACTTTGTGCAATTTGAGGAATAAAAACAAGACGATCTGATGCACTTACACTACCTTCTATATATGTGTGTCTTTTGGTTAGATTAACATCAGTATTTTTTTCTATTACTGCCATAATACGTTTTAACCTATTATCATTACTAGGGTTTATAAATAAAAACAATCGCAAATAATCTTGATAATCAATTCTTAGTGCTTCCCTGTTAGTAATCTGATCGTTAATTAACGGAGCTAATCTCCCACTAGATATATCTTTAGTATCTTGTGTAGCTTCCTCTAACGCATGTGCCAAGGCAGCAACAAAAACCGCCAATGGATGACCAGCCCCTCTGACATGTGACTGAGTAAAAGCATCAATAAACCTCAAAGCAAACCTCGTCGCAAACAGCTGTGATAGTGCTAAAGAATAATTTGCTCCTGGTTCTAAACTTCCGTATAAAATATATTCTACTTCCCGATTTTCTAAAAGTGCATCTTGTGCAAAGTCGCCAGTAGGATCTGCACTTTCAAAATGCATTAGAATATATTCATTTTTATATAACTCATTCCTTGAACTTACTAGTGCATTACCTATTCCGCTAAACATATCGTCCATCAAGCCTTTGGAACTCTTAGCACTGGAACTTGCATCACCACTTAAATCGACTTCTTCAGGATCTGGACCATTTCCCTCTATATACTCGTTGTATTTACCAAGTATCTCTTCTAATTGTGTATACTCATCTATTTCTCCTATAGTCTCTTCTAGATCTGCTAAAGTATCCTTTGCTTCATCATTTAATTTTTCAGACTCTGTTTCATTTTCCTCCATTGACGGATATTTATCATCTTCTTCAAACTCTTCGCGATCTTGTTCTAATTTATCAGAACCTGTATCAATTTCATTCGTACCTACATTCATTTTGGCAAGGATATCTCTTCTTAATTGCTGAAGGTCCCCTTTACTGGACGAACTGAAATCGGTATGAATGCCATCAAAAAAGCTCTGAATATCCCTCATTTCATCTATCGCACGGTAGATTGGCTCTTTTATCTCGTCAAAAAAGGACGGCTCATACGGATAGTCTTCCAGTTTTGCACTATTTTCTTTAATTTCTTGCAATGCATCATCAACTTCTTCAGATGCTACACCTGATGGTGGCCCTTCCGCTTTCTCCTCTGCATCACTATAGTTTGCATCTGCATTATTATTGGCATCATCGATTGCATCTTTAATTTCCTTATTTAAATCTTTCGCTTTTCCGATTCGTTCGCTAATTTCTTCGAGTCCATCGATGATTTCTTCTGATAAATCGATCATCTCTTCTACTTTCTTTTCTCCATCATCTTCAAATGTTTGTTTATCTTCTGTCTTTTGCTCTACTTCTTGTTCATTATCTTCTATTCGGTCCTCATGTGTCTCGATTTCGCCTTTTGCAAGGCTAATCTCATCTTCCACGTCCTCAATGTCATCTTTTAAGTCATCAATAGTACTTTCCGGTGTTTCTGATTCATTTTCTTCTGATTCTAGTTCCTCTAGTTCATCTTCCAATTCTTCGAGTTTATCCTCAAGCTCTTTTAAATCATCCTCTAATCGCTTGATACTCGATTGACGTCTATCAGTATCATCATTTAATGCTTCAATTTCATCATCCGCTTTACTATATGTATCATAGTGATAAATGACATCGGAGGAGAGATTGATTTCAGGTTATGCAGGATAGCTATTCTTCGTTGCTAATTCCTTTTTGAAGTCATCTTGACATTGTTCTGCCCCTATCGATCGAGGTAAATATATGTGAAATTTCGCAATAAATCTTCAATCTAAACAAATTTAGACATATATAGGAAAAGTTAACCATTTACTATTTAAACATAATTGGTTATAAATGGAATAGGTCATTCAATTCGTTTTTGTCCACTAAAAAAGTCATAGTACATATTTCGTTAATGAGCAAAATAGCCTACATCGTTTTTATGAATGCTTAAAAATGACTTCAACCCCGGGACCTTTGTTTGAAAAGAGCTCAAACGACACGACGTCACCTGTTTTAAAGTTAAAATAGTAAAATATATTCATTTTTGAATTATGCTAACAAAAGGTGCAATAGTTCTATTACAATATATAAGGCAACATTTTACAAAAAGAACCATTCTTTGCTATTATTCAATTAAATTTTTATAGAGGAGAGATTTTATGAAGTGTTATAATTGTGGAACTACCGTGGAAGAGGAGATCAGTTATTGTAAAGAGTGTGGCGCTACTATGGAAAAGGAAACTGATGAAATTATTGATTCTACATTAGTAGCGACGGAAGAATCAACCCAAAACAATGCCTTTTTAGATCAAGTCAAGATTATTAGCTCACATTATGTCCAATCACTACCAAATGCGCTAAAAAGGCCTTTTGAAACCAGTACAAAAGCAAATGAAAAAGATAAGGTCAATAGTTATATTACCTTTAGTCTTTTAGCAATATTCCTATCCTTGTATACCTATATCACATCGATCAAAATTGGTGGAGGGTTATTTTATGAACCGTCCTTTTTCAATGATTTTATTAAACCATTACTTGGTATCCTAATCATTCTAGCAGCACTTAACGGTATTATATTTGCCATGACTAAAATCATGAAAATAGATACATCCTTTTATACCGTATTTAGCAAACTAGCAATTCTATTGATTATCCCTACTGGTTTAACAATAATTGCTGTTCTTTGTCTAACTTTATCGATTACGTTCTTATCTACGATGTTGTTTTCTTTGGTTATGCTACTAACATTTATTTCAAGTATTATCGTATTTTTCACTTTATTTAAAGAGAATCCGATTCCGAATGGCTCTATGGATATTTACTATATTATTTTTATAGCGAACTTGGTTATTTCCATCGTTTTAGCTATTGTTAGTTCCAGTCTTATCGGTAATTTCATCGGGAATATTGGCGGAGGAATTTTTTCTTATTAAATCTAAATGTTTGTAAGAAGCTGACTTGTAGAGCAGCTTCTTTTTTTTATTTTATCTTGCAACTTTGAGGCAGCCATTATCCTCCGTTATAATTGATGTTTGTACTGTTTCGGGGTCATACCAATCGATTTCCTAAATGCTGTGCTGAAATAGTGTTGTGAATCATACCCTACTTGCTCAGCAATTTCCCGGATGCTGAGATCTGTTGTTTTCAATAAATCTTTTGCCGCTTGTAAACGCATTTGCGTTACTAATTTTACGTAAGATACCCCTAAATCTTGTTTAATCATTTTACTAAGGTAAACAGTTGAAACATGAAGCGATTCAGCAATGCTCTCTAATGTTAAGTGAGAATCACGATAGTGTTTGCGAATATATTGGATCGATTGTTTAACCAATGGGGAAAGTTGCATATATTTATTTAATTCTTGCTTAACTTCCGCATACTTAGAAGGAATATTTGAAAATTCCACACCTATTTGTTTAGCATAAACATGTTGCGCAAGTTCCTTTGTTATGAACTCTTCTAGATGTAACACTAAGTCTGCTGGTGTTTGTTCCCAAATAAGAATAGAAATCCAATGAGTATTTTCTAAAAAGATGGCATGTCCATACTTTCTCATGTCTTTTTCCAATAGCTCTTCTATTGCCTTTAATTGTTGCTTCCGCTCCTGTTCACTAAAAAAAAGGTGCTCAACTTCGCCATCGAGCCATTTCATAACAATCAATGATTGAGGGGCAGATCGAGGGAGTTCTAAAAATTGCAATTGATTTTTCACCTCTTCTTCCCCTAAGTTTTCTGACATCCAATCTAGAAAAAAGCGGTTTCTTAACTGCTTATGATTCTTTTTCACTTGTGTAGAAGCCTGCTGTAAATAGTTTTCTTCTTGCCTTTGCTGATCTAATTGTTGTTTTACCTCTTTCAGAATACCAGCTAATTGATTAGGGTTTACCGGCTTCAATAAATAATCCTCTACTTGTAGGCGAATCGCTTCTTGAGCATATTGAAAATCATCATATCCAGAAATCACTACCATCCGACAATCATGTAATTGATTTTTAATTTTCTTCATTGCCGTAATGCCATTCATAATCGGCATATTCAAATCGATTAGTAACACATCAATTTTATGTCGGATAGCTAAGTCGACTGCCTCTTCGCCATCTTCTGCTTCTGCTACAACTTCCATGTTAAAATCACCCCAATTAACGGAAGACATTATTCCATCACGGATGATAAATTCATCATCCGCTATTAGCACTTTCCAATATTCCATCTTGATCACTTCTCCCTCTCCTCAACACTATTATTCATAATTGGCAATAAGATCGTAATAGTTGTTCCGACATCTTCTTGACTTTCTATTGTCAGACCATAATCGGGGCCGTGTGTTAATTGAATTCTTGCTTGCACATTCAGCATGCCATATCCTTTTTTATTCCTTGTCTCTTCTGGATTTTCAGTTTGGATTATCGATTCAGCCAATGCTTCTCTCATATCGCTCAATTGTTTTGGGGGCATTCCTTTTCCATCGTCACTAATCTTAATAAGTAAGTTTCCATCCAAAGATTTGGCTTCAATATTTATATGCCCCGCTCCACGTCGTTCTTTAATCCCGTGATAGATTGCATTTTCAATAATTGGTTGCAGAATGAATTTTAATATTGCTTTATTTGTGATAGATTCCTCGACTTTAATATCATAATTTAACTTTTCACGATATCTTGTTTTTTGTATTTTTAAATAGCTTTCGATATGATCGATTTCTTTAGCCAATGTAATGATATCGCGCCCCTTACTCAAACCGATTCGAAATAGCTTAGCTAGTGATTCTACTACTTCTGCCACATCATCCGCCTTCTGCTTTCTTGCCATCCATTGAATGGTATCTAGTGTGTTATAGAGAAAATGCGGATTGATATTCGCTTGTAAACTACGAAACTCTGCATCTCTTTTTTGCCTTTCCTGTCTTTCTGTCAGATGCATTAAACCATTAAGCTTCGTTAGCATTGTATTAAAACTTCTGCCTAATAGACCAATCTCATCAAACCTTTTCTCTTTATACCTCACCTTCAAATCTCCATCTTCTGCCTTCTTCATAAAAGATACAAGCTGCACAATCGGTTTCGAGATCGAATGTGACAGAAAATAAGATACCGGAATACCGAAAAACATAATGATAAAAATAAAAATTACTAAATAAAAATTAATTTCACGCAATCCAAAGATAGTTTCTTCTGTAGGGAATACACCCACCGTAACCCAATTGGCAAAAGGAGAGCGTTGATAAATAAATTGAAACTTTTCCCCTTTGATCGTTTTAGAGAAATCCCCTGATTGCTGTTCACTAACCCATTTAAAAGGTATTTGACTCACAATTGGTTGGTTAGGCTGGTAAATACTTTGACCTTTATCATCAATCACCATTAAATATCCACTTTTCCCTAACGTAACATCTTTTACTGTTTCCGCAATGGCTCTTCGTTTTAAGTCTATTAATACTACACCATGAACTTGTTCAGTAAATGGATCTATTACTGCTCTTACAACTGTTATCACATCTTCATTCGTATAATCTACGATAGAATTCAACCTTCTACCATCTGGTCGACCAATAATCTTAAAGATACCATTATTGTTAACAGCTTCTTGATACCAAGATGTTTCCGTTAAATCTATGGTAGATGGAGCATATAATTCGTTACTAACATATTCACCTTCATCGTTTATTACCATTATTCCTGCTACCTCTGATGATACAGTTGTAAAATTTCGCAAGTACCGTTGTATATCATATTTATTATCAGAAAAAGCCGCCTCTTCACCTTGACCTAGAAATTGCTCGACATCTTCGTTATTCGCAATCATATAGGTATAACTTTGTAGATTACTGATGTAAAACTCGAAAGATTCGTTTACTTTACCAATTAGTTGCATTGTATTGTCATTAACTTGTTCTTCCATTACACGCTCAACCGTCCAACTGATTAATAAAGCTAAACAGAAAATCGGCAATATACTAATTAATAAAAAGTGTGATATTAATTTATAGCGAATTGGAATATTATTAATTTGTATCCAGCGCTTCACAGAACATCCATCCATTCTTTAATCTACAGGATAGTAATCACTAACATTGTCTTTTGTTACAACTGTTATACCTGTATCAACATAACGTGGCAGGTTCGTTTCTCCATTTAAATCACCTGCTAAATTATGTTGAAGATGAAAGAGAAACTGCAGGGACCAATACCCCATTTCCCACGTCCCTTGCGCCAACGTTGCAGAAATTACCCCTTCTTCAATCATATCTAGGGTACCTTTATCTGTATCAAAGCTGATAATATGGAGGTCACCTTTTCTTTGTTGGTCTAATACTGCTTTACCTACGCCAACGCCACCATTTGCCTCTGAAGCAAAAATACCTTTAATATCCGGATATTCTCTCAATAATTCTTCTGAAACTTCTTTCGAGATCATCTGGTCCCCACGACCATTTTTCACATCAACCACTCTCATCTTCGGGTATTCATTCTCAATAGTCTCTCGAAAACCTTGTGTCCGTTCCAGATGGTTTAATTGATTGGGATGTGTCACTACACCAACTTCACCAGATTGATTTAATAATTCCGCCATTTTGTGTGCCGCTGTAACACCAGCATAATGGTTATTCGTTCCTAAGAAAGCATATGCCTGACTATCTGGTGCATCTGCATCAAACATGACAACAGGAATTCCAGAATCTACTGCTTTATTAATGACAGGGTTTAATGCTTCAGGATCCATCGTAGAAACAGCAATACCCGAGGGATTTTTGGCAATAACTTGTTCTAACACCGTAATTTCTTCATTCACATCATATTGTGTTGCTCCGCGATATTCAACAGATACATTAAGAGCCTCTGCCGCATCCTCAAACCCCTTTAATGGCCTCTTCCAGTAATCAATTCCAGCCTGAAACGTCACCATCACATAGGTTTCGTCAACCGTACCCCTCAACTCATGCTCCGACCAATCGTTATTCGTCGTTTCACTTGTTTGATATTGATATACGTACAGAACAAATAATCCAATTAAGACTATATAAACAAACAATAACTTTTTCATCTTGTAACCCCTTTCAAAATAAAGCATAGGGTTTTTTTTCTGGTTAAAGGATCAAGTAAACTTTTTTACCATATCGATTGTACTAAAATTGTAAAGGATTTCAAGCTATTCTTCAATAATATTTTCTGGACATTAATTAAGTATAGGACCAAATACAATAAAACTATCGCTTCGATGATTTTAATACTGGTTATCCATCAATCTTTGGCTTTGCTTTTTCTATAATCAGTATAGACTTTTTCGATAAGACCGATCGCATCTTGTCTCCAATCCTTTTGGCCTATTAATACTTGACAAGAATAATCTAAATCGATATTAGGATAATGGTCTAATATATTTAGAAATTGTATTTTTTCGTTCTCGCTGTTAAATATAGAACAAGGAAGGCGAAGTATTTTTTTTGCTTCTCTATCTTTAAGCAAAAAGTACGAGGTTTTGCTCAATACTCCATCATTATGCGAAGAGCTAGTTTCCTGCTCCACGAACTTAATATTATTATAATAAACTAGATATGATTGAATATAACCTTGATATAACAGGCATTCTTCATCAAGTTCGAGTTTTTTACGATACCCTTTTAATAAAATAATTCCACCAATTGTGATATAAGCAGCAATAACAATCCAACCTTTTGGGTAAAAAGCTTCATCATAGATATACACAAGTGCATAAATTAATATAGTACAGGCTATTGATAGTATAATGAATTTAGACCATGTAAGGGAATGCGATTGTCGATATGTTGTTTTTTCCATTGTATCCCTACTTTCTTTATCAATTTCTCAAAAAGATATAGTTAGATTAACAAAGCATGTATAAACAGGACTATATAAACGCTAGCGATTTAATTTATATAGTCTGATTATTTGACAGGCGATACTAGTAATAAAGGGAAAAGTAGATGCTCGATTTTCTATTATCATATCTTGTGCAGTCAGTAATAGCAATGAAAAGTAAAAAGAGCTCGGATCAGAATCCAAACTCTCATTAGCCTATCCACGAACTAATCTATTCCGCATCTGGTTTGACCAAAGCTCTACAATAAATATTAATACTACAAGACCAATTAATATCGAACCAACCTCATTCCACCTGTACGCATTCATCGCAAAAATTAACGGTGCACCGATACCACCTGCACCAACAAGTCCAAGAATCGATGCTTCCCGCAAGTTCATATCAAATCGGTAAATCCCTATAGATAAAAACATTGCGATTAACTGTGGAATAATACCAAATCTGATTTTCTCAAGTGTCGTACAACCTATCGACGTCATCGATTCAAAAATACTCGTATCTAAGTCTTCAATTGCATCAACAAAAAGTTTTGCAAGCATACCGATTGAAACTAACGAAATTGTTAACACACCAGTAAAGGGGCCTTGTCCAGCTACCCGAACAAACATTAAACCATAAACCAACGAAGGAACTGTACGAATGAAAATTAATAATAACCTTGTTATAAATGCCACAGGCTTTGGAACCACATTGGATGCAGATAAAAAGGCAAACGGAATTGCTAAAATTGCACCAAGAATTGTCCCTAAAAAAGCTATAGCGATCGTTTCCACTAATAAATATATGACACCCTGTGTGGTAAAATCAAACAAGAAATCTAAATCTGGCGTGACAATACCCATAAGAATGTTTTTAGCAATCGCCCAACCACTTTCCTCCATACTTCCAAAATCTATAACAAATAATGACCAAATTATTAAACCTAGTAAAACAGCGGAAATAACATAAATATAACTGTTCTTTCTCGGCTTTGCATATAATTGTTTTTCGATAGCATTCATCATAAGTCAAGCCTTTCATATCAACTTTTTTCTGAAATATTCACTAGCCGTCTCAATCAAAAACACCGTAATAGCTAGCATAAGTAATATCATTCCTACACTTGCATAATCGCGCCAGCCTAGACCCTCATCTAAGAGTAAACCGATTCCGCCAGCACCTACATAGCCTAAAATTGCCGCATAACGTACATTTCCTTCAAAACAAAACAAGGAAGTGGATAAGTAGTTAGGCAATACTTGCGGAAAAATTGCATAACGAAATGCTTGTATTCTCGTAATTCCGATCGATTCCATCGCCTCAAAAGCACCCATACTAGCATTCTCAATTTGCTCATACAATAGCTTCCCTACATATGCTAGCGTAAATAGAAAAATAGCAATCGTACCAGCTATTGTTCCTAAACCGAAAATAAATGTTGCAATTAAAGCAGTAACTAAAGTAGGCATTGTCCTTAATATACTTAAAAATATTCGTGCAACCATAACGATTATCTTGTTCTTGATTATATTGGAGGCCGCTAGATAAGCGATAGGTACAGCAACAAATGAACCTAACACAGAACCAAGGATCGACATCATGATGGTATCCAATAAAGGCTGCCATAGATGAGGAAGGTATTCCCACTTAGGAGGAATCATTTCATTTATAATAACGAAAAACTCATGACCTCGTTTTACTAACAAACTAAACTCAAAGTTAGTAAACCTTATCGATAAATAGACTGCAATGAGAACCATAATAAAAATCAAAGGAGTACGTGATCTTTTTTCCGAAACAGCCTTACCATTAGGTAATACTACTTGCTTTGGTGGAAAAATCTTATCAAACATAGGCACCTTCCTTATACATTTCCTGTTTCACTTCGCCCACCTTACCTTGATAAATATAGTCTAATACTTTATCTGTTACCTCATTAGCAGGACCATCGTAAACAATTTGCCCTTCCCTTACACCGATAATTCGATTCGCATATTCGAGTGCCACTTCTACATGGTGAATATTCAAAAGTACGGTCATGTCCATCTCTTGATTAATACGCTTGAAATCATCCATTACTTGTTTAGATGTAACCGGATCTAATGATGCAATTGGTTCATCAGCAAGAAGGATAGCCGGATTTTGTGCCAACGTTCTTGCTAATGCCACACGTTGCTGCTGTCCCCCGGATAACTGATCAACACGAATATAGGCCTTCTCTAAAATGCCAACCTGATCTAGGGCAGTCAATGCTAGTAGTTTATGCTCTTTACTAAATATCCCAGTCAGTTTTCGCCAAAAAGATAGCTGCGGTACAAAAGAAACTAATACATTTTTGATTACAGTAGTACGTGTGATTAAATTAAAAGATTGAAAGATCATACCAATCTTCTTGCGGAAATTGCGAATTTCTTTTCCTTTTAATTTCCTGACATTAGTGCCGTCCACGACAAGAGATCCACTCGTAATATCGTGCATTCTATTAATACATCGAATCAGCGTAGACTTACCTGCACCAGATAAACCAATGACCGCCACAAACTCTCCTTTTTCGATCTTTAGATTAATATTTTCTAATGCTTTCACTTTATTAGGATATACTTTATCTACACTCGTGAATTCAATCATTTCTATCGCCTTCCTTGTGAAAAATGAGAACATCAAAGAATGATGTCCCCATTTTTCCTTCAATATTATTTAAAAAAGGTAGAACATTAATCTAATGACTGCACCATTTCTTGTGCTTCACGCTCTTTGTCATAGTCTGAATCTTTTGCTTCTTGATAACCTTGATGGTTGTAAATAGAGATGACTTCTTTTCCTTCTTCTGTTTCCGCAATATTCATAAATGCTCGTTGAACAGCGGCTTTTAAATCATCATCCATCTTATCGGAATTTTTACTTACACTGATTGTGTCGTTGTAGATACCAGAAGTTACACCAATGACATTTGTTTCATCCCAAATTGTTCCTTCTCTATTAAATTCGGATTGCCATGCTTCTTCATTGTCTCGTCTAGCATCTGCATATGTTACCATTACATCAATTTGTCCTTCAGCTAGTCTTGCAAAAGCACTACCATAGGAATCTACTTTTGCTTTATTTGGCAGATCTGCAATTGTAAGATCAAAGTTATCTTTCAACCATAAAGATGGATAAATATAACCTGCTGGAGATGATGATGACATTACTGCCCAGTTAGCACTTTCCATATCTTCCGCTGTAAGCTTTTCCCCGCCGTTTACTTTGTCCGCTAATTCCTGACCTTTTTCAGAAGGACCAGCAATCATCAAAGCACGATAGTAAGTTACTTGCTCATCACTATCTTCTGTTGGTTTATTCTCATTCCAGTCGCTTGCTTCATCTGAGTCATTATTCAATCCTGCGCGAGTTGCTGTCAAAATAACTTCCGCTCCATCGTCATACAGTACATATGTACCACCAGGAATAAGACCGATATCTGTTGTACCTGCAGAAAGAGCTTCCCCTACCGCTTCATAATTGGTACCAACAGTAATATCCACTTCTCCTATTTCATAACCCAAAGTTGCCATTTCTTCTTTTAATAAATCTTTCAAAGGTTCTGTTGCTGTTACAATCTCCTCTGGATCACGTGAAGGTACAAAGCCAATGGACAATGTATCGATTGATTGTGTTGCTTCTTCCTCGGTATCTTCACTTGCCTCCACACTATTTTCTTCCACATCATTATCTGTCTCTATTGCTTCGTCTGTAGAGCCTTCTTCTGAATCTCCACAAGCAATTAGGGTTGCAGCTAATAATGCCATCACTAAGAAAAGCCATATTTTTTTCATTTATATCCCCCTAATAATTTCAAAAAATGAATATCTACTTATTAAAGGATAAATGTCGAATATTAACCTAGTAATAAATTATTGTAAAATTATGATGAATTTTCCTAAAAAAGGGCGCATATAAAAGAATAATGACGTTTCTCCATGTAAAAAGACCAAGTACTAGTACTTGGCCAAACTTTATTCCATATATTCTTTTTCTATTTGTTTCGTACTTCTTACCGTATCAATATAGCGAACCATTCCTTCAATTTCTTCCCGTTTATCTTCTAAAAATGGTGGTAAAGATAGCTTTTCACCTAATGTTTCATATGGTTCATCTCCCATAAAACCTGGACCGTCAGTAGCTAATTCGAATAAAATCTGCGGTGCGACCCTGGCATATAATGATTTAAAGAAGAAACGATCGACATATCCAGAAGTCTGAAAACCAAATCGGCGGTAATGCTCATCCCATTCGTGCAATGTTTCAAGATCATCAATCCGGAAAGCAGCATGATGTACGGTTCCATAACCTTGACGCGCCATAGGTAAGACAACATTCTCTTCCACAATGACCTGTGCTCCATTTCCGCCTTCACCCACTTCAAATAAGTGAGAAGAACCTTCCTGATCTATTTCGGAAAACAGCAAGACTTTTTCCATGACTTGCTTGAAATATTTATAATCTTGAATACGAACAAAAATCGGACCTAAGCCAGTGATCGCATACTCTAATGGAATAGGACCATCTTGCCATGGAGTACCAGATGCAACTCCTTCATTATTTTCGTCTGAAATTAACTGGTATTGCTGATCATCAAAATCAACAAAATTAATTACTTTTTTACCGAATTGTTCTTTAATGCCATCATGTTTTACCTCTAGCTTATCAAATCGTTTTACCCAGTAATCAAGGGCAGCATCTGAAGGAACACGAAAAGCAGTACGATAGATTTCATTTGTACCATGAGAACCTTTCGGGATACCAGGAAAGTCAAAGAAAGTCATGTCTGTTCCTGGACTACCTTTATCATCTGCGAAAAACAAGTGATAAGTTTGGATGTCATCCTGGTTAACAGTTTTTTTGACTAATCTCATACCTAATACATACGTAAAAAATTTGTAATTCTCTTCTGCACTACTTGTTATAGCTGTTACGTGATGAATACCTTTCAAGCTGTTCATATTATCATCTCCTATAATTAGGGAATGTTATTTCGAATTCGAGATAAATATAACAGAGAGAATCGGGAAAATCAATTAAAAATACTTCACAGTTAGCTTTAGCTATGGAGCGGACATTTATTCCGTTAGTTTAGGTGAAATACATATTTGAGGAGTGCCTTCGGACATCTGTTCCGTTATTTAGGCAAAAAGCATGGAATTTGCGGCTAATATTGCAATAACGGAGTGAATGTCCGCGAACCTTCTCAAAATTGCAGTTTTGTTACAAATAACGGAACAGATGCCCACTTCTCCCTTGCTGGAAGAGATTCACTGTTTAGCTTTTCCACCAATCATCAAATACTGTAACAGGTTCCTCCCGTTTATGGCGTGTTTTCAGGAACCAGTTTTCAATTGTTTCTGCATCTTTATCTGACACTTGTTTACCTTCTAAATAGTCATCTATTGCGTCGTACGTCACACCTAAAGCTTCTTCATCCGGTAATTGCGGGCGGTCCGTTTCTAAATCTGCAGTAGGCGTTTTCTCATATAGACGCTCTGGACAACCGAGCATCTTAAGAATTGCTTTTCCTTGGCGCTTATTTAAGCGATATAATGGCAAAATATCTGCTGCTCCATCCCCATATTTCGTAAAGAAACCAGTAACTGCTTCTGCAGCATGATCCGTACCAACGACAACGCCATTACATGCAGCCGCAATATCATATTGCACTTTCATACGTTCACGTGCTTTGGTATTTCCTTTGACAAACTCACTAATATCGCCGATTTCCTTCTCAACTGCTGCTTCACTGGCATCAACAGCCGCCTTGATATTCACACGGACCGTTCGACTAGGCTTAATAAAATCAAGGGCAACGAGACAGTCGTCTTCATCAGCTTGCTCTCCGTATGGTAGGCGAACTGCGATAAATGTATACTCTTCTTCACCTAGTTCTTCATTCAATTCATGTATTGCCGTTTGACAAATATAACCTGCTAACGTCGAATCTTGACCACCAGAGATCCCTAATACAGTACTTTTAAGAAAAGAATGTTTTGTTAAATACGCTTTGACAAAGTCGACACTACGACGAAATTCTTCTTGTGGATCGATCTCCGGTTGCACTTTTAAAGTTTCAATAATTTCTTTTTGTAAAGAACGCATATATATGTCCCCTTTCCGTTATTCAACCTTCTGTTTAACTTTTGCCTTAATGTCGCGTATCAAGTTCATTTTATTCTCCCAACATGCTTCACTTAAATCAACTGGATACTCTTCCGGTTTCATTGTTCGTTTGTACTCTTCCCATAAAAGCTTCATATTGCTAGCTGTGTAATTCTGGATCTCCTCTAAGGATGGGCTTTGGTAGTTAATGTTGCCATCTACAACAACCTCCTCATGTAGATCCACAGCTGTAAAATTAGTTACAAACTTACTAATATAGGTATGCACTGGATGGAACATTTTCAAACGCTCTTCTGCTTGTGGATTCTCATGCTCTAATGCGATATAGTCTCCTTCTGAATGACGATTTTCATTATTAATGATCCGGTAGACCTTCTTACTTCCTGGCGTTGTAACTTTTTCCGGGTTAGCAGAAATCTTAATCGTATCAATCATTTCACCATCTTCTTCAATAGCTACTAATTTATATACACCACCTAATGCTGCTTGATCATATGCCGTAATCAACTTCGTTCCAATACCATAAATATCGATTTGTGCGCCTTGTGCCTGCAGGTTTAGTATCGTGTATTCATCTAAATCATTGGATGCAATAATTTGAGCATTAGGAAATCCTGCATCATCTAACATTTTTCTCGCTTTTTTTGATAAATAGGCCATATCCCCACTATCTAAACGAATACCTTGGAAATTTATTTGATCACCAAATTCTTTCGCAACACGAATGGCATTCGGGACACCAGACCGTAATGTATCATAAGTATCAACGAGAAAGACACAATTTTTATGTGTGCTGGCATATTTTTTGAAGGCAGTATAATCATCTCGATAAGCCTGCACCATTGAATGAGCATGGGTTCCGGCGATCGGTATCCCGAACAGCTTTCCAGCTCGGACATTACTTGTAGCAGAAAAACCACCGATATAGGCTGCTCTTGTCCCCCAAATGGCAGCATCCATCTCATGAGCACGTCTTGTTCCAAATTCCATTACGGTACTGTCGCCTACCACATGTTTAATCCGGGCAGCTTTTGTTGCTATCAATGTTTGGTAATTCACAATGTTAAGCAAAGGAGTTTCTATTAATTGCGCCTCTGCTAAGGGGGCTTCGATTCGCATTAATGGCTCATTGGCAAAGACAATCTCCCCTTCTTTCATCGAACGTATCGTACCTGAAAACTTCATATTTCGTAAATAGTCAAGAAAATCCTCTTCATATCCACCAATTTCTTTTAAGTAGGTTAAATCACTTTCCGTAAAACCAAAATTTTCAATAAAATCTAATACACGATCTAATCCGGCAAAAACAGCATAGCCATTATCAAAAGGAAGTTTGCGAAAATACAATTCAAATATGGCTTTTTGATTTGCTTTGCCATCACGCCAATAAGTTTCTGCCATATTGACTTGATACAGGTCAGTGTGTAGCATTAAGCTATCGTCTTCATACGTCATTGTTGTTCTCCTCCAAATTCTGTTACTCTTGCTTCCCAAGTATGTTCAGTCTTTCACTCTTATATGCAATAGTTGTCATCACTTTCTTTACCTATAGTTTAACCCTTCCATACATTTATGTAAAAAAGAATACTTATTAAAGAACCTATTTAACTGTTAATTATAACAAATCGATGAACAGTTGTCAGAAGAATTTTACAATACTGACCAATTTGGTATGATGGAAAAAATGAGTACATAGGAGGAGTTGGATGACAAATAAAGTAGTACTTGCAGGTGGTACAGGGTTTATCGGCCAGTATTTCCAACAGAAGTTCGAAACACTCGGATATAAAGTTATCCTAATTGCAAGGAAAGCGCCTGCCATTACATGGAATGATCATGAGAGCATGATTGATGCTTTAGAAAATGCTGAAATGGTTATTAATTTAGCAGGAAAATCCGTAAATTGCCGTTATCATGAACAGAACAAAAAAGAGATTCTGCAATCTCGAACAGGTACTACGAAGTTGTTAGGAGATGCCGTAGCAGCTTGTGAAAACCCTCCAAGACTTTGGGTCAATGCTAGCACGGCTACGATTTATCGGCATGCAGAAGATCGGCCGATGACAGAAACAGATGGTGAAATCGGAACAGGCTTCTCTGTCGATGTTGCAACGAAATGGGAAAATACTTTTTTCCAGTGCAACACACCCCAAACACGGCAGGTAGCATTAAGAATTGCGATTGTATTAGGCCCTGATGGCGGTGTTATTACACCTTATCAAAACCTAGTAAAATTTGGCCTCGGTGGCATTCAAGGAAATGGTAAGCAAATGTTCAGTTGGATTCATGTCGAAGATCTATTTCAAATTATTTTATTTCTGAACAAGCATGAAGAATTGGAAGGAGTATTTAATTGCTCATCACCTAACCCAATTCCAAATCATCATTTAATGAAGGTATTACGGGAGCAGTTGAACCGACCTGTTGGTTTACCAGCACCAACTCCTTTGTTAGAATTAGGTTCGTTTTTTCTACGAACAGAAACGGAGTTAATCTTAAAAAGCAGATGGGTAATACCCAAAAGATTACTGGATGCCGGTTATACCTTTCGTTTTCCAACAATTGAACAAACATTAGCAGACATACTATAAAGTTTATTTTTGAAATATCAGCATTGTTAGTATGTTTTTTGCTAATAATCCGCTATACTAGAAATAGTCGTTTAGTTTCGCTAACCCTTGTTGGGGGCAAGCCCCTACTAAGGGAAGTCTCACTTTAAAAGGTAGGAATCGTGCATGACGGATCATAATGAAAATATTACGAGAATTGAATTAGACGGAAAAGAATACATATTAATTGGAACTGCTCACGTATCAAAGCAAAGCGCAGAGCAGGTTAAACGAGTAATTGAACAGGAACAGCCTGATTCCATCTGTGTCGAATTGGATAAACAGCGTTATCAATCCATCGTCAAAGGTAGTACCTGGCGTGACATGGATATATTCCAAGTAATAAAAGAAAAAAAAGCTACTTTATTATTGATGAATTTAGCTATATCCTCTTTTCAAAAACGGATGGCGAAACAGTTTGGTATTAATCCTGGACAAGAAATGATTCAAGGAATCGAATCAGCAGATGAAATAGGTGCAGAATTAGTGTTAGCGGATCGAAATATCCAAATCACCTTCGCGCGAATTTGGCGCAGTATTGGTCTGAAGGGGAAAATGATGCTTTTGACACAAGTATTAGCTGGCGTTTTCTCTAAAGAATCAATCTCGGAAGAAGAACTGGAAAAAATGAAAACACAAGACTCCATTGATAGTGTGTTACGTGAGTTTTCGGAAGCTTTTCCCCGTCTTAAAAAACCATTAATTGATGAACGAGACCAATATTTAGCACAGAAAATTAAAAAAGCACCTGGTGAGAAAATCGTGGCAGTTTTAGGCGCTGCCCATGTTCCAGGAATCACAAAGGAAATTCAAAAAAATCACGACTTAAAAAAATTAACGAAATTACCTCCAAAGTCGAATGTACCGAAGATTATTGGGTGGTCCATACCCTTAATTATTATTGCGTTAATCGCATATACCTTTTGGTCCAATCCTGTAGCAGGTTGGCAGCAAGTAGTCAGTTGGTTAATTTGGAACGGAGGCTTTTCTGCATTAGGTGTAGCTTTGGCGTTCGGTCATCCTTTATCGATTTTAACCGCATTAATTGCTGCGCCGATTACATCTCTCAATCCCTTGATAGCTGCCGGTTGGTTTGCAGGGTTTGTACAAGCACTAGTGAAAAGGCCTCACGTTTCCGATTTTGAAGCTTTAGCAGATGACGTTCACACGGTAAAAGGGTTTTGGAACAATAAAGTTACTAGAATATTGCTGATTATAGTTTTCGCCAACCTTGGTAGTACACTAGGAACCATTATTGCAGGGACAGATATTGTTCGATTATTTATTAATAATTTATAGGTAAAAAGGACTTTTCTTTGCGAAAAGTCCAATTTTTTTCGTTATAACTAGAACACATGTTCGTTTTTGTGGTATACTATAGACAACCCTCTACATAGAAAGGGGGTGTGGAATATGGAAGTGGTGCTAACTATTATTGGGTTAGCTGTTGGTATCATGGTTGCTTGTATCAATTTAGTAACAGCGATCATGAACTTTAAAAGGCATAAGAAAAAGGATCACCGCTCTGCCAAGCGATGATCCGAGTAAAAGCCACACGAGTGTGAGGATTATTCCTCGCACTCACTCCATATTCTACTTTCATTATACAAGAAATATGTATGATATGTAAACGAATATTATTCGCAATTTCTGGCTTTTATAATGCCACTCCATATTCTTTATGGCAGCTTGTTATATTTTTGCATAGTTTGTCATATATGCAATAAATCAGTAACAAAATGTCATAATATTCGCGTTCCCCAAACTTGTCAATAGCATTTTCCGATTATATTCTTCTATTTTCACCATTTTTTTCCTGATACCTTTTTAATAAAACGGCTTGATCAACTAATTCCATTATCGCTTTTAACTACTGGTAAAATAATCTATAAATATTACAAAAAATCCATGCTATGATGTAATCGTAAAACAAAGACAAGGAGTGGATCACTTTATGATAAAGAAACTATCAATGACGCTTCTACTAATTGGAGCGCTAGTAATGACAGCAGGTTTTTCATCTAATTCAACATTGTATGCTAAGCAACATGTGCAAAGTAATAATTTTCAATATGTTTCAACAGATAAATTCTCTGAATCTACTATACAAGAGCTAATGGAGAAATGCTTTGGTAATGCCAATGTTGAAGTAGAGAAACAGCCAGAGCAAAACGAGAATCAAAAAGAAGTGGAACAACCAGAAAAAGAGCAAACACCTGCTGAAGAGCAACCAGAAGAAGAACATTCAGAAAATAATAACGAAAATGAAGCATCAGCAGAAGTACCGGTTGAGGAAGAAGAAACTCAACAAGAAACACCTGCTAAAGAAGATAATGCTCAAGAAAATATAGAAGAGCAAGAACAAACAACAGAAAATAATCAAAATGCTGATATTAGCGAATTTGAACAAGAAGTTGTTGCATTAACAAATGAAGAGCGTCAAAAACAAGGATTACCGGCATTGGAAATCGATGCTGAGTTAAGCAAAGTAGCTAAACAAAAATCAGAAGACATGGCTACAAATGGTTACTTCAGCCATAACAGTCCGACTTACGGATCTCCTTTTGATATGATCCAACAAGCAGGTATCGATTACCGCACTGCTGGTGAGAATATTGCTAAGGGGCAACAAACACCAGAAGAAGTAGTAAATGCTTGGATGAATAGTGAAGGCCACAGAGCAAACATCTTAAATGAAAACTTTACTCATATCGGAGTTGGATATGTCGAACAAGGGAATCATTGGACACAACAATTTATTGGTAAATAAGTAACGGGGATCTTTTCCCGAATCTGCAAACACCTAGAGAATATGTATTTCTCTAGGTGTTCTTCTATTTAAGCTTTTCTCTTAAACACATTCCCTAACAGATAGAAGCAAATACCGATTAGGATGAGCCAGTATAACTCGATTGTTATGGACGGTCCAAAAGATGGCATAAAGTAGAACAATGCCAAAAAAATACAAAATGGCAAAGTCCCAAAGACTATTCCCGTAACCAAGAGTTCAAAGACCTTTGATACATTTCTAAAACAAGTCCAACTAATATATCGGATAACACCACAAACGACAAGAAATGCAATCCCTAATGATAATAGCGTATTAACAGACAAGGTTCCGATATAATACGTTTCATTCGATTCCAATTGGCCAAATCCATAAGAAAGAATTGAACTAACTAAACCATTAACAAATGTTGCTACACCTAGAAAATAAAACACCCCCATAAAAAAGAGCATGATTACTTTCTTCGTAATGACTTGTGGCAATTCACCAACTATTTCATCTGCATACTGTTTTGGATCTGTTCCAAACAACTCAGAAGCATCTTTCCCTTCATGTTGTAATATTAACAAATGATCCAGCAGTTCCATTAATACCTCTTCCGTTTCAGCTTCTGACTTCTTATAAGACAGACGAACATACATCAGCATATCTTCATATATTTTCTTATTTTCTTTGTTCAGCAGCTTTCTTTTTTCATTATTCTCTGCAATTAAGCTTTGCATTTAGATTTCCTCCTTATCACTTAATAATTGATCAACTGGTTTCTTTACATTTTCCCAATTCTCCCGAAAAGCAAGTAAAGATTCATGTCCTGCGTCTGTTAATCTGTAATACTTTCGATTCGGTCCACTTGGTGATTTTCTCAATTCACCTTGAATTAATTTTTCTTTTTGCAATCGTAATAAAATTGGATATATCGAACCTTCGCTGACATCCAAACCATTTTGTTGCAACTTCATCGCCAGTTCATAGCCGTATACTGTTTCCCTTGCGATAATTGCTAAAATACACCCTTCTAATATTCCTTTCAATAATTGACTTCTGATTGCCATCTCATCACCTACCTTGTATTGCAAGTTACTCGAGTTAAAAAAGAACAAGATCCAGTATCTTGTTATGCAATATAGTTGTATTATATAAGCCTTCCGTTTCTTTAGCAAGAAAAAACTCCTGAAAAGTATCTCAGGAGTTTGATGAAGGTTGTAAAATATATTCCAAGATCTCATGTAATTCTAGACGTTTAACTTGGTTAATCTCTATTTGCTGTTGTTGCAGTTCTTTTTCTAGTTCTAAAAGTTGGTTGGTTACAATTTGAGTTGGGCTCTCTTCTATTTGCCAGACCCTATTGTCATCTTTGAAATGAGCCGGGAAATCGGATAACCATAGTCTTGCCCAGCGATTTTGGAGCTCATCCTTTTCAAACATATCTTTGATCTCGCCATTATCTAACAAACAAATATAATCGCACAATTGCTTGACTTCCTCCTGCAAATGAGTAGCCATGACAATGGTGTGGTCACCATCCTCCATAAACTGTGATAAATCTTCGCGCATTCGTTGTTGGGATATCAAATCTACACTAGCTGTTGGCTCATCTAATATTAAAAGCTCGGGATGATGTGCCATTGCTAAAACAAATTCTACTTTTTTCTTTGTCCCCATGGAACAATGAGCGAATTTCTCTTTCCGATTAATATTATACCGTTCAGTCAACAAAGTATAATATTGCTGATCCCAATTACGATACCAATGTCCAACAAGTTCAGCCAGTCCGTCAACTGTTAATTGTTTAAACGCCTCATATAATCCCCCGCCTGCAAATCCAATCCGCTCTTTCACTTGAACTTCATGTTGATTTATATCCATTCCTAGTACTTGAATACTCCCATTGTCAGGGTTTCTTAACTTCATGATCGTCTGTAATAACGTACTTTTCCCTGATCCATTCGATCCTAGTAATCCAATAACCATACCTTTCTCCACTTTTATATCAAGTGGGCCCAGTTTAAAATTATTATATGTTTTTACCAATGATTGAATCTCCACTGCAAGGTTCATGAACGATCATCTCCTCTCTCAAGGTCATCAATTACTTTATCACATATTCCTCTTAGCTGTGTGAGTGAATAGCCCATCCATTTACTTTCTTCGATCGCTTTCTTCAATATGGAATAGACAATCTCTTCTTTTATTTGATCCTGGGTATTCGACCCCAACGCCTTTACAAAAGTTCCTTTCCCTTGCACTGTTTCGATAAATCCTTTGTTCTCAAGATCTTGATATGCTCTTCTGGTTGTAATAACACTACAAGATAAGTCATGTGATAAAGCCCGAATGGAAGGTAGTGCCGCACCTGCCTGCAGTTGCCCACTAACAATTAGCCTTTTAATTTGTAGTTCAATTTGATAGTAAATAGGTTCTTTACTATCATCTGATACTACGATTGGTAGCTTCATTCACACTCACCTTCCATCTACAGATAATCTCTTTCCGAGAGTCTTTTATTTAATAACTTCGCCATTGTGATAACTCCCAATATACCACAGGTAAGGGAAACAATCACAGGAATAACAGGTGCTCTTGTCAGAAGTAAAATGGTCGTATTTACAATACTCGTATTCCAGACTTGATGGACAAGAAATAAAACCAGAATTAAACAAACCATCATGATAAATGAATAAATGTATAACACTTTTCCATTTGTACCAGATTCAATATACGGATTTAAACTACCTATTACTAATGCATAACCAATCCAAAATAAAACGAAAGCTAGGAATTGATGATACTCAAGGTGAATGAAGATTGAATTTGGCACACTAACCGTTATCGTTAAATAGAACGCTACCGAAAACAGTACAAATATAACGAGCATAAATAATATTCGGCTTAACGTCAGAACTTCCGTGGCTACAGGTAAAGAACGATAAACGGCCAATCTTTTTCCAAATGGATCTTCTTTAATCGCTCGAAGACTTACATATGGGCCCCACATAAAAAGTGCTGACAAACAAGGGGTAAACCCAAGGAAAATTGCATCAACAAGAATACTATCAATATAAACAGTATGGCCTTCAAAAACTAGCCGACTACCATATATATCCGCATCTTCAAATAAATTAATTATATTTAAGTAAAAAGTTGGTGTAATAATTATTCCGATAAAAATCGTGAACAGCAAAGTCAAAATAATTCCAGGAATTTGCATCTTTAATTCTCTTTTCGCTATCCACCAAGAATTTTTCCACATCTTATATCCACCTTTCACTTATTGCTCTTCGAAAAATCTTTCGATAAATGGATTTTCCACATTCATAAATTCAAATCCTAATGCTGCTAGTATTCCTAATAATAAACTCCACCCAACAATACTTATTGTCATCCATACTGTTACTTGTCTCTTGGTACCTCCGAAAACTAAACATAAAAACGCACTAAGATGACTGCCAATCAAGAATGGACCAATTAGCGTCAGACCTGGAAGTCCATATTTTTTCCAAATGTTTTCAGCTTTCGTAGCTTTTTTATTAGATTGTTGATTCTTTTTCCTCCTCCACTGTTTTATTTTGTTAATAAATAAAATAACAAAATAAACCGTTATAAGATTCCCTAATACAGCCATTATAAAGGTTGGAACAGGTGATAGTCCTGCCACTACCGCTATAGGTGTAAGATATACAGCTTCCACAAAAGGTATCGCTGCCAACAAGAAAACCAAGATATACGCCCAAATCAATTCCATGAATTCCATTTTTTCACCTCAAATTGTTATAGTGTTTATATCAATATATACAGTATAACATTTTTTGTTTCCAGTCAAGACCATTTTTTTACTTATGAATGTAAAGGTCAGGTATCTTCCTTAAACTATAGCTTAATTGATTTTTGATTATTTTCTACTCATTTAGGATAAACTAATATCCAACTAATCAATTATGATTACCTAAGGGGACTCGCTATGAATAATGCTTATGCTAACTATTCAAAACGCAATTTATGGTCCGGCATCTTGTTTGGGCTTGGTCTCGTTGCTTTTATAGATGAAACAATCTTTCATCAGCTATTAAACTGGCATCACTTTTATGATAAATCGACAACGAAAATCGGCTTAATATCTGACGGTTTATTCCATGCTTTTAGCTGGTTTGCTACCATCGCTAGTTTATTTTGGTTTGCAGATTTGCGCCGGCGTAAGAAATTAATGGTTAGTAAATGGTGGGGTGGTGTTTTATTAGGTGGTGGGGCATTTCAATTATATGACGGAATTATACAGCACAAACTGCTGCGCATCCATCAAATTAGATATGTAGACAACGTGATCATTTATGATCTAGTATGGAATATTATTGCCCTTCTCATGATAGTAGTTGGTCTATTCATGATAAGAAAAAGAGGTGATAAACATGCATGAACATGACCAGCATGAAATGGAAATAGTCAGTATAATTTCACCATTCATTTTACCTTTGCCTTTTATAACTGGGCTGATTATTTACTTTCTAGCAATCATTATATCTTACAAAAAACAAAGACCATGGCCGGTCTATCGAACATTATATTGGATGATAGGTAGTAGTTTCGCCATAATTGCAGTTGTCGGTCCATTAGCTGAACGTTCTCATGTCGATTTCATCGCTCACATGCTGACCCATTTATTTCTCGGAATGGTTGCTCCTCTACTGATGGTCCTAGCAGCACCTATTACACTGGTTCTCCGTGCACTATCTGTTCAACATGCAAGGTTGCTAACAAATTGGTTAAGAAGCAGATTTATTCGTATCATCTCTGATCCTGCGATTGCTTCGACGCTTAATGTTGGTGGATTATGGCTTTTATATACTACCAAACTATTTGCAGCAATGCATGAGAGCTTAATATGGAATGTAGTCATCCATCTTCACATATTTTTAGCCGGTTACCTATTTACCTTGTCGATGATCTATATTGAACCGACCCCACACCGTAAGAGTTATCTCTATCGTTCTATTATGATGGTACTCGCTTTAGCGGGTCATGGTATACTAGCTAAATATCTTTATGCAAACCCTCCCGTTACGGTATCCATCCATGAAGGAGAAATAGGAAGTATGATTATGTATTACGGAGGAGATCTAGTCGATATGATAATCATGATTATCCTTTGTTGGCAATGGTATAAAGAAACTCGCCCACGTATACCTGCAAAGCTAGGAGATCTACATACATAATAAAGCAAGCCGACCAAAGGCATTTGATAACCTCGAGTCAGCTTGCTGTTTCTTTGTAAACTACGCCATTTCTTCTTGTACTTTTTCTTCTTTCTCTACTTGTTTTTTGGATTTCCATAGTTGGCCAATCTCTTCCAATGTTTTGTTCTTTGTCTCTGGAACAATTGTCATCACAAAGATGAAGCAGATAACATTGATGACAGCGAACATCCAGAATGTAAATGAGCTACCCATGTTATTAATGAGTACTGGTGTAAATTGACCAATTGCCCAGTTTGCTCCCCATAAGAAGATTGTTGCAATTCCTACTGCTTTTGCACGTAAATGGTTCGGGAAAATTTCTGGAATCATAATCCACGGAATTGGTCCCATCGACACACAGAAGGAAGCAGTGAAACCTGCAATCAAAATAATCAATAAAACGCCTGAACTTGCTGGTTCAAAGTAGAAGACACTTCCAATTAAGAGCATGAAAATTGCCATTAAACTAGAACCAATTGCCATCAATTTCTTTCTGCCAAGCTTATCTATTAAAAAGATTGCTAGAATTGTAAAGACAACTTGTACACTACCAATAATACTTGTCGCTAAAAACTCTGTATTGTTTTCAAAACCGACACTACGGAAAATATCCGGACCATAGTAAGTTACTGCATTCATCCCGATTACCTGGTTAAATAGTGCAAGGAAAATACCGACGCCCATTGCCATTCTTAATCCAGGTTTTATAAGTTCTTTTACAGAACTGCTTTGTTCCACTTCGATGGAAGCTTTGATCTCTTTTGCTTCTTTCTTGGCAACTTCATCACCATTAATTCGTTTTAAAATATGAAATGCCTCTTTGTCTTTTCCTTTTTGAATAAGATATCTTGGACTCTCTGGAATAAAGAATAAAAGGAACAAGAAAATAATTCCTGGAATTGTTCCGTATCCTAACATCCAGCGCCAGCCTAGTTCTAATCCCCATTCATGTGTACCACTATTTGCTACAAAGTAATTAATGTAGAATGTGGCACAAATACCGAAGATCGTGAATAACTGATACAATGAGCCTAATCGTCCACGAATTGCTGGTGGAGCACATTCACTGATGTAGGTAACCGATAAAGCGGATGCAAAACCGATTCCAAGTCCACCTAAAATTCGAGCTAGAACTAATGTTGTTACATCTATCGCAAAAGCTGAACCTAATGCTGAAATGATGAAAAAGATAGCAGACATCATCAATAACTTTTTACGTCCCCAACGATCACTTAAAAATCCGGATAATGCAACCCCTGTGACACCACCAACCATGACACATGAGATAACCCAACCTTCCATCGCTGGACTTAAATTATATATTTCCTGCAAATATCCGATTGCACCGGAAATCACAGCGGTATCAAAACCGTATAAAAGACCTGCCATACCAGCAGATGCTGCAATTAAAATAACATACCAAAGTGAATGTTTCTTTTCCATGATAAATCCCCCATTATGATAAATTTGATATCGTTTTCTTTTTAGCTAAGTTAGAACCTTTTTTTGATCCGCTTTCATTGCGTAATAAAGGTTTATAACTTTAAGATATTTATAATTTATCATGTATACACTTTCATAGGAGCATCATTATCTTCACTTTTTTGTTATTTGCTAGATTATTTTGTTGTAAGGGGTGGAATTTTGATGAAATATTAAATGCTGAGTGGAAATCCTCGCTTTCTAGCATTTTTCATGAATCTTCATCAAACGACAAATTTTCTACTTTTAAATATCTCATGAAAGCAGATGATCCGTGTTAAGTAATTCAAATACAAAAAAAGCTATCTTATCCTTTTTGAAAGGATAAAATAGCTTTTCTAGCCTTTGCACCTTGATTGTTCCCATCACGAGGGTAACCAGACCATAATGTATCTTCATTTAATTGTAAATGCTCCAATTCTGTCATTGCCAATTGGCAACGCATCCGTCCATTTAATTGCTGGTTTATCGTATTGTAGCTTCAATCAAATGTCCCCTCCTACGAGATATAATTTTTTAAACAATCCATTCACTATTTCCGCTTGGCCATGTCTTGTTATGAACAGGCTTTAATATCTCCAGTACATCTGCTAGTAACTCTTGATCAATTGGTTCTTCTGCCCATTTTATATTTTTGGTAATGTTCTTCTTACTTGCTGTACTTACTAATGTAGTTGGAATTCGTTTATCTTGAACCGCATACTGAATGGCTAGCTTTGCTAAATCTTCACCGTTTCGCTCACAAAATGCTGCTGCTTTTTTGCAAGCTGTCCTAATCTCCTGGTCAGCTGGATGCCAATCAGCTACAGACCTTGAGCTTAATAATCCCATTGATAAAGGGGAGGCGTTAATTATTCCTACATTCTTTTGCTCTGAAAGTGGAAGAAGGGATAAAAGCGACGTATCATTCAAAGAAAAATGACAATAAGATAAAATAACATCTAATTCGGTCTTGGCGAGTACTTTTTCAAAAACTGTTAATGGCAATCCAGACACACCAAAGAACCGAATTTTTCCTTCTGCCTTCAATTGTTGTAATGCCGGAATGCCTTCCTCCATCACTTGGTCATATGATCCAAACTCAATATCATGGAGAAGGAGAATATCTACATAATCTGTCTGCAATCGCCCTAGACTTTCCTCCAAGCTAGTCATGATTCGTTTCTTCGTAAAATCAAATAATTTTTCTCCGTAGCGTCCCGCCTTGGTAGATAAAATAAATTGATCACGTGGTATGTCTTTTATCGCTCTACCAAGAACTGTCTCTGCTTTTGTTAACCCATAATAAGGAGAGACATCGATCAGATTAATCCCTTGATCCACCGCTGCATGAACAGACTTAATTCCTTCCGATTCATTAATATTCCGAAATACAGAACCCAGTGAGGATGCTCCATAACTAAGAATCGATACATCTAATCCTGTTTGTCCTAATTTTCTATATTTCATCCAATGCCTCCTCAATTTTATAAAACTTCAGCGCATTCTCACCGAAAATGAGTGCTTGCTTCTTTTCTGACAGTTGATCTGGTAATGTCTCTTTTAATAGTTGATAGACTTCATCATAACTTGCCGACAATAAACATACTGGCCAATCACTTCCATACATAATTCGATCAACACCAAATATCTGCACAATATGATGAACATAGGGAATAAAATCTTTTTTTTGCTGATTTTTGTTATCTACTTCAGTTACCATTCCAGATAATTTACAATACATATTAGAATGTTTTGCAATTTCTTTCATTTGGCTTTTCCAAGGTTCTAGCTTACCCTGTGCAATGTCCGGTTTCGCAATATGATCGATCACGCCTCGTATCGATACTTGTTTCAATAGTTGAACGACTGCAGAAAGCTGCCCAGCGTGGACTAGCAAATCAACTGGAAGATCGATTTCTGCAAGATAAGAAAAAGCATCAATATACTTAGGGGCTAAAATGATATTTTCATCTGGCATATCTTGAATCATTATCCGTACCCCAACAAATTTAGAATGATTTAGAAATCGCTCTAACTGTTCCTTATAAGCAGGGTCCTCAAGATCAATCCAACCGACAACCCCAGCAATGGTTTCTGATTCATCACTAAGCGAGAGAATAAAATCTGTTTCTGCTATGGTTGGTGCCGCTTGCACAACAATCGTTTTATCAATATTGTTCTTTATTAAATGTGGAACTAAATCTTCTTCATAAAAATCACGATAAAGAGCTGGAATCTCGGGTGTAATCCAACCATAATCATTTCTATTAATCTTCCAATAATGCTGATGTGCGTCAACTCGCATCGAATTTATCTCCTTTCCCATTAATTTTCTATTCAAAAATAACACCTTTTTTCAAAATAATATTTGCGTAAGTGCTTTTCTTCAGTTCCTACATTTATTAAAAATAATTAACTTATAACTCAACCATTGCTTTAAGGACATTAGGCTCTGGCTTTAACCATTCTTCAAAGTGTTCTATTGTCTGATTAAAACCAGACCGATTTGTGGTGTATTCGCTTACAATAATCTTGTTCTTTCGAATGGATTGCACAACATATTCAAAATCAGACTTTGTTGCATTTCTACTCGCCATTAATGTCAATTCTTTCGAATGAAAAGCGGGATGAAAAGGTTATATCTTCCTTTACCAGTCCTACTTAAATTAATTTTCCACCATTTGCAGGATAATGAAATGCGTCTGTCATTGATGTGCTATTTTCGGTAGCATCAAAAACCACGGTCGGCATGTCTCCATTCGTTATTTCCTCTAAGGATTTTAAAGGAGAGTCTAATGCATTTACAATGTGGTCTACATCGGCCCAATCATGACAAAATTTCAATCTTTCCGTATTGATATCCATCGCTATCACTTTGGCTCCCTTTATCTTTGCAAATGCCATTACCCCTAACCCAATAGGACCAGATCCAATCACAAGGACACATTCATCTTTTTTAATATTAGCTCGTCTGACAGCATGCGCACCAATACCAAGTGGTTCTATAACTGCCGTTTGATCTAAGGACAATCTTTCAGTCTTAATAAGATGATCGTATGGGACTGAAATCTGTTCACACATGCCACCATCAATATGAACACCCAACACTTTCATTTGTGTACAGCAATTTGTTTTTCCATTGCGGCAAGCGATACACTCTCCACATTCTATATAAGGGATAATTGAGACTTGGTCTCCTTGTTTTAAATCGAAGGGGTTGTCTGTCTTCAACAGATTCTATTACCCCAGCTAACTCATGTCCTAAAATTCGTGGATATTGATGGTTGATTCCCTTTAAACGCGTGTAGATCTGTACCACATATTCCAATTCGTTTAATATTAACTAGCGCTTCCTGTTTTTTGGTTTCGGCGGATCTGTATTTTTCCACTTAAACTTTCCTGGTTGTTCACAAATCATACTTTTCATATTAGCACCACTCCTATAGAGAGATTATATTTATCATATCAGCAGTAATTTGAAATAAAAATTGCATTTTTTGCTTTTTTTATACTCTTTTTTGATTTGAACTACCCCCACTTAACCTCCTTTCA
>NZ_WJEB01000046.1:0-35845 GCF_010994085.1 Gracilibacillus saliphilus | reverse complement strand
CGTTCCACTGCTTCCTCATAAGGGGTTGCAGGTTTTCCTGATGATAGATTGCCATGTATGACAGGCATTTTGTTGTTTATGTAATTTTTCCCCTTGCGTTCCAGCGCATCTAGTTCACTAGCTATTTGGCTAAGATCCTCTGGGGTAAGCATTTGCCTCGTTTCATTAACGATAGCTAAATGCTTCTCTATTGTTTCTTCTTGATCTTCGTAGTAGCGGTGCATCCGTCTTAGATATTCTTTAACAGGTCCGGTATGCACAGTTAATTTCCCCACCACATCTCCTCCTTCTAACCTTTCTATCTTTATTTATTAATAACCTCGATACATTTTGTTAAGACGGTCTTGCTCATATGCCTGATAGGATTGGGTGGTTATATGGTTTCCATATCGGTATGATAAGCTTTGGTCTAGCGTACTGAACTCTTCTGCAATCGCTGTTGCATTTTGTTGGAGTGTCGCAAAGTTATCACCTAACAATTCCATCAAATTAATCAAGGTATCCAATAGATGCAAGACATCTGATAAACTACTATCATCTAATCCCTGTTCTTCTAATACATTCTTACATTTAATTAGTTTTTGCGTCATCTGTTCTGCACTGTTTCGTTCATCAAAAAGCGTTCGGTATAAATCTTTTACACGATCTGGATCTACTTTCACTTCCATGGTTCAACACTTCCTTCACCCGATATCATCTAGCATTCTTTGACTCTTTCGATCTGCCTCTTTTACTGCTTGTTCCATCTTCTCCGTTAACTGAATAAAGAAATCAATATGATCCTCTGCTAACTTAGCTATTTCCATATATTGATTGACAACATTCTGATAGCTAGAAATTGCTTCCCCAGATAATTCAGAGAAAATCTGATTAAACTGCGCATGAACGGTACGATTAGACGTTGAAAAAATATCTAACTGCTGTTCTACTTCCGCTAACGCCTCCATCGTTTTGTCAGAATCATAGGAGATTTTATCACTCACCCGCACATCACCTTCCTTATCTCAGCATTTGCTTTACACTAGGATCAATATCCTTTGAACGAATATAGGTTGCATGATCTTCTTCCGGTATGCTATATAATGCCCACCGATGATAATAGTAACTGGCCCATTTTTGTGATTCTACTTTCTGTCTTAGTGATCTTAGCGCACGAATGCATGCTTGATATTTATCATTATAATCGTCCAAATAATGATCCATCGTATCAACTAGTTCTTCCGCTGCTTCACGCGCCTTACTGTTGTTCCAATCTTGTTGCGATATCGGGGCAGGACATGCTAGAACTACTCTTTCTACATGTTCCAATCGTTCGATCATCTGATCAATGCGGTTGATTCTTGTATTAAAATCCATCGTCTATTTCCCCTTTGCTTACTCATTACTCAACCAGTGCCGCATCATTAACTTTCCCCTTCTTTAGTGGGGTAAGCTTTTCCCATTCCTTAATAAAGTCGGTAACATTACTTTCTTCTGCGCCTACGTAGCCATAAAATAACACTTTCGAAATATTGTCTTCATTAAAAAAATAGACTTGGTTATCCAAGACACCGGTAGGATAACTGCAGCCAATGTAATCCAGGTATACTTCTTCCTTATGTATATTTTCCACAATCGGTTTTCTTCCTGTAATCATGATTGGTTGTTCGCCGTCTATCAATACGATTACACTGCCAATCGGAAGCATTTCATCACCTCCATACTCATATGCCGCCATTGGTTTGGGTAATATTTCCTTTGTTGTACAAATTATATAAGATGATTCCATATATTTCAATTATGAATCTCCTTTACAAGCTCTCTTAAAAGAAAATATGGATATAATATTAAATTATTTTTCTTCAGCCTCTCTATTAATTTTCTTCCATCTTTACTTTAACGGAATTGCTTTCATATGTTTTCGGAGCTGAATGTTCATTTCAACCTATCTTTACTGACTAGGATAGTATCGTTGATTAATTTCCATATTATTACTAAACATGAACTATATTTCGTTCCAACCCCTTTCTTATTTTAAGAGAATGGCTAAGAGGTTGGATTTTTATGAATGATTTCGAAAAAGATAATTTTCTATACGTATTAGGAGAATATTATAAGAAACAGCGTATTGCCAAAGGCTGGACCCAAAGTGAAGTAGCCGAGGCTTTAAATATGAGTGTTCGTTCCATTCAACAATTTGAAAAGGGAGAGCTTAATCTAGCAATATCCCGCTTTGTAGAATTAACAGAGTTATTAAATGTACCTTATTCGATTGTAGAAGAACAATTCAAAGCACATAGCTACCATTCCTTTCAGGAGCAAGTAAGAGAAGTAACGAATCGAAAGGAAAAGAAAAAGAGATGATAAAAGATTATAGGATAACTAGAAAAACGTTAGCCATTGTACCAAACAAAGATATATTCTATCAGTCCAAAATAATTGAAAGGGAGAAAGAGATTTACCATTCATCTTCTCCCTTTCCAATTATCAAAGAAAACTGTATGCATTACGGTGCCGCTTATGATGGTCGTAAAAAATCGGTACAACACCATCTAGACTTTCACCAAAAGCCCCCCATCCCTGTGGCTCCTTCAAAAGGAATATATACCTTCCCTACCGAAGCACCACAAAATGATAATTGTTGTTGGTTGTTTTTCCATGGAGTGAAAAACATCTTTACCAATACGGAAAACAACCCTCCAAATACAATCGTGCTATTCATTAACGAGAAATGGTTGACTTTAGATACTTCCACATATACTTTACAAAATCAATATGATCGTACGGGAATGTGTAAGGTTGTTTTTGATCAATTATGATGAGCGATTTGATTACTGCCACTATCATTTCCAACACTTACATATGTATTACAAAAACGTGATTCGCTGCAACAAAAAAAAGTAATTTATGTATCCTTTAACATTTTTTGATACACCTTAATTCGTTCATCTAATAATTGACTATATTCTAGGGTTGAGGATGCAGTTAATCCATCTCGTAATCCAATATCCACTAATTCTTCTCGCATTATTTCGATTTGTTCTAATAATGATTCTACGTCCATTTTACTTTTGCTCATTTTTAAACGCTTCCCCCATCTGCAATCATCAGAACGATATAGTAAAAATATTTATCAAAATGGAAAAATTATATAATCAAACACATCTTATACCTATATGTACTATTTAGTCAATAAATTAATGAATATTTATTCTATTTGGTTCTAATAATACAGTTTGATGTTTATTCAAGCTAAAATATATGTAAAAGTTCCGAAGGAGTATTTTATGGAAGATCTAAATATAGGGGATAAACTGAAAAATCGAAGAAAGTTATTAAACCTTACTACACAAGAAGTAGCAAAAAGAGTGAATATTTCACAATCATATATAAGCCGATTTGAGAATAATCGGGCAGTTCCAGACATCGATATGTTGTCACGCATTCTCAAAGCGTTAGATACTGATTTACCTACATTTTTCTCTTCTGAAGAAGAAGAATTACCTGATGACTTGGTACATTTAATAGAGACAGCCAAAAAATTATCGCCTGAAGAAAGAGTAAAACTAACCGAATTTCTAAAATTAATAAAAAAACAATAGTCCCAGGATGAACACAATTTCATCCTGGGACTATTATGGGGCTAGCCTCTACTACCTACCCATTCAACAACATCAACTTAGCGCTAGTGACGTACCCCTTAAGATTCGAGTCACTTCTTCTTCACCATTAAATATATTCCTTCTCTACCATAACCTTCTGAATCTTCTTCCTAGCTAGCTTCCCCTAATTCTTCACAGCATTTTCTGTCACTCCTTCTTCTTCCGCTATCTTTCTAACAGACTGATCTTTCAACACAAATTTATCAAACCAACACCACTGCTTATCAGTCAGCGCTTTTTGAATATCTAATAAAAATGGCGTATCTACTTCCAACTCATCCACCACTACCAAATCTTCTATTGTAATTTGATTAAACCATTGCTGAAATTGATCACGCTCGCGATTATCTTTACGAATCTTGTTAATGAATGTTCTTGTAATACCATAATAAGCATAGGTAGAAAACTTTGATTTTGATGGATCATAGTTTTGAAAAGCATTCCATAAAGCAATTAACCCTTCTTGATAAAACTCCCCATCGACATCTCGAATTTGATATTTGTGCATAATGTGATAAATCATTTTTTCACAATCCTTTAAAATATCCTCAAATCTCATCAATTGGTGAACTCCTACATGACAAGCACTTGCCTCACGTATTCCGCGGTAAAGTGATCATATAAAAATTCATCGTCTATGTCATATGGTGATATTTGTATGCCATCCTTTGAAAATAGCTCCTATTACCCTTATTTTTGGGATTTTTATCTGAGAAAATGGAATTATTGCATAAATCTATCATAGTTCATCGCTATTTATAGATTTTCTTTTACAAGCGCCATTAACCAACCTCTAACCTTTTGACTTATTATGCGAGAAATATAGACATAATTATCCAATACATCCGCCCTCAATACGTGATACTGCACGTGTTACCTATTATTTAATTTTATGATAATAGGTGTAAAGGAAGATGAGGGGTATAACAGTGGCACATCAGGAGCATATTGAAGGTTTAATCTTAGGATATTGTATAAGACAATTTCGGGAAAATTTAAAAGCGAAACATCCAAAGTGGACACAAGAATACGTAGGTAGAAAAGCAGATATTGACGAAATACATTATGGTAAAATTGAACGCGGTAAATACCTTCAAACGTCATTTCTTACCATTGGAAAGATTGCAAAAGCACTAAACTGCTCCTTGGATACCCTTTATGAAAACTATGAGAAGGAACTGATAGCCTATAAAAAAAGAACTGGTGAAGTGGATGAATAATAAGTACCGAATTACTTCAGATACAATAGCCATCTTCCCCATGTATGATAGTGTTTATCAATCCTCTATACTTGAATCATATCAAACCGTAATCAAAAAAGAAAAACCACTAGATATTATCAAAGAGAATTGTTTACATTACGGATCTAGTTATCAAGGGCGCAAAGCTTCAATTCAACACCATTTAGATTTTTACCAAAAGTCTCCCATTCCTATTCAACCAACCCAAAAGCTATATGCATTCCCGTCACAATCCGCTCGATCCTCTGATTGCATCTGGCTGTTTTTTCATGCCATAAAACATATCGAAAGAAAACAACAACTTACAGCTATCAGGTTTACTAACGGTGAAGTAGTAAAGATTGCGACATCACTTCACACCATTCAAAAGCAATATGATCGAACTGGAATGATAAAAGTGTTATTGGAACAGTTGATGTAGTTGTATTATGTATGTCCATTGTATTATTCTTGCTCAACTATCACCTATTAGAACGATATTATGTATCTTTCATCAATTCTTGATATTCTTTAATTTTTTCATCTAATGATTGACTATATTTTAAAGTAATAGGTGCAGTTAGGCCTTCTCGATTCCCAATTTTCAATAATTCACTTCGCATCGCTTCAATTCGTGCTAATAACAATGCTCTACTCATTCCATCATTATGTTTATCCATAGCTAAATTGCTCCCTTAAAATATATAAATTTAACTCTGTAAAGTTTCCAACACAAATCGTACGTATAAACGTACAACATTTCCGTATATTATATAGTACTTTTATACGTACAGTCAATTTATTATAAAGTGGGGTAAAACTTTGAAAAAAGTAGAAATAAACCTTAACGAACTGCTTCATCACTATAATTTAAGCTTAAATCAATTGCACTTAATTACTGGAGTTCGAAGAGCAACCTTGAGTGAGATGGCAAATGGCAAACGACAAAGAATACAATTAGAACATATAGAAAAAATAGCAAATGCTTTAGAAATCAGTGATATCAATGAAATTATTACTATAAAAGAAGTAAATGAGGAATAACGAACGCTTTTGTACAATTGATTCGATTTTATATGAGAACACGTATAAGCACTCGTCGAGATATTTTGCATTTTTTGCTACTTCTTCTCGCATTAGTTCATTTTTCTTCCCTTAATTTAACATAAGCTAATCCCTTTCTTGAATGTATTATACAATGAATATTGGAAAATGGTTCTTTATACAACAAAATGTCGGTCATTAATTTTACAAACAACAAAAAGTTGTATATAAAGTTGTCATAGAGCGGGGAGTTGTGGCTATTTTTTAAAATTACATATTTTCTTAAAGGGGTAAATTACTGATACTCAAAGAATTATACTTCAAATAAATAACAGTCCCATGATGAATACGCCAGGTGGGACTGTTATTTATGTTAAAATATTATCTATTCTCTACTAACTAAAAACCATCCATTCAACAATTCTTCCCGATTATAGTAAAAACGCTCATCATCTTCGTAGCGAGTAACCTTGCCACCTGCTGCTTCCACAATTGCTTGCCCTGCACCTGTATCCCATTCCATTGTCGGAGCATAACGTGGATAATAATCTGCTTTCCCTTCCGCTACTAGGCAGAACTTAAGTGAACTTCCCGATGAAACCACATTCACTTCACCGTCTAGCTTATTAATAAATGCCTCTGTTTCTTCAGACATATGAGAACGACTCGCAACTACATTGGTAATATTACAGTCGTTCACTTCTGGTAATTTCACACTTTGACTGATTAAATCTTCTGCACTTGTGATAGTCACTTTTGATGCATCTTTTAACTTGTATGCTCCTTCACCATTCACACCAAAATAAAAGGTATCCAATACTGGTGCATAAATAACTCCCAGTTTTGGGTATTTGCCTTCAATTAAAGCAATATTAACCGTGAATTCACCATTTTTCTTTATGAATTCTTTCGTTCCGTCTAGGGGGTCAACTAACCAGAACTGTTCCCAGTCTTTACGCTCTTCATATGGAATCTCCTTACCCTCTTCACTTAAAACCGGAATACTATAATCCATTTGCTCTAAACCTTCTGCAATGTCATGATGCGCTCTCTTGTCCGCTAAGGTTAACGGTGAATCATCTTCTTTAAATTCAACATCAAAATCCTGATTATATACTTCCATAATCTCTTTACCTGCGTTTAAACAAATTTGAAATAAATCAACTATGTATTTGCTCATTTTATTACCACCCTTTATTTTATTTAAAACCATAGCATGTTCACGATGGTTACAGTAACAAGCATAACAAGAATACTTAAAGGAGTTCCTACTTTCATATAATCACTAAATGTATATCCACCAGGACCGTAGACAATGAGATTTGTTTGATAACCAATAGGGGTTATAAAGCTAGCTGAAGCCGCAATAGCTATAGTAACTGCAAATCCCATGTAATCAACTCCCAATGAACTCGCCATCTCTATTCCAATCGGAAGCATCAGCACTGCCGCTGCACTATTGGTGATAAGTTCTGTAAATATATTGGTTAATAGATAAATCGCAACTAACAACGCGATAATGCCTAGCGGTTCACCGATTCCAAGGATCCCTTTGGCCATCCATGAGGCAAGTCCAGTCTTCGTCATCGCCGTTCCGACACCGAAAGCACTAGCTATTAATAAAAGCACATGAAACTGAATATTCTTCTTAGCCTCTTCAGGAGTTATAATTTTAGTTATAATAAAAATAAACACAGCTAATAGCATAGCTTTAAACATCGATAACAAACCAAATGTTACAGTTAGTATCATTGCAATTAAAACGACTAGAGAAAACCAGCCTTTACCTTTGTTCTCATTTAAGTTATTAGGTGTATCTAGTGTTGATACAACATAGAAGTCATTAGAGTTGTTATAGGTTTTGATAAAATCAGAACCTGCTAGTAAAAGTAAGACATCTCCTGGTTTTGGCACAATATCACCAATTTTACTTTTAATTCGTTCATTGTTACGGTGTACAGCCAACACTCCTGCATCATATCTTGAACGAAATTGAGATTGCTTAAATGATTTGGATAATAAGGATGATTGGTGAGACACCACCGCTTCTACTAACTGGACTTCTCCATTTTTAAGATCATCTAAATCTAAATGTGTACCTGTTTCTAATCTTAGTCCTTTTATCTGCTGTAACTCTGCTATAGTAGAAATCAACCCTGTAAAGATTAACCTGTCTCCTGCACTTATCAAAGTATTAGATTTAACAGGGGATATTCTTTCATTCTCCCGGATAATTTCTATTAAATACAAGCCTTTCAAATCACGCAAACCAGCTTCCTGAACGGACTTGCCTAGGAAAGGAAATTCACTTGTTACGGACATTTCGGCCATATACTCACGCGTATCCTTCTTAACTTGTTCACTAAAGCCTTTATTGTTTGGCAAAATTTTATATCCTATTGTGAAAAGGTAAATAAAACCTAAAATCAATACGGGAATACCGACAATCGCTAATTGAAAAAGGGTAAATCCTTCTAACCCATAATCAATCAACATACCATGGACAACTAGATTAGTAGATGTACCCATCAACGTAATCGTTCCACCTAATATCGTGACATAAGATAAAGGAATTAAGTACTTAGAAGGAGCAATCCCTCTTTCTTGACACCACTTTTTGATCATTGGCGTAAATGCAACCACGATCGGTGTATTATTTAAGAATGCAGATGAAACAGAAACAGGTAAATAAAAACGTATCATAGACCCTTTCTTTTGGCTACTTTTATTTAACCAACTTGTCATCATACGTTCAAGGATTCCATGTTTTTGAACAGCTCCTGCTACGATAAATAATAAAGCAATGGTAAGCATGCCTTGATTAGAAAAACCTTTAAATGCCTCTTCAGGAGTTAATAACCCCGTTAAAACAAATATAACTAACCCTGCAAATATAATCATGTCAGGTCTCGCCACTTCGAATAGCAAGGCCAGAAACATGGCAATGATAATGATTAAAACAAAAGCCATTTCCAATGTCATAAGAGGGATCACCTCCTTTTTTAAAAGAAAAAGCTACTACCATAAAAGTTGATAGTAGCTTTTATCTTTTAGTCTATATATTTCATAATCTCTTTTACTACATAATCGGTAGCTTCTTCTAGTGAATATTTACTTGTATCGATCTCAATTTCAGGATTTTCTGGTTCTTCATAAGGACTAGAAATACCAGTAAAGTTAGGAATTTCGCCAGCGCGAGCTTTTTTGTAAAGCCCTTTAACATCACGTTCTTCACAAACTTCTAGAGGTGTACTAACAAAAATTTCAACATAAGAATCTCCAATAATTTCACGTGCATTTTGTCTATCACTTTCATACGGTGATATAAATGATGTTAAAGCAATAAGACCGGCATCATTCATCAATTTACCAACTTCTGCAATACGACGAATATTTTCTACACGATCCTGTTCTTTGAAGCCTAAATTTTTATTTAAACCGTGGCGTACATTATCACCATCTAATAGCATGGTATGATGTCCTGTTGCTACAAGACGTTTTTCTACTTCATTAGCTAGTGTAGACTTACCAGAACCAGACAGTCCTGTGAACCATAATGTTAATGGTTTTTGACCTTTTTGCTGCGCTCTAACCTCACGTGTAACATCTGTATCCTGCCATACGACATTTGTTGAACGACGTAATTCATGTTTAATGACACCACAAGCAGATGTCATATTGGTGACACGATCAACTAAAATAAGCCCACCTAGTGCTTCATTATTTTCGAATTTATCAAAAACCATGTTTTCTGATAATGAAATATCACATTCTACTAATTCATTTTTGAAGATTTTATCAGCTGGAACCTCTTTACCAGTATTAATATCAATTTTATTCTTAATAGACATCACCGTACCTGGTAATAGTTTGGTTCCTACTTTTACTAAATAATTACGTCCCTCTACTAATTCCGTATCATCCATCCAAAGAATAGTAGCAGTAAACATATCGGTAACCTGAATATTTTCTGATGTCGTTATTACACATCCTCGAGAAACGTCCACTTCTCGGTCTAATTGTACCGTTACAGGTTGTCCTGCACCAGCTTCAGATACTTCATGATCGGTGACGAGAATGCTTTTAACGTTAGCCTTTTCCTGACTAGGAAGTGTAATAAGCTCATCACCGACCTTAATATGACCGGCTTCAACTTGTCCTTGAAAACCACGGAAAGTATGGTTTGGACGACTTACACGCTGAACAGGCATTACAAATTCCTCTTGATCCACATCTTCTTCTACTTCAATGTCTTCTAGATAAGGTAATAATGCTTTACCGTCATACCAAAGTGTATTTTCAGAATTCTTCGTAATGTTATCCCCTTCTGTAGCAGAAACTGGAATGACTTGAACACTTTCAAGATTAAAACCATATGTCATTTGTAAGAAGTCATTTTTAATTTCTTCAAAACGTTTTTGATCAAAACCAATAAGATCCATCTTGTTTACTGCAAGCACGACATGTTTAATACCCATTAATGAACAAATACGCGCATGACGTCTAGTTTGGGTGATCACACCTTTTGTTGCATCTACTAGAATAACTGCTAAATCAGCAAAGGACGCACCAACAGCCATATTACGAGTATATTCTTCATGTCCCGGTGTATCTGCAACAATAAAGGAACGGTTATCGGTGGTGAAATAACGGTAGGCAACGTCTATCGTAATACCTTGTTCCCGTTCTGCCATTAAACCATCAAGCAGTAAGGAATAGTCAATTTCTCCTCCACGGCTACCAACCTTTGAATCTAGTTCTAATGCTTTTTCTTGGTCAGCAAATAATAGTTTTGCATCATAAAGCATATGTCCAATTAACGTAGATTTCCCATCATCAACACTACCACATGTAATAAACTTTAATAAACCTTTCATTCTAGAAATACCCCTCTCTCTTACGACGTTCCATACTTCCAGCAGCTTCTTGGTCAATGACACGGCTTGTACGTTCTGAAGAAACAGCACCTAATGTTTCATCGATAATTTCATCTAACGTTTCCGCCTCTGACTCCACACCGCCAGTTAGAGGGTAGCAACCTAATGTACGGAATCTAACTTTCTTATGCTTGATTTCTTCATCTGGTTCTAATTTCAAACGGTCATCATCTACCATCACGATATTACCGTCACGTTCCACTACAGGACGTTCTTTAGCAAAATAAAGCGGAACAATGTCAATATTCTCACGTTTTATGTATTGCCAGATATCTTTTTCTGTCCAGTTAGACAGTGGGAATACTCGCATACTTTCCCCTTTGTTAATTCTAGTATTGTATAACTTCCACATTTCTGGTTTTTGATTTTTTGGATCCCATGCATGATTTTTATTTCGGAAAGAGAAAACTCGTTCTTTTGCACGTGATTTCTCCTCATCACGACGACCGCCACCAAACGCAGCAGTAAATTCATATTTATCAAGTGCTTGTTTTAAACTTTGTGTTTTCATAATATCTGTGTATGCAGAACCATGATCAAACGGATTAATACCTTGTTCTACACCTTCTTGATTAATATGTTCAATCATTTCAATCCCTAATTCTTTTGCTTTTTTATCACGAAAATCTATCATTTCTTTAAACTTCCATGTCGTATTCACATGCAAGAAGGGAAATGGTGGTTTCTCCGGATAGAAAGCTTTCATTGCTATATGTAGCATGACAGAACTGTCTTTACCAATTGAATAAAGCATGACTGGCTTTTCGCATTCTGCGGCTACTTCACGGATTATGTAAATTGCTTCTGCCTCGAGTTGGTCGAGGTGAGATAGTTGTGACATAAGGTAATCGTCCTTTCTATTTTTAGATGTTTTCTATTTTTCACTAACCATCTTATAAATTCTTACTATATTAATTGATACTTATTTAATAATTCTCTTGTTTCTTCTACTGAATTATACATTAATACATCAATGATAGATAAATTAGGAACAAATTCATCATTGTCTTGTTCATATGAAAGATCACTATCAGTCTTAATGAAATTTAATTTTACATTTCTATCAGCAAAATATTCTTTTGTATAGAGGTCTTTTCCACCAATTGCATTTATATAATGATTGCAACCTAGAATTTTATTCAACTCTATGATTCTTTCTTCTCTTGCTTCTGTTTTCTTTTCAACATTTGAAGATAAAATAAATTCTGTATCTATTCTTAAATACTCCGAAATTAACTTTATACTCTTTGATATAACTTCCGCAATATTTTGTTCTTCTATGTTGATTTGGAGTGATTTTTCTACTAACGGAAACACATCATTAAAATAGGTAGCTTTCCCATAACTTTCTTTTAAGGTTTTTAAAAATTTTTTTCTCTCCTTAGAGAAATTTTGATTAAAGTACCTTTGATTTATATTTTTTTCATAAGAGTCTTTTTTTACACTAAATGTAAAAGTATATGGATTTTTATTCACTAAAATTTTATTTCTATTTATCCATCCTCCTTTCATATACTGCACATCATCATAAATAACAAACTTATCGACTGCTTGAATCAACTGGAAATAACCTATATAAGGAAACAGATAGGGTTGCATAATAGCTAATTTCATACATTGCACTCCTAATTATTAAAAATTTAATTTATTTGATATTGATCATCAAAATATTTTTTATATTCTTCATTAATAATAGCTTCCCACCAATCTTTATTTTCCAAATACCATTTAATTGTTTGGTCAATTCCCGTTTCAAAGTTATACATAGGCTTCCAACCCAGCTCTTCAAGTTTTGTTGGATCAATTGCGTATCGCTTATCATGTCCCAAACGATCCTTCACAAATTCTATTAAATTCTCAGATTTATCGAGAGCACTGATAATTGTCTGTACAACCTCTAAGTTTGTTTTCTCGTTATGACCACCTATATTGTATGTTTCACCAGATTTAGCTTGGTGCATTACTAAATCTATTGCAGTACAATGATCATAGACATGTAGCCAATCACGTACATTTTTCCCATCACCATAAACCGGGACTTTCTCATCATTCAACACTCTAGAGATAGTTAAAGGGATTAACTTTTCTGGAAAATGATATGGCCCATAATTATTAGAGCATCTTGTAATATTTATTGGTAAATCATAAGTCTCGTGATATGCTCTAACTAATAAATCGGAAGATGCTTTACTTGCACTATATGGACTATTTGGTTGTAAAGGGGTTTCTTCTGTAAAAAATGTGTCTGGGTCAAAATCTAATTCTCCATATACTTCATCAGTAGATATATGTACAAATTTCTTTACTCCAACTTCCTTCGCTGCATCTAACAGTACTTGGGTACCTAAAACGTTTGTTCTTATGAAAACTTCTGGGTCAGAAATGGATCGATCCACATGACTCTCGGCAGCAAAGTGTACAACATAATCAAATTTTCTTTCATTAAAAATAGACAAAATTTTGTAGCGATCAGCTATATCTGCTTTAATAAAATGATAATTTGGCTTATTTTCATATTCTTTGTGTTTAGTAAGGTCACCTGCATAGGTAAGCAAATCAAGGTTATAAATATTATATTCTGGATATTTATCAACCATATACTGTACAAAATTTCCTCCAATAAAACCTGATCCGCCTGTGACTAAAATATTCATTATTTCCCTCCTTCTACTTCAATTAAATCCTTTAGGTATTTTCCATAATCTGTTTTTAACAATGGCTTGGCTAATGTTTCAACCTGTTCTTTATCTATATACCCTCTTCTATATGCAATTTCTTCAATGCAAGAAATATACAGGCCTTGTCTTTTTTGGACTGCTTCCACAAAATTTGATGCTTCGAGCAAAGATTCATGGGTACCAGTATCAAGCCACGCTAGTCCTCTTCCTAATAATTGAACTTTTAATTGACCTTCATTCATGTACCTTTCTATTATTGAAGTGATTTCTAACTCCCCTCTATCTGAAGGTTCTACTTCTTTTGCATATTGAACAACCTTCTCATCAAAAAAGTATAGTCCTGGTATGGCATAGGATGATTTGGGATGTTCCGGTTTCTCCTCAATTGAGACGGCGTTGCGATTTGCATCTACCTCTACTACCCCATATCTTCTCGGGTCTTTAACAAAGCATCCAAATATCAGTCCTCCTTCTTTCAAATTTGCTTCTCGCTGAACAATATTTCCAAAGTTTGAACCATAAAAAATGTTATCACCTAGAACTAATGCCACTGATGATCCATCAATAAAGTCCTCTCCCAATATAAATGCATCTGCTAACCCTCGTGGTTGTTCTTGCACTTTATAACTAATTTCGAGCCCTATTTGGTTACCATTTCCTAGTAACTCCTTAAATACTGGTAAATCTCTTTCAGTTGATATAATAAGAATGTCTCTTATCCCCGCTAGCATTAATACAGACAATGGATAGTAAATCATTGGTTTATCATACACCGGCAAAATTTGTTTAGATGTTGCTTGAGTTAATGGGTATAATCTAGTACCAGAACCACCAGCTAATATAATACCCTTCACATTATCACCTACTTCCTTTACTCAAATATTTAATAATACTACATATTTGTTCAACTTCTTCATTTGTTAAGTCTCCATAAAATGGCATAGCTAGTACTTGGTTCACTTTTTTATTAGCAACAGGAAGATTTTCTTTTTGAGCCGAAGGGAAATTTTTATACCATTTAAAATCACTACATAATGGATAAAAGTACTTTCGTGTATACACATTAAATTCTTTCAGCTTTTCGTGTAATTCGTTTCGACTAATACCATACTCTTCCTCATCTACTTCAATCACAAAATACTGATAACTACTTTGTTCTTCTTTATGTTTAGTTAATATTCGAATTCCTGGTATTTCTCCCAAAAGTAGTTCATATAACTCTTTAATACGATACCTCTTCTTTTTTTCATCTGTTACAATCTTGAGTACTTCTAAGCCCATTGCTGCTTGAACCTCATTTAATTTAGCATTAAGACCAGAAAGTTCAACCGTATCAGGTTTATCAATTCCAAAGTTTTTTAATAAATCTAGCCTTTCATTTAATATTTCATTCTTAAATGTTAAGGCCCCTCCTTCAATAGTATTAAATAACTTAGTAGCATGGAAACTGAACATTGTCATATCTCCATGTTCTCCTATAGGTTTTCCATTCAAATAAGTTCCAAAAACATGTGCTCCATCATATATAACCTTAAGATTATACTTATCAGCTATCTGTTGGATTTTATTAACATTACACGGATTACCAAAAACATGAACACCTAGTATCGCACTTGTGCGATCGGTAATCAACGACTCAATTTTATTTGCATCAATATTTAATGTTTCAGTATCAATATCACAAAACACAGGAGTCAATCCATTCCAATCAAGTGCTTCTACTGTAGCAGGAAATGTAAATGGAGTAGTAATTACTTCTCCCTCTAACTTTAAAGCTTTTAGTCCTAATATTAATGCTAAAGTTCCGTTATTAAACAAAGAAAAATGTTTAACAGATAAATAGTTTTTTAGTTCTTGCAATAATTCTTTACTTTTGGGACCATTATTAGTAATCCATTTACTATCCCAAACATCTTTCAATTGACAATTTACTGAACTTAAATCAGGTAACAGTGGACGAGTAACCATTATAGGCTGATTAGGAATTTCCATCACTGTATTTTCTCCTTCATTCTTTTTAGTTTTTTCTTAATTCTAGAAATATTATCTTTTTTATTTGTAACATTAGAAGTTTTATTCTCCCACGGGAAATCAGTATAAGGCGAACAAATATCCAAGAAGTCGCAAAATTTTTTATATGAATTTTTCTCACTTAAATTAAGTACTAATAAATCTTCTGGTCTGTCCTTAAAGTGTTCTTTAACTTCTTCATTGTGTTTCTCATAATTACGAATCATAATTTCTTTATCATATGTATTTTCACCTTCAATACCATATATATGTTTATGTACAAGCCAAGGCTGACCCTTGAAAATATAGGTTGAATTTATCAAATCATTTCTAGTTGGTGTTCTGTGACCATCTGCGAATTTTTTAGAATGAAATTTAGTTATAGAGTTATACCATTGTTCACTACTGTCTCTAACTGTAAGAATAAATTTACTTTCAGGGAAAGCTCTATCTAAATACATATAAGTCCCTGGCCAACTAAATGGAACATCTTGAAATACAGTAGCAGAGTTACAATGTTCAATTATTGAATCAAAATCACCTTCAATATAATTTACTAACAAATTTTCAGCTTCACGCTGTTTCCCAACACTATAGCCTAGAACTTCAAATGCCTTTTTCAAGGACGTAGTACCTGTTTTATTCCTACCAATACAAAAGATTTTACCTGTCATAATCCATCCTCTCCCTTTTTACTTAAATTCCTTTATTAAATCTAATGTGCTTTTTAATTCCCACCTGTTAATAAAGAAACTAATAATTAGATAAAAAACTAGACCTATTATTAACTGAATAACAATCATATATATACTCATAAGTGCTAAAGCTTGTCCAACAAAATTCATAATAATAAACATAATAAATGAAGGAATCATAATTTTGAATAAATGAAATAATTGAGTAAATAAATTATATTTGATGAATTTACTTGATACATAACTATGAATCATTAATGAAATAAAAGAATGCAAAATCGCAACAATTATTAATCCATTTATGCTTATTTCAAAATAGATAGCTCCACTAAGCAAAACAAATAATATGAGAGTTTTTATAATAGAAAGTGCTAAAAATACATCGGTTCTTCCGACTACTTTTAATATATTTAAATTTAATGCTTGTATCGGATATAACATTCCTACCACACTTAAGAGTTGGAAGAACGGAACTGATTCTTCCCATTGAGAACCTAATACTAAAGGAATTAGTATAGGAGAAATAGCTGACAAGGCCATAATTATTGGAAAATGAATAAAAGCTGTGCTTCGTATTAACCTTCTATAATTAGTTGACAACATCCTTGGATCATCTTTAAACTTACTCAATATGGGGTATGTAACTCTTTGAAGAGCCTGCGATAACGTTTGTGATGATATATCTCTTAGTTTAGATGCGTTTGTATAATATCCTAAATTTGTTGGCGTATATATTTTACCAATTATAACAAAATAAATGTTTCGTTGGAGAACACCAATTAAGCCAGAGAATAATAATTTATATCCAAATTTAAAATAATACTTAAACAACCTTATGTTAAATTTAAGCGATGGTACCCATCTATTATTAAGTGTTAACAAAATCATCATAATAAACTGCATAGATAGTTGTTGTGCTACTAAACTCCAAACACCTAACCCCAAAACCGCAAAAGTAATAGCTATCATTCCTGAAACAAGACTTGCAATAATTGTAATTTTTGTTTGTGTTTTGAAATCTACGCTTCGAATTAAAATAACGCGTTGTATAACCGATAAAGCATTAATAATAACTACTAACATCAAAACTCTTAATATGGCAACCAATTCCGACTCCCCATAATAAGAGGCAATGAATGGTGCAGTAGTAAATAAAATACTATAAATAAATACTGAAATACATAAATTAAAAAAAAATACAGTGGAATAGTCTAATTGTTTAGGATTTTTTTCACGAATTAACGCTTGATCTAAACCACTTTGAACTAGGGAGGTTGAAATTGAAACAAATATAGTTATCATTCCTATTAGACCAAAATACTCAGGAAGTAATAAACGTGCTAATATAACCTGAGTTATCAGTACAATAATTTGTCTTGAGAACAAATCAATAAAACTCCAAAGTAGTCCTTTGATAGTTTTTCGCTTGATCATGTTGTAAGATTTCATTTCCATACTCCCTTTTGACCTTGAATTCAATCAAATTAAATTATAACCTTTTGCTCTTTGTCCTTATCTTTGTACCAATATTTTCTTTAAAGTTGGTAGTTTGAAGCTAATAATAATTTTTAGTAACTTTAACCAACCATTATTTGAAGCAAAAGCTAAATATTTTTTTATAGCATCTCTAGAAAAATCATTTCTAAGTAAATTTATTCTTACTTCATTAGATAATCTAAGTGTTTTAAATTCATTAAATAAACGATAATTAAAATACGAATCAGCTGAATTTATTGTATTAATTCTATGTTCATAATATTGTAACTTAAGAGTTTTAGATTCATCCTTTCTAAAACTAGTCATTAGTGATCCATTAACACCAATTCTATAGCATGACATTACCTCGTCTATATAATAGTTTTTTCCAAGGCCTTCAAGATAGAAGATTAAAGCGTAGTCTCCATGACTCGCATCAAAATACCAGTCAGGTAATTTCTCTTGAACTAGTTCTGTTCTCATCATAATCGAAGAAAGATGAACAAAACTACCTTGTCCAGTTTCACTTAAAAAATAGCTCCCACTCCCTTTACCATGTGGTCCTAAGAATTTCCCAATAGGATTTTTCGCTGTATCCACTACTTGTACAGAATGAAAACAATATACAAATTCTGGATTATTTTCTAATATATCCACTTGTTTTTGTAATTTATTTTTATCTAACCAAAAATCATCTCCTTCACAAGTTGCTATATACCTACCTTGAGCACGCGGCCAAACATTTTTCGCTGGCACACGAGGGTTCTTAGAATATTGATTTTCTTTTTGGTAAATTGGCTTAATAATATCTGGATATTTTAATTCAAATTCTTTAATTATTTCTCCAGTTCCATCAGTTGATGCATCATCATGTATTAATATCTCATAATCAAAATTTGTTTGTTGCATTATAAAACTACTTAAGGCATCACGAATGTAATTTTCATGATTATAAGTGATACAACAAACGCTAACCAGTGGCTCCATTTTATTCACAACCTTCTATAAAATTTTATTCTGTAATGGTCGATCTTTTAAGAAAAGTCCATTTACCAATAGCCCTAGCAATATCCAAAATTTTTGATCACTCCAATATGAACTACTTACCATTAAGTGTATAAAACCAAAAGCAATCCATATTATATAAATATTATAGTTAAGATTATTTTTTTCAAAGAGAATTTTTAGTAGCATTAATAATATTATTGAAATAATTATACTACCTATAATAACTCCAAAGTTGATTAATATTTCTAATAGGATATTATGAACATATCCATTCCCTATAATGATACGATCAGACCCTATCCCTCTTCCAAGTAATGGATATAAACTTATTTCTTTTAAGACTTTTTCATATAACCCATCTCTTCCACTTAAATGTATATCGTCTCCCAAAAACAATTTGATGCTTCTACTATTTATTCCATAATTAAGCAATAGTTCATAAATACTTGTTAATATTTTTTCAAAATTTATTAAAACGATGCCACCGCCAAACAAAATAAAACTATACCCCAAAAATGATTTTATAGTTAAGCGATGCTCAAATTTAATAAGCTTTAAGATTGTAAATATTACTACACAAATCATTGCACCTCTTGAACCTAATGCCAAAATAACTATTAGTGAACCTAGCAAAATAATAAATGATTTAATAGAAAACTTTGAGAGCAATTCATCCATATTTATAAGTGCGGGTAATAACATATAATATGAAAGCGCCATGCTATAGTCGCCAAGATCAACAATTTTTAAAACAATTAAAAAGCCAAGGATTATCCCCAATATAAATACTATCAAACTAGCTTTATTCATGACTTTTTTTAATACGTTTAAATTCCGTAAACTTAAAGCATATATAAAACTCGGTAAAGCCATTGTAAAAAAAGTTACACCAATCGACACTAATTCTGATCGCACATCAGGATAAAGTAAGTAATGAGTTAAGAAAATCCCAACAAAGATAAAATAAAACAATAATAATTTTCCTTTACTCCTTTTAACAACTATAGGTAAGGCATACAAGTAAACTAATCCCACAATTATTTTTGATATAAGCTGGATATTGGTAACCATTGATGTATTCATTAAATTTAGTATAACTATTAAGAAATATTGCATTGTTAATATTACTATTGATGATAATAAAGCAATACTTATTTTTTTGTCATCTTTCTCAGTAACACTACCACAGGAATGTCCCATATATATTGCCTCTCTTATTATTTTTTCCTTAAAACACTGTAATATAAATTTATATACATTTTAGATATTGTTTTCCACGAGAATCTTGAAACATTATTAACACAGTTTTCAGAAAAATTAATATAATTCTTTTTTATTATAGATATTTTGTTTGCGATCTCTTTTTCATTTTTACTATCTACGCTATAACCAACTTTTCCGTCTTCGAACTGGCCATCAAATCCTTGTCCCCTACTATATATTACCGGGATCCCTTGACTCATAGCCTCTGCGTAGACCAACCCAAAAGTTTCACGGATAGAAGGCATTACAAAAATGTCATTTTTTCGATAAACACTAATTAGCTTCTCTTTTGGAATTGGTTGAACATATTCAACAAACGGCTCTTTCACAAGCTTATTAAAAATGGATTTATCCCTCACCTTACCGACAATAGTATATTTTGCTTCCATTCCTATTCTATTTAATAACTTTATAGCGTTGACAGTTGTTAATAAATTTTTATTTTCATTTATATCTCCTACATATAAAAGATTAATTACGTCTGAGCCTATATTTTTAAGATTAATAGGTCTATTATGAAACCAAAAATCATCTATTCCATTTGGTATAACATGTGATTTTTGAAGAAATAGCTTTTTTAAATGTTTTGGTACATAATTATTTATTATCAATTGTTTGTATGGTTCAGATAAGAAAATAACCTTTTGTGCATTTTTTAATATTTCTATACCAATACCTCTAAGATGATACATTTTCTTAAAAAATCTATTAACATCAGTATTTCTGACTGCTACTATGTATGGAATATTATATTTCCGGCTTAATTTATACGCAATGTAACCATTCGTAAATAATGAATGAGCGTGTATTACGTCATAGGAATTTATATGGTAAGAAGACTGTACTGCTTTTAGTATTTTATATTGTTTTAAAAAATAACTATACCTGTCAAAAGAATTGTAACATCTACTAACACTTGTGTATTCACCAAAGTCCATTTCTGTTTCAAACGACTTTGAAACAGGAACAAAAGCATCAATATCAACATTTTGATCAATTTGATTATCAAAAAAATGTTTATAGAATCTACTTGTACTAAAATAAGAGTTAATATGTAAAATTTTCATTTTTTCACCACTTTTATAATCGCCAATAAAGTAAACCTTTTTTATAGACCTCTTCCTTATTAAATTGACTCTTAACATCTATTAGTATTTTTTCATTATTTGGCATTTCTTTATATAATTTATCGATATCTTCTAAATTCATCGTTTTAAATTCATTATGTCCAACTGCAAATACGAGGCAATCTGCTTCTTTTATATCTTTAAGATCTGTTAATTCAAGGTTATATTCATTCCATACTTCTTTTTCATCTGCTACTGGGTCAACAATCAAGCAATTAATACCATATTCCTCCAATTCATGGATGATATCAATTACTTTAGAATTTCTAGTATCTGGGGTATTTTCTTTAAAAGTAAGACCTAAAATTACAATTCTAGAATTTTTGATAACTTTATTACCTTCGATCAGTTTTTTTATAATAGCATCTGCAACAAACTTACCCATACCATCATTAATCTTTCTACCTGATAAAATAATTTGACTATGATAGCCTAGTTTTTCTGCCTCATAAATAAAATAATATGGGTCAACTCCTATGCAGTGTCCACCTACTAATCCAGGAGTAAATCCTAAAGCATTCCATTTTGTATTCATTGCTTCAATAACATCTTTCGTATCAATATTCATTCGATCAAAGACCATAGCTAATTCATTCATAAAGGCAATATTTATATCTCTTTGGCTATTTTCTACTACCTTCGCTGCCTCAGCTACTTTTATAGAACTTGCCTTAAATACCCCAGCTTCTATAATCAATTCATATAATTTAGCTATTTCCTCTAGACTTTCAGTATCCATACTAGATACTATTTTTATGATTTTTTCCAAGGTATTTACTTTATCACTAGGATTTATCCGTTCTGGTGAATATCCTACTTTAAAATCCACTCCACACTTTAAACCAGATGCTTTCTCAAGTATTGGAATACATATATTTTCAGTAACACCCGGATAAACAGTTGACTCATACACTACAATACTTCCTTTAGTAAGGTTTCTTCCAATTAACTCACTTGCTCCCTCAACTGGATCTAAGTTAGGTGTCTTATCTAAATTAATTGGTGTCGGAACAGAAACTACATGGAATTTTGCTTCTTTCAATTTTCGTTCATCAGAAGTGAATTCTACAGAAGTATTTCTTATTTCCTCATCCCCTACCTCTGTTGTGGGATCAATACCTGATTTATATAAGTCTACTTTTTCTTCATTGATATCAAAGCCTATTACTTGTAGTTTTTTCGCAAAAGCAACCGCTAGTGGCATTCCTACATAGCCTAACCCAATTACAGATATTTTAGCTTGACCTTCTATTATTTCATTATATAGCATTTTATCCCGCCTTTTTTATCTTGTACTTTCTGCCTTTTCCCAAAATGGTTTAGCTTTACCAGTTAAAATATTATAAACTCCTATCCATTGTGCAATGATAGTTACACAATAATAATAGACTATATTAACTAATTTATGGTTAAAATTAAATAAATGTTTTATAGCTGCTAAAATATAAAACAAAACTTGTCCCATCAAAGTAAATGCATAAAAAATGGATTCATTTACAATAATGAAATTTGAAAGTAATAACAATACGTGAGATAACCATAGTAAATATCTGCATGTTCTATGGCCGAAATAGAAATATGTATACCATTTATACTTGAAAATATTTAAAATTTTAATATCTGGCAATATATTTTTAAGTATTCTCCGATTCATCCTTACTTTTCTCTTGAATTCGTCTCCAATAATTTCTCCAGCTTTTTCATATGCTATAGCATCATGATTACATATTGCTCTTTTTCCTAGTAATGCAAAATGTCTCGGCATATTACTATCATGAGATTTTAATGGATCAAAATCAATGTATTCAGAGTTTCTACATGCATATAAAGCTCCATTACCAGCTGTGATAGTTTGGATTTTTGACTCGATCTCTCTAATCTTCAGATCCTTTTGCCAATAACCTGATTCGCTGTTACTCACTGAACCACTGTTATTATTTGTAATAACCAGCTTTCCAGTAACATAAGATATATCATCAGATGAAAATGAAGCCATTAATTCGTTAATTGAATCGCTTTTTAGTATAGAATTAGCATCAGTCATAACTAGATAATCAGTATCCACTAATTTTTGTGCTTCATTCTGTGCATTTGTTTTACCTAGTCTATTTTTTACTTTATGTAGATATACATTTTCATTAGGATGTTGTTTAATAAATTCCTCTACTATCTCATTTGTTTTATCAGTACTATTATCAGATGAAATCAAATACTTTATTTTGTCTTTTGGGTAGTCTAAATTAATGATATTCTGTAGTTTATCTTTGATGACGTCTTCTTCATTATGTGCAACAACCATTATTGTCACAGTTGGTTCATGCTTATAATCTTTTAGTGGATGTCTATTTTGATACAATTTATCTAATAATTTCATAGATAGAGGGTATCCAACCATTGCCCAAAAAATGATAAATAAACTAATGTAAAATATCACTATAAAGAATATGTTAACCACCTTTCACTTCTCCTTTTCTTCAATACTTACTGTCTATAAGCTGGAAAGAAATCAGTTGATTGTGCTTCTTTGTCATTTAAACTTCTCATGCTTAATAGCTCTTCATAGACTTCATTATTAAATACCTTCTTTCCTATCGAAAAGTAAGTGTCTGAATTTTTATTAAATGCTTTCTTAAACTTATATAAGCTATCTTCACCCGAACCTAATCCTCCACCGAGGTGAAATGAATGAAAACCATTAGCTATTCCCCATGTCGCAACTTCTGTTAATAACAGATTGGTTGGGGCATATTTTAAGTATTCTCGCCAAGATGCTGAAAGGTGATAATGCACTTTACCATTTGCATATAATATCATGGACATCGCGATAATTTTCCCTTGAATAGTAGCATAAAAAATCATTGAGTTATATCTTAGGTCCTTCAAAACACTGTTATAAAATGCCTCATCAAAATAATAGTAATCTTTTGCATTATCTTTATCCATCGTGTCATTATACATATCGATAAATTCATTATATAGTTCTTGATTTCTACCCCAATAAATTTCTACTCCTGATTTTATAGCTTTTCTAATAACATTTCGGTTTTTCCCTATCATGTTCTCCCAGAGTGTCTTTTCCGTTTCGAGATTAACTGTAATAGTGTTTCCTAATTGAATTACTTCATAATAATTCTCAACATCACGACAATTACGTAATAATGGATGGAATCTAACAAATTCGGATACGATATTATGTTTTATACAATAATTTTGATATTCTTCAAATAATTGATTCATATTTTCATTGTTTTTTTGACCTTCTATTAGAAAGCCACCGTAACCATAAGGAGTAGATAAATCAAAAAACATGTTCTCTTCAATTATTCCTCTAAAGCTCTGATCTAAAGCAATATCCCTCTTCATTACGACATTTATCGCTTTGATTTCGTTATCTTCATAATAAAATAGTAAAGGATCTCCATCTCCATGGATTTTAAATGCTTTTACGTAATCGGCTAATTGGTAAACATCAAAGTGATCCATTGATTTGACAAGATCATTCCAAAGTTCCTCTTCTTGAACTGTAACCACCTTTAACATTTCATCACACCTTTAATAAACGACATTCATTCTAAGAAATTTCATTTCAAAAACTGCTCAAATTCTGTACCAGTTAATTCCTGATACACTTCATCGATTACTGATTTTGGTAACTGTTTTTCCCATTCTTTGGTGTTATTTTTACCTTTATATACACTATATGGATTGTCATTCATTTTACTTTTAGAATCACTTATAAAATCATTTGTTTGTTCACCCATTATCAAGTCACAAAAATCAAACATATCCTTTGTAACGTCTTTAGTATTTGAAACTAAATTCTCATATTTTAGTATATAAACTTTTTCTGGATACTTTTCTTTTGCCCATAAATATAGTTTTGTAGCTTCTTTCCATTTTTCAAACCCAAAATACTCTTCTGGCCTAAATAAATTTCGATTCTGCGCATATCGCCATTCTTCCTCAAAACTTAAATGAGGAGGTAATTCTTTTGGTGCATTCCGCCAAGAATTTAAAACAGCCAGTGGATTCCTTATTATGGCTACAAGTTTAAAATCATCCACAGAAGATAACAAAGTAGGAATTAAATAGTGATACCGTACCATCTTAGTAACAAGTTTCTTAGGATTACTTTCTTTATTTTCAAATGATGGATAAATACCTTTCTCTATTTGTTGAGTTTGATCTAAAAATGCATCTTCTGTATTATACAGTTCGTTATAATATTTTAATATTTCTTCATTAGAACTACGTACGTGTACTGCATCTTTAAAAGCGTAGGAAAAAAGAGGTTGAAATTTATACCTTACCTCTTCTGAGCTATTAAATATCTGACCTAACCAGGATGTTCCTGATCGTGGAACACCATGTATTGATATTATTTGATTAAACATTTTTTTCCCTCTCTCTATAAATCATTGAATTCTTTTGATACTTCTTTTTTATGTACTGATTCTTTCTTGAACACTACTAAAAATGTTTTAAAAAAGATTAATAAATCTAATTTAAATGAAATGCTTTGCACATATTTGAGGTCATAATTAATTTTTTCTTTCCAATCAATTGATTGCCTACCATTAATCTGTGCAAGACCCGTAACTCCTGGTAAAACGAAGTGTCTCTCTTTTGCTCCATATTCTAACTTGTTTATAATTTGTGGCACAGTAGGGCGAGGTCCTATGATACTCATTTCTCCTCTTATTATATTTATAATTTGAGGAACCTCATCTAAACTAGTTATTCTTAATATTCTACCTATCTTTGTAATTCGGGTATCATTTTCGCTAGTTCGTAAACCCGCACCTAACTTTTCGGCGTTATCAACCATCGTTCTAAACTTATATATTTGAAATTCCTTATTTTGATAACCGATTCTCCGTTGCTTATAAAATACTGGACCCTTAGAGTCTAATTTTATGCATATTGAGATTATTAAAAGCAATGGACTTATGACTATAATTAAAAGTAATGCTACAACAAGATCAATGAACCGTTTTATATATTTGGAATACAAACGATTATTTTGTGGTTTTATGTACTCTTTCTGCTCAGCCGTAGAAGGCATTAATACCACAACCTTTTTATAATATTAATTGTTCTTGCTAAATCATTATCTGTCATTTTCGTATCACTAGGTAAACAAACTCCTGTTTCAAACAATCTTTCCGAAATACCTTCACCAATAAAATCATATTCTCTGAAAAATGGCTGCTTATGCATTGGTTTCCATATAGGTCTTGATTCTATATTCTCAGACTCCAAAGCTTCAATAATATCAATTGGCCTTACTTTTCCACTTACTGTTAAAGAGGTTAGCCAATAGTTTGGTTTATCCCATGTATTGATTGGCATAAAGGAAATCCCCTTCAACTTTTCAAGCTCTCTCTTATAATATTCAAATATGTACTTTTTCTTTTCAACTCGTTTTTCTAATACTTTTAGTTGCCCACGCCCAATCCCCGCAAGAACGTTACTCATTCGATAATTATACCCCAATTCACTGTGTTGATAATGACGGGCTTGATCACGTGATTGCGTTGACCAAAAGCGTACTTTTGATATTTTTTCTTCATCGTTAGAAACTAACATTCCCCCTCCAGAAGTTGTAATAATTTTATTTCCATTAAAAGAGAAAACACCATAGTCGCCAAATGTTCCTGTCTGTTTTCCTTTATAATAACCACCAAGTGATTCAGCAGCATCTTCAATTACTACAACGTTATGTTTATTACAGATTTCCAATATTCTATCCATATCAGCTGATAAGCCATACAAATGCACGACAATAACGGCTTTTACCTCAGGATACTTTCGAAATGCTAACTCTAATGCTTCAGGACTAATATTCCATGTTTTCTCGTCACTATCAATAAAAACAGGTGTAGCATTTTGATAAATAATTGGATTTACTGTTGCTGAAAATGTAAGAGACGGACAGAACACAATATCCCCTTCACCTACTTCAGCTGCTCGCAATGCTAAATGAAGCGCTGCGGTGCCAGAAGATAAGGCAGCTGCCGATTTCACCCCTACCTTAGTAGCTAGTTCTTTTTCAAATTCATTAACGTTTGTGCCTAATGGTGCTATCCAATTAGTATCAAAAGCTTCTTGAACATATTGTTGCTCATATCCTTCTTCACTCATATGTGGAGAAGAAAGAAAGATTCTTTGTTTAGCCATAAGAAAAAAGACTTCCTTCCAAAAAGAATTATTAAGTACAACGAGTTTTACAGATCTGCCACTATCATTTAATGGGCTCTACTACCCTTTGGATATCCATATAAGCTATCCTCATTAAACTTTCTTTAAGTTCTATATTATTATAGGAATTGAAATTGTTGATCAATTCCCATAGTTGTTTTTCATTAACTTCTTTTGTTTTTCCAACATAAATCTTTTCATACACAGCATTCGGATGAACTTCATCTTCTCCAAGCAGTTCTTCATACATCTTCTCTCCTGGTCGTATGCCAGTGTATTCAATAGGAATTTCCTCTTCTGTATATCCTGATAATTTAATAAGATTTTTGGCCAAGTCAACTATTTTAACAGGTTCTCCCATATCTAACACAAATATTTCTCCACCTTTGGCTAATGTTCCAGCTTGGACAACTAACCGTGAAGCCTCAGGAATCGTCATGAAATAACGCGTCATGTCTGGATGTGTAACCGTGACTGGTCCGCCTTTTTCAATTTGCTTCTTAAATAGTGGAATAACACTGCCACGACTTCCAAGTACATTACCGAATCTTACCGCAACAAATTTTGTTTTACTACGAGCTGCTAAGTCTTGTACAACCATTTCTGCTATGCGTTTCGTTGCTCCCATCACGTTAGTAGGGTTTACGGCTTTATCTGTAGAAACTAAAACAAACGTATGAGTGCCAAATGCATCCGCCGCTCCCGCTACATTTTTCGTTCCGATAATATTATTTTTTACCGCTTCGTGAGGGTTGTATTCCATTAACGGTACGTGCTTATGTGCTGCTGCGTGGTAAATGATTCTTGGGTTATGTTCTTGTACAACCTCAAAAATACGTTGTCGATCTTGTACATCTGCAATAATTGGTATAATTTCTATTTCTTCTTTTTGATATTTTTGGCGAAGTTCCATATCAATGGAGTAAATACTAAATTCGCCATGACCGACTATCAATATTTTCGATGGTGTAAATCGCATTAACTGTCTACAAATCTCCGAACCTATTGAACCACCGGCTCCAGTTACCATAACCGTGTTGCCTGTAACATATTCTGATATAGAGTTGATGTCTAATTCAACTGGATCACGTCCCAATACATCTTCGACATCTACATTTTTTAAGGAACTTACGGATATTTTTCCTGAAACAATATCTTCTATCTTCGGTACCATCTGAACCTTAGCATTGGTGCTGTTACAAATAGCGACTAACTCGGATAATGCTCCATTTGTTAAAGATGGAATAGCTATTACAATATGATCAATTTCTAAATCTTTCACTAAATCAGGGATCTCTTTGGTAGCACCTGCAACCGGCAAATCATAAAGCTGCATTTTGTGTTTTGCCATATCGTCATCTGCGAAAGCCACAGGTAAAAGATCGGTATGTTGCTGTTCATTCTTTAATTGTCTGGCAATCATTGCACCAGCAGCACCGGCTCCGACTATTAATGTTCGTTTTCTATTAGTCTTATCTTGCATATAGTGGTCGCGGTAGACTCTCCAGACAAACCTTGAACCGCCAATTAATATAATATGTAATAACCAAGTTACAATAAGTGCTCTTCTATAAATGGTGAAATCATTTGCTAAGAACTGAACAATACCTGTTGCTACTATTGTGAAAGTGATTGCTTTCACGATTGCCATTAACTCCCCTATGCTCGCATATGCCCAAACCTTATGATAAAGCTTATAGACAAAGGCAAATAGATGGTGAAATAGAAATAAGGCAATTGCTGTAATTGCCATTATATCTAATTCACCAAATGAATGGGTTGGGTAAACAATCCATGAAGCTATAAAAATCGCGGTACTAACAATGAGAGAGTCTAATAATATTAATAAGCAAATCCGTTGTTTGTAACCCATTGGGGCCATCCCTTCCATCGTTAAGAATTATTGGAATTATTGTTTCACCTTGTTTTCTTGCGCTAACTGATTAATAATTTTTTGTACTTCTTCACCGATTTCCTCATTCTGTAATGCAAATTCAATCGTAGTTTTAATGAAGCCAAGCTTTTCTCCAACATCATAACGTTTCCCCACAAAATCATATGCAAACACACTTTGAGATTCATTTAAACTTTGGATCGCATCCGTTAATTGAATTTCACCACCAGCACCTACTTCTTTCTGTTCTAGATATTTAAAGATTGTGGGTGATAATACATAACGTCCCATTATCGCTAAGTTGGAAGGTGCTGTTCCTGGTTCAGGTTTTTCAACAAACTTATTCACAGAATAATTATCACCATGCTGTTCCTTTGGATCCACAATTCCGTAACGGTGGGTTTCATGATCAGGAACCTGTTGAACACCAATAATCGAACCACCTGTAGTTTCATACTCATCAATTAATTGCTTTAGACATGGTGTTTCTGATTGCACAATGTCATCACCTAGTAATACCGCAAATGGTTCATCTCCAATAAACTTACGTGCACACCATACGGCATGGCCTAATCCTAGAGGTTCTTTTTGACGTATATAATGGATATCCACTTCTGCAGGTTGTTTTGTTTTTTCTAGTAAATCGAACTTGCCTTTCTTTAATAAGTTATCTTCTAATTCAAAGTTGTGATCAAAATGATCCTCAATTGCTCGTTTCCCTTTACCAGTTACAATAATAATATCTTCTATGCCAGATGCAATTGCTTCCTCGACAATATATTGAATTGTTGGTTTATCCACAATCGGTAAAACTTCTTTTGGCATCGCTTTTGTTGCAGGTAAAAATCTTGTTCCCAGCCCTGCTGCTGGAATGATCGCTTTTCTTACTTTTTTCATAATAGATAACAATCCTCCAAAATATAATGATAACATTCACTTATAATACACCTTTTAAAGTATACTTTAACTTTTAACACTCTACAACTCAAAAAATTCCCATTATTTTCCTCTTTTTGATTTTTTCTGGCACATCGCCTACTACATGATCTCCATTAACTAAATATTGCGCATTTTCCATAAACCAATAAACCAAAGAGGCACCATATTTATCCTTGATTACTGTATGTGCTTCTTGCATCACAAATCCTCTACTCGTAATATTATGCGCATCAGATGCAATAAAATGCGTTAAGTTTGCTTCGATTAATTGAAGGCTGAATTTTCTGATTTTTTTACCGAATTTACCAGAGACGCTTGCTGCTGTAACCTGCGTTAATGTTCCATTACTAACTAGATCATATAATATATCAGGATTCTCTATTAGTTCTTTATTGCGTTCTGGATGCACAATAATAGGCTTGATTCCATGTAATTGGAGATCAAACATTAATTGTTTCGTATAACGCGGCACATGGTTGGATGGAAGTTCCACAAATAAATAGCCACTTGTATCATTTAACGGTAACAGGTTCCCGTTCTCTAAGTCGTCTAACATATCTCCATTTATTCGTGTTTCTTGACCTGGAAGAATGGTAAGAGGAATATCTTCTGCTTGTAATCTATCATTCAATTGATCTGTAGCTACTAATATGTCTTCTTTATAGTTATCATAACTACCATTCAAGTGATGTGGTGTGGCAATAATCGTGTTAATCCCTTGAGATACGGCACTTTTCGCCATTTGCACACTATCATCCATATGTGTTGCACCGTCATCCACACCAGGTAGGATATGACAATGAATATCGATCATTTGATTCATCGTCCTTTCTGATCATAAAATATGTATTTTACCTTCACAATATAATACTAAAGTATAACAGGAAACAAGCCAATTGAAAATAGAATTTAACAGGCGATTATTGTCGAATAGACTTTAAATATTGTAACCTTCGCCTAATTTCTCGATATCATAAAATGCCGAAGATTTTCTTCTTTTTAATGCGGACTGGTTCTTCCCCTTGAACCATTTTGTTGTCTAACAATAGATTTTGATTTTCTTGTAATAAATACCACTGTTGGAAAGATATATTGCGTTTCATCGACTTCCATGCCGATTGTAAGTGATATTCTTTAGATTCTGAGGTGTCTGAACCGACGAAATGAACGAGGTTATTCTTCAGAAATTGTTGGGTTAGTTTTTGCAGCTTTTTACCTTTCTTACCGATAATGCTTTTAGCACTCGCTTGCACTAATACACCATTCTTCACCATACTGTAGAGATGATCATGGTCTTCCTGAATCTGTAGGTTTTTTTCAGGATTCACTAAGACAAGTTTATATCCTTTCAATTGAAGTTCATAGCATAATTGTTTGGTATATTCCGGGATATGATCATACATTAATTCCATAAAGACATATTTTGGTTCTGTCCCATAAGTAATGAAACTGTTCGTCTCTAGATCTTCTTCCATGTTTCCATAGATTCGAATCGTTTGTCCAGGAATGATATCTACGTCTATATTTTCTTCTATTAGTTGTTGATTAACCTTTTCCACCAAATTAATAATGGTATCTTTATTAATTTCCTGCTTTCCTTGTATGTATCTAGGTGCTGCAATAATTTTTCTCACGTTCGCTTTTTCTGCTTCCTTCGCTATTGCGATGGATGAAGAAATATTTGTTACACTTTCTCGATTAATTGGAAGAATATATGGATTGATATCCAACATATGCACCACCCTTTCTAGTCATCCTACCCACACATACTAGACCTTAGTCCCATTATATGTAAAGGATAGCATATTCGTTGTTGTTTGGAAAGTAATAACACAAAGCCCCTATCTATATACATTAGTTTTACATCTTTATTTTATGGGGATTTATTCAAAAAAATACCTTTCGACTATTTGTTAAGTCGAAAGGTATTTTTTAATTGCAAAGTATAAATATTGGATAGCTGTCTAGCTCCGAGCGATCTGCGGTTTTCTTAATTTCCATAATAGTAATAGTGACCTTTTTTCTGTTCACGGTCATTAAGTACAACACCTAATAATTTCGCATTACCAACGTCCAATAATTCTTTTGCCTTTGTTGCGGCATCGTATTCTGTCTGATTACTACGTACAACCATTACGGCACCATCACAGCTATTAGCTAAAATTTGCGCATCGGTAACAGCTAATACAGGTGGAGTATCAAATAGCACTAAATCATAATCCAAGCTGGCGTTAGCAATCAGTGTTTCCATCGCTTTAGATCCTAACAATTCAGATGGGTTGGGCGGAATTGGTCCACAAGTTAATAAATCCAATCCTGCTACATCACTGCTTGTAACAGATTCGCTTAATTCTGTTTCACCGACTAGCACACTGCTTAATCCTTTGCGATTATCGATGCGGAAGGTATAGTGTAAGGTTGGTTTACGCATATCTGCATCAATTAACAATACTTTCTTTCCTTGTTGAGCAAACACAATCGCCAAGTTTGCTGTTGTAGATGACTTCCCTTCTGAAGGTCCAGAAGAGGTCACCAGCATTGTTTTTAGTTCGCCATCCACAGAAGAGAATTGCAAGTTCGTTCGAATCGTTTTATATTGTTCTGAAATCGGAGAACGAGGGTTCATCTTGGTAATCAAGTGTCTTACGTTTTTTAGATTAGACTGTTTTTTTCCTTTGACCACTAAAGTTCCCCCTCTCCGTTTTTTGATTAATGGATACGGGCTTTCCCATCGACATCATATCTTTTTCGTCAATATGCGAGACTACGCCAAGAATCGGTAGTTCCAATTTGTCTTCTACATCCTGTTCGGTTTTAATCGTGTTATCTAAGTATTCAAGCAAGAATGCTAAACCTACACCAACCATTGCCCCAAGCACCATTGCGATTGCGATGTTAAGCATCGGTTTTGGATTTACAGGTTTCGGGTTTGCTGGTACTACCGCTTCGGATAGAATGTTCACATTGTTAACGTTCATCAATTCTGGAAGATCTTCACGGAACACTTCCACTGTTGTATTGGCAATATCTGCTGCTACTTCCGGGTCATAATCCGTTGCTGTTAAGGTAACAACCTGTGAACCTTCTTCATTTGCCAAGGCTATTTTTTCACCCAATGCTCCTGTTGAGATCGTTAAGTTCATTTCATCTACGACTTGATCTAAAATTCGATTACTTGTGATTATTCCTTTATATGTATTGATAATTTCTACATTGGATCGAATTTGGTTCAAATCGACATTATTAACCTCATTCGTATCTTGATTAACTATAAACTGCGTACTAGATTGATAGGTTGGAGTTAAAACAAAAAAACTAATGATAGCACTGATACCAGCAGCACCAACAATTAATAATATAATCAACAATAGACGTTTTTTCAGAACTTCGAAAATCTCTTTCAGTGATATCGTTTCCTCCATTATTCGTAACCTCCGCATATAATTCTTTCAGATGACTTCTATCGTTAATTGCATACGATCACATCATAAACGAAATTATAACATAAACTGTTTTTATTTGTCATAAATATCTTGTGATTTTTTGTGAATTTTCTAGGTACTATTTGTCATTAGCGAAAAAAAGAAGCCTATGTTACCGATCAACACAGGCTTGACTTTATTAAGATACATGGAACCATTGATTTTTCAATGCTGTGATTACAGCATTCGTCCGATCAGGTACTTCTAATTTTCTTAAAATCGAGCTGATATGATTTTTAACTGTTTTATCTGTGATATACAATGTCGAACTAATGCGATTGTTACTATACCCTTGCGCTAAGAGCTCCATCACTTCCCATTCACGATTAGTGAACACACCGACCGGCCGTTTATCTTTACGGTTGTGGATTTCGCGATAGTCTCCTAATAGAATTTGGGTTAATTCTTCGTGGATATAGTTTTGACCAGATATAATCTTTTCGATGGCATGAACTAACTCTTTCTTCTCCATACCATTAAAGAAATAACCATTAAGGTCCATTTTAAATAATTCTGTAAGATCTGGATGATCATTGTCTTCTGTCCACACGATAATTTTCTTGTTGTTTTTCATGTACGTGTTAATTAAACTTATGGTATCTATATCTGTATCAATATCAATGATGAGCAGGTCGATAATATAGTCTCGTAGTTTTCCTTGTTGCTGTGGTTCAACCGCAATGATATCATAAGCTTTAAATTCATTCGAAAGCACCCCTACTAGACCTTCTCGATAGATAGAAGCTTCTTTCACTATTGCTATACGCATTGATATTTCCTCCTGTTTCCTTTTTTTTAAAATAAAAAGGCTATTTCTTTTTTGTGCAGAAATAGCCTAAAATACTTACTGATGATGTATTGGAACATTTAGGTAACCAGGCGATCGTAGGTATTTGTGATTATTAATTCACCCTTAGACCCTAGGCTTTGCGTCCTGCTTTTTCAAACAGTTTGCCTTTTTCTTACTATTCAATTCTGTCTTATATATTACCGTTTTCCTATATTTATTTCAATATTTAGGGAGAAATAAATTTTAAAATAAGTATTTCGATTTATTGATTGGAAAATTAATGGATATTTAGTAGGTTTTTATACTCATATTTATTTGTCGATTTATGGAGTTTATTGTTACCTGAATGGTAATCGATTTCTTTATTTTAGCATTTATTCGGGCGAATTCTTGCTATTTTGGAGATCTTTATACTTATAATCAGAGAGAATTTGACAAGCGTGTCGAAAAGAAGCGAAGTGGGGCTGAATTATCACGAAAAGTAATGGTAATAAATTCCTACATGAACAATAACTGTGTTATGATTGTTCTGCTAAAATAACTTTTTCAAGAGTTTTACATATTCACCATATTCGTCTTCACAAATATATAATACGGTTGTAAAACCCTTTTTTCATATAGATGTCTTGCGATAATGTTATCTGTATCTACACCAAGTGTTATTTCCTCATATCCAAGTTTTTTGGGTAATCAATCAAATAATCAACTATAATGCTGCCTATTCCAAGGTTGCGAAATTCTTCTTTTACAACCATACGTGATAGATAAATTCGTTTATTTGGAATAGTATAATCTGGGTCATTGTTTGAATAAACTAATGAACCTTCTCCTAAAAACTCGTTATTCACTATATAAATAAAGGGGATTCTGCTTCCACTTACTAATTCGTCGTAAAACAGTTTTGCCATATTCGGTTTCTCTTCCATATTCCAAATATTATTACACCTATTATATTCTTCGGGTTTTAATTTTCTTATTTCATACGAAGTCATAATCTATCACTACCTCTATCAGAATGTTTTGGCATTCGCACTAGATTATCTTGATCAAATTCAAATTCCTCAACTACCACCATAATGACCTTCTCGTTCCCAACTATTGATCTTAAATGTATTCTCATTCAATAAGCTTTCTTCATTAATCCATCGATCTCTTTACCCAACTTCTCTTTTAATTCACCATGTGTTTCATTAGAGTATTGGTATTTAGGATTACACCATTTTTCACTAGCGTATTGCCAAACGGGATAAGGAATTCGTTCTTCTGGTTCCCAATTATAGCGTGGGAACACATGCGCATGTAGATAAGCATCGGTATTCCCATATATTGAATAATTAATTCTTCTCGGTTCACATACTTTTAAAATTGCTTCTCCAATCAAACTCATATCTAATAAGTAGTCACTTCGTAGTGTGAACTACTCCCACCACTTACCACCCT
>NZ_WJEB01000045.1:0-41885 GCF_010994085.1 Gracilibacillus saliphilus | reverse complement strand
AAGGGTGGTAAGTGGTGGGAGTAGTTCACCAAATATCCCTATGGCAAACCGTAATAACTGAGCGAGACCTAGATGATACAGAAAGATGGTAGGTGGATGAGTTTGGTTAATTTGACATACGATATCATAATAGAGAGATTTCAATCATTTGCTGAAAGAGAGGAAAATATCCGAGCAGCAATAATAGTTGGCTCAAGAGCAAGGCAAGAAAAACCAGCTGATCAATATGCAGATCTAGATCTCGTTATATTTGCGGAAAATCCTAATTTGTTACTACGATATAAAAATTGGTTAGCTCAGATAGGTAAGTATTATCTTACCTTTCTTGAACAAACAGCAGTTGGTGAAGGGATCGAAAGAAGAGTTTTATTTGATGGTGGACTGGATGTCGACTTTGCTTGCTTTCCTATATCCGCAATTGCAGAGATGGAATCTCACCATCAAGTCTTAAGTGTTCTTTCAAAAGGAATAAAAGTACTACTAGATAAGGATAATATCATACCACGCCTGAAAAACAATAATATAAAGCAAAATAATAAAAAAATGCCAGAAGAGAAAATAGAAAATATGGTGCACGATTTTTGGTATCACGCCGTTCTAGCTGCTAAAAAACTACGTAGAACTGAGTTGTTAGAAGGGAAATCTATAGTTGATAGTTATATGAAAGACCTGCTGATATCTTTCATTCGAATACAAGCAAAATTAAAGAATGGCAATGAGTATAACACATGGCATGGATTTCGTTTTTTTGAAGAATGGGCTGATACTAAATTTGTGTCTCCATTCAAGCAAATATATGCTCATTACGATGAAGAAGATGTTTGGAAAGCACTTAAAAATACCATGAATCTGTTTCATGAACTCTCTATAGAAGTTTATCAATTCAAGAATCTTTCTTATCCTCATGAAAATATTCAACACGCAATTCATTTAGTTGATTCATATTATCAAGGGAGATAACAATAAATGAGTAGTCATATAGATATTCGAAAAATGGAAGAGCTATCCATGAATGCTTTTCCCTCACTGCAAACGCAACTTTTGGATGGGTGGGTATTACGTTTTTCCAATGGCTATGCCAAAAGAGCAAATTCTATTAATCCGTTATATCATTCACAAGAAGATATCAATCGAAAGATAGAGAGATGTGAAAAAGTATACCAAAGGAAAGGATTAAAAGTTATCTTTAAACTAACAACTCACGTTTTCCCTGAAGAATTAGACAACATTCTAGAACGAAAAGGGTATGGCCTTGTAGGAGAAACGAGCGTTCAATTATTATCCCTAGATGAAGGAGAGACATTTTTCTCGAATAAGGCTAGTATTGATAATCAATTAAATGATAAATGGTTTTCAGAGTTTTGTGAATTAAATCATATAAAAGTTGCGGACCAGCATACGCTTAAACAGATGTTAAACCATATTAATGCTGATGTTTGTTATGTTCGTTTGACTAACGAAAAGGAAGAAACGCTCGCATGTGGAATGGGTGTGTTAGAAGGCGGGTGGATAGGGTTATATGATATTGTTACGAGTGAAATGCATAGAAACAATGGATTTGGTATAGAACTCGTTTCTTCGATTCTGAATTGGGGAAAGAAACACGGTGCTGAAAGAGCTTACCTGCAAGTGATGTTACATAATACACCAGCTTTAAAGCTATACGAAAAGCTAGGCTTTAAAGAAGCGTATCAATATTGGTACCGAATAAAAAAGGAATGTTAATAAACTATGGTGAGGTGAAGCGCTTGTATACTATCCTCGCATATTCTTCCTTAATTATAGCACTTATATCAGTGGTTTTAGCTATTAGTCGGAAGCGTTATTATTACTAGATATCTGCAATTGTTATGTTTATATTGAGTTTCAAATTTTATTAGTTTCAAGTATAGGTGTCCTCATAGAAATTATCATGGTATTTTTTGTAGACAATAAAAGGGTGTTTCTACCTTTCTGTATCTTTAGTTAGAATCATTTTTAGAGTAGTGAAGGTGATGTTGTGAAGACAACTTGGAAATGGAGCTTCATCGTACTTTTTGTTGTGATAGTGATAATTGGAGTAACATATTTATGGAAGACTGAGGAAAAGGTGGGGAATGTTAATAGTATATCACCCGTTTCGTTATCTTCTGACAAAATTTTGAATATCGCCCATCGTGGAGCATCCGGTTATGCCCCAGAACACACATTAATTGCTTATCAGTCTGCTCAACAGATGAATTCAGATTATTTAGAGATTGACATACATATGACAGCTGATGGAGAGTTAGTTGCGCTGCATGATGAGGATGTTTCCCGTACGACAAGTGGAAGTGGTTTAGTTGAAGATATGTCTCTTACTGAACTAAAAAAATTGGATGCTGGTACTTGGTTCAATATTGCTTATCCTGAAAAAGCAGATGATTATTATGTTGGAATAGAAGTGCCCACTTTAGAAGAGATCTTCGATACTTTCGGTTTACATAGCAACTATTATATCGAGATAAAAGACCCAGATCCTGTGATGACTGACAAATTTCTTAGCATGTTAGAAGACTACCACCTAATCGAAGAAAATAAAGTCATCATTCAATCCTTTAGTGCAGAGACATTGGAGCAAATTCATGCAAAATATGAGTCAATTCCGCTTATTCAACTGTTGTATAAAGATGAAGCAAAGTCCGCTAATTACAATCAGATTCGACAATATGCATCAGGAGTAGGTGTATCCTATCAAGAGATAGATCAAGAGCTCGTTCAAAAGATTCATAATGAAGATTTACACGTTCATACTTATACAGTCAATGCGGAAGAGGATATGGAACAAATGATAAGGTGGGGAGTTGACGGCATTTTTACAGATTATCCTGATCGGTTGGCAGAAATACTTTCAAATAATAGTTAATAAGACTAACTTTTGTAAATCGATAATGACCTCCGTTCACATGTGAAAAGTGAACGGAGTTTTTTACTTATGAAATGGAGCAGAACCCTAGCAAATAATAAGAAATGTGTTGTGTTAGTCTTTGGTATACTCTCATTAATGTTTGATTGAATACTAAACCAAGGAGGAGGAAGCACATGACAATATTTGATCAATATAAGTTGACGAGAGGGTTGTTTATTGATTCCATCTCACCGATTGCGAAGGATTTGATTGATCTGCAGCCACCTGGATTTCGTAATACGATTCATTGGCAGATTGGCCATGTATTAGTCATAGCAGAAGAAATTGCTAATTTCCCGCATCGAAGTAAGAGTAGCTTACCAGATAATTATAAGAAGTTGTTTGGAAGAGGTACCAAGCCTAATGATTGGCCTCAAAATGTACCAAGCATGGACCAATTAGTATTAGATTTACAAGATCAAGTAAATCGAATCGGGAATATGTCATCTGAACAGGTGCAAGAACGTTTAACAGAACCATTTGATGGGATCGACCGTTTTGAAGAGTTTGCCAGTCTTGGATTATTCCATGAGGCAATGCATTTGGGTCAGATTCTTGCAATGCAGCGAATATTGGAGCAAAATCATTCGGGTTATCAAGATTTATAGTACAGGAGGTGTAATAATTGAAAAAACAAATACTTTTAGTTCATAGTGCAGGGCGACAGGGTCCTCAGCAAGGAAGCAGTAATTTAATCGAATATTTACAAAGTCAACTTGGTGATACTTATCATTTGATAACTCCTAAGATGCCTAATCCAGAAAATCCTGAGTATGCCAGGTGGAAAGCAGCATTAACAAACATATTCGCTAACTTGGACAATGAAGTAATACTGATTGGACATTCGCTGGGTGGGGCGGTTTTATTAAAATATCTTTCAGAAATGAATGTAAAGCCTGTTGTCTCTAGTTTGTTCTTAATTGCATCACCATACTGGGGAAAAGAGGAGGACTGGCAGGCTGAGGAGTTTACCCTAGCAAAGAATTTCACATCAAACCTTCCACACATATCCCATATATATTTGTATCACAGCAAGGATGATATGGTAGTGCCGGTTACGCACATCCATCACTACGCGAACGAATTTCCACAAGCTATTACTAGAGTGTTAGAAAGAGAAGATCATTACTTTTCTAATGGCATACCTGACCTCGTAACCGATATAAGGATCTCTTAGTTAGATCCAGTAAGATATTATTAAAGTATATAGAAAGGAGAAATGGAATGGGTAAAGTAATTTTAGATATTTCTATGTCACTTGATGGTTTTATCGCAGGTGTGAATGATAACCAAAAACAGCCGCTAGGAGAAGGAGGGGAATTGATCCAAAACTGGTTGTTTAGTGGTGATCAACCAAGTCGTTACAATGAATTCTTTAAGCTTTCTGCCATAAACAAGGAAATTTTTGATGGTCCAGTTCCCATGACAGGGGCGATGGTTGTAGGAAGGAGAACTTTTGATATTGTTAATGGTTGGGGTGGCAGTCATCCGATTCAGGATGTTCCTATTTTTATCGTAACACATGAAGCTCCGGTAAGTTATGTAGAAGATAAGACAAGCTTTACTTTTGTCACAAGTGGAGTTGAAGATGCTATTGTACAGGCGAAAGAAGCTGCAAATGGTAAAAATGTCAGTATAGGAACAGCAAGTATTGCCCAGCAATGTATAAAAGCCGGTCTTCTGGATGAAATGCATCTGCATGTAGCGCCAATCCTAATGGGAAAAGGTATTCGCTTGTTTGATCAAATTGGCTCAGAACAAATAAAGTTAGAACCTCAAGAAGTGACAGATGGTTCAAATGTTACACACTTGAAATATAAGCTGTTGTATTGAAATTTGGATTTTTTACGGACAATTTAAAGTAAATAAGTCAAAAATGTGTCCATAATACAAAATCGTGAAAATCTGTAATCGTGTCCGTAAGATCCTGCTATACTCTGTTTCACCACATCCTATGGCATCTCCCGAATAATACTTGGAAATAATCAGGTACTACTAGTAAAATGAGTATCATAACGGAATTATCCATTAGAAGGTTGGGTTTGAACATGATGAATCTTAATAGTAAAGCTAAACTAGTAGTTTTACACGCGCACTATAGTAACATTGAATATACAGAGTCGGCACTGAAAAGTACCTACGTAGAACAAATTCACCATGTTGATCCAGGCCTTATTGATGCGATTAAAAATAAATCAACGCAACAGATTGAAAAACGAGTACAGACACAACTAGAATGGTTGGCATCAGCTGAGCCAGATGCTATTTTAATCACATGTACCAATTATAGTCTATACATAAAGGAAACTAAGATAAATGATACTCCCATACTGAAAATAGATGAATTATTTCTTAAGTCTCTCATTGATTATCCAATTGCAACTTTATATTTTACCAATCCTGCTACGGTGGAAGGTACTATTAATCGACTTAAACAGCAACCAAACGTAAAAGCTGATTTCCAGGTGGAGGTCATTGATCATGCTTTTGAGCTACTAATGTCCAATAAGCAAGACGCATATAGTGAAGTGATTATTGACTATATCGAAAATAATCCACCTCAAGGGCAGATAGTATTTCCTCAGCTTTCCATGCACCAGGCAGCCACACACTTAAAAAATAAAGGGTTTAGCGTTATGACTCCGGTTGATGCCTTGAAAGAGATAAAAATATAAAGGAGTTAAAAAATGCCGAAAGAGTACATGTAGTACTTTTTCGGCATTTTTACAATCGGCCATAAAAACCAATTGACTTTATATACTGAGTAAGTATATACTCAATATATATTTACTCAGTATATAAAAAGGGTGGGAAAATTGAATTTTATTGTCCAATACCAATGGGAAATCTTTATTGTCGCTGAAATACTATCACTTGCCTGCTTATTGTTATTTGGTGGGGTGCGTTATCTGTTTGGTAAGAGGAAACATAGTTTATTCTTCTTATTTTTGTTCCTCTTCTTACTCATTCTAGAGGCTGGATTAGCCTTCTTGATCTATAACGAAACAGGTGAAATCTCCACATTCCAAATAGTTATTACTATATTTGTTATTTATGCCTGTACGTTTGGTATTAACGATTTTAAAAAGCTTGATCGATGGATGCGAATAAAAATTGGAAAGTGGAGAGGTGTCGATTTACTAACAGATAAAGATAAAGCGATTATCAAAAAGCAACAAGATCCAAAGTATATTGCGAAAATAAATCGATATAGTGCAATAGCTCATTTATTAATATTTGTTATCGTACAAACCGGCTTCTGGCTATATGGATTGGGGGATTTCGCACATTTCAGCGAATATATTGCCGATTTTTCCTGGGTTGGAACGGAGGACTTAGAGAAAACGCCATATCCAAATGAGACACTCTATCGTATTTCGATGTTATGGGGGTTAATATTTATCGTTGATTTTATTTGGTCGATGTCTTACACGATTTTTCCAGCGAAAGGATGAAAAAGTTTGATTAAAACAATAGGTTTAACAAAGGATTTTAAGGCAGGAAAAGAGATGGTTTCCGTATTAAAAGGAGTAGAGTTCACCGTCAATGAAGGGGAGTTTGTAGGGATTATAGGACCAAGTGGATCTGGAAAAACGACACTGTTGCATTTATTGGCAGGGTTGGATACCCCAACAGGAGGGTCCATTCAGTTAAACGGAGATGAGTTTTCATCCCAATCTGAAAAACAGCGTACTATTTTTCGACGTCAGAAGATAGGTCTCGTTTTTCAAAATTATCAATTATTGCCTACTTTAACAGTATTCGAGAATATTGCTTTTCCACTGCATGCAGATGGGAAGAAGACTTCCGCAAAAGATGTGAACGAGCTTCTAGAAGCAGTCGATCTGAAGGGATACGAGAAACGTTTTCCCAATGAGCTTAGTGGAGGACAACAGCAAAGAGTAGCAATCGCAAGAGCATTAATCCATAAACCAGCGATTTTATTAGCAGATGAGCCGACCGGAAATTTAGATCGAGAACGCTCCAGTGAAATTCTCGACTTATTAGCTAAGCTTCATCAGGAGCGAAATCAAACGATTGTGATGGTGACACATGATATGTTTGCGGCAGGTTATTCTGATCGAATTGTGTTATTTAAAGATGGGGTGATTGAAGCAGAAGTACAAAGAGAGGATGAAGAATATGCGTTTTTCCTTTCTCGTTTCATGGCGTAATCTTACGCGGCATAAAACACGGTTTTTCCTAACGCTTATTGCCATGATTTTAGGTGTTACCGTAATGACCAGTATGCTGATAGCGAAAGAAACCACGATTAAAATCATGGATGAACAAGAGCAGCTATATGCAGGAGATGCTGATTATTGGATAAAGAGCAATCAGCGTTTTTTCTCTGAGAGTGAAGTGGAGTGGGTAACAGATCGTAAGGAAGTTGGAAAAGGTGTCGCAGCATTACTTAAACAAGGTTTTATAAATGTAGAGGCGGAGAACCTTGCACAAGCTTCCGTCAGAATTACGGGGGTTTCGAGTTATGATCATGAACTAATTGAATTACCTGTTAAAGAAGGGGATGTCACTAAAGAAGGTTTAATTATTACGGAAAACGCTGCTGCTCTATGGGGAAAAGGCGTCGGGGATACAGTTACATTTCAAGACATGGGGCAGGTCGAAGTGACGGCAGTTGTTTATGAAGGAGCAATGCTGAGCAGTCCCAAAACATTAGAAGGATCGACTTTTCGTGATGCACGTGTCATGGTTCCTTTAGATACTTTGCAAGAATGGACGGGGATGGAAGGGCAAATCTCTAATTACCGTTTTTCAGTAAAAGGGGAAAAACAACCAGAATTATTGGAAGCCTATCAAGCGCACCTAGAAGGCTCACAATTATTTGTTCAGCCGGTAGTTGTCGATAGTCAACAAAATAATGATGTAGAAGGTCTATATTTCACTTTTGATATTATTGCGATTCTTTCTATATTCATCAGTGCATTTATTGTTTTTAACATGCTTTATACAACTATTGTTGAACGAAGAAAAGAATTTGCTTTAATGAAAAGTCTGGGCTATACAAATGAAGGTATTAGACGACTGATAATAAACGAAATCGGGGTTCTTGCCGTCATAGGCTCAGCACTTGGATTACCACTAGGTGTGTGGTTAGGGTCTTTTCTCCAGGAAATGTTTATGTCTGCCATTGCTACCCAAACGATTACCTATGAGTTAGAACTGATTAAACCTTTAGTAATTTCAGGAATGGTTGGTCTCGCTTTTCCTTATCTTGCTGTCATATTTCCTATTTATCAAGCAGGTAAAACGTCTGTTATGGAGGCAATATCAGAGAGCCCAATTAATCGTCATAGAAGTGGAAAGGGTTCGCTTATACGTATCCTAGCGGGTGTTATCTGCACAGGAATTGGATTGATTGATAATCCTTGGGCATTCTTACTCTTATTCGTCGGTTTAGTACTGTTGTATCCAATTTGGATAAAGCTATTTCAATGGTTATTACAACCTCTATACAAACTGTTTTTCCGATACGCTGGAGAGCAAGCTATCCGATCTGTAAAGCAATTCGAAAATCGAAATGTAAATACATCTGCTATGCTAGCGATAGGTGTGAGTCTCGCTTTATTTATGAGTGCAGCTTTAGAATCTTTGCCTGACGGAATAGAAGATGATATTCATGCCACTTTTGGTGGAGATATACACGTGGAAAAAGAGTCACCGTGGATAGATGCAGATTTGGAAAGGATTAATGAGCTAGAGGGTGTAAGTGATAGTATCCCTTATGCAGAAATTCCCAACATAACATGGCAAACAAAAACAGGTGAATTACGAGAATTTTCTATTATTAGTTATACTGGTGAGCCACAGAATGCGGAGCTGTTTGCCATTTCGCAAACAACGGAAGAGCAGGGAGAGCATCCAGCAATTTTTGTTGGAGAGAGAGCATTAACAGAATGGGGTGGTGAGCTTGGTGAAGATATAACATTGAATACCCCTTCTGGTCCAGTTACCTTTTTTGTCAAAGGAACCGTTCAAACTTCTCATTATATGAACTATGTTGCTTTTATAGAAGACAGTGAATTGACAAGTACCTTAAACTGGCCAGAGAAATTTCATGTCATTATTGATGCCAGCGATGAGGGAACTATCCCGATTGTTTTTGCTCAACTTTGGAGTTCCTTTGAGGATTCGATCGTAAATGTTAACCCAATTACAGTTAGTATTGAACAGGGGAAGCAAGCTTTAACAGGAATGCAGGAATTATTGCAAGGCTTGTTATTGTTAATTATTGCCTTATCTGCTATTGGTATTAGTAATACATTATTGATGAATACGATGGAACGGATAAAAGAGCTGGGTACAATGCGAGCGATTGGTTTTACAAGAACACAGGTAAAGGTTATGATAATGGCCGAGGGACTTATGATCGGTATTACCGGAATTATTATAGGCACGTTATATGGTATACTAGTCATTTACCTGAATGCCCATTCTGCTCAAGGTCAAGCCTTACTGAGCTTTACAGTTCCCGGGATGAGCCTGTTTTTAGCAATTGCAGGAGGATTATTGTTTACACTTCTTGCTTCATGGTTTCCGAGCAGAACAGCATCACATATACCAGTGAAAGAAGCGATAAACTATGAATAAGCGGGGATTACCATGTCAGTAAAACATTCGATGCTTGCATTATTATATGAAAAACCGAGACACGGGTATGAATTGAAAACAGGTTTCGAAGAACTTGTTCAAGGAATGTGGCCACTCAATGCTGGCCAAGTATATACCACTCTTGATCGGTTGGAGCGTGATGCTTTAGTAGAGTCTCCGGGAAACGATCAAAAGGATCGTAAGCTTTATACAATAACACAAGCAGGTAAAGAAGAGCTGTGGAATTGGTTGGAAAAACCGGTCGGACGGTCATTGTTAAAAGACGAATTTTATTTTAAGTTTCTATGTGCTGATCATGTAGCATACGATGAGAAACAAAAAATGATCAAGAAACAAAAAGAAACGATGATAAAGGACGTCCTTCATTTAACTCATTTAAAAAAGCAAATGACGCAATCAGGAAATGATACGATGAAAATGCTTATCGAAGGAGCATTACTGCACTTAGAAGCGGATATAAAATGGCTTGATATCCTTGCTGGGGACCAAAAATAAAATGGATGTTGCAAGATTTGAACCGAGAATGTATGAAAACTCATCTCGGTTCTTTATAATAGAGTGAGAAAGGGTATCCTTGTAGATATTTGATTTTTATGTCCTTTTTTCATCCTATTTGATAAAATATGTTGTATAACAGGTAGAGATTGACTTTATATTTTCCTATATTATAATGTTATCAAATATGTAATGGATTACATTTTGATAGATAATCAAGGTCCGTATATGGTGAATTCTTCATTTTTTATTTACTTGGTGACCTTCATGATGTTTGGAAGGAGGTAGTATTATGCCTACTATACAAGACGTGGCAAAAAAAGCAGGTGTTTCAGTTGCGACCGTTTCACGGGTTTTGAATACCCCGTCTGCGGTGACAGAAAAAACGAGACAAAAAGTTCAGGATGCAATGCAGGAATTAGATTATGCCCCTAGCATTTTAGGTCGAAATCTCAGGAATTCTGAAAGTAGAATGTTGCTTGTTTTGATACCGAAGATATCAAACCCTTTCTATTTGCGAATAGTTGAAGGAATTGAAGAGACTGCACTAGATCACGGGTATAATATATTAGTCTGTCAAACCCATTCTAAAACGGAAAGAGAAAGTGTCTATTTTGATCTACTAAAAAATCGGTTAGCAGATGGTGCTATAACCATGGATCCTACGATAGATAAGGATAAACTCGTACAACTGGCTAGACAATTTCCGATTGTACAATGTAGTGAGTATGATAAAGATAAAAGTTTATCTTATATTACGATTGATAGTGAGTTGGCAGCATACCAGATGACAAAGTTCCTCTTAAAACAAGGACATAAGCGAATTGTCCTAATCAATAGTGATGAAAAATTTCTTTACGCTCGTGAACGAAAGAAAGGCTTCCATAGAGCATTAAAAGAATTTGAAATAGAATTTGAGGATGATTGGATTTATAAAACAAATGATGTGACGTTTGAAGCAGGTCAACAGGCGATGAGGTCACTGTTGAGTCATAAGGCAGGAAAGTTTACCGCAGTTTTTGCTGTATCCGATGTATTAGCTATCGGTGCGTTAAAGGAGTTAAATACGCAAGGGGTCCACGTTCCTGATGAGATAGCGATCGTTGGTTTTGATAAAATTGACTTTACCAATATGACATTCCCAAGATTAACAACGGTTGCGCAACCAATGTATAAAATGGGAAGTATTGCAGTAGATATGTTAATAAAGAAAATTCGAGGCGAGGAAATAGAAGACATCATATTAGATCATGAATTAATTATAAGAGAATCTACCTAAAGGATTATGAGTTACTTTTTCCACCGAGTAAATTAAGATAATTTATTTTTGTAAGTCATTGACTTGTATATACAGTTCATATAAAATCAAAATGTAATCGATTTCAAGTATAAACGAAATCGAAATTCTACATTAGGGGGTTCTGTTATGGAACAGGTGAAGAGGTTTTTATTAGTAGGTATTACCTTAGTATTGGCTATATTTGTTACAGCATGTAATGGTGACAATACATCTGAAACAAATAATACAGAAGGTACATCTGATGAAGAAACAAACAGTGAAGAAAATGAAAGCGCTTCAGAGGTTGAGGGAGTTACAATCGTTTATGCACGTGGTGTAGATACGACAGGAGCGATTGACTTAGTAATTGAAGCTTTCGAAGAGAAACATCCCCATATTAACGTAGAACTCAGAGAAATGCCGGCAGATACAGGACAATCACACGATCAATATGTAACCATGTTCAGTTCACAAAGTGCTGAAGTGGATGTATTTGATGCAGATGTTATCTGGCCAGCAGAATTTGCACAAGCAAACTATGCATTAGAATTAGATCGTTTCATTGAAAGAGATAGCATTGATATGGATGCCTATTTCCCAGGCACTGTTCAAGCAGCAAACTTTAATGGTAAGCAATGGGCAATGCCAAAATTCACAGATGCTGGTATGCTTTACTATCGTACTGATATTGTAGAGGAAGCACCCGAAACATGGGATGAATTGATAGAGCAAGCGAGTGAGTTACAGGGAGAAGAAGATACAGAATTTGGCTACTTAATGCAAGCAGCACAATATGAAGGGTTAGTATGTAACTATATTGAATTTATTGCATCCTATGGTGGCCAAGTTATTGATGATGATAATAATGTAGTTGTAAACAGTCCTGAAACGGTTAAAGGGCTAGAAAAATTAGCGGAAGTTGTTAATTCAGATTTTGTTCCTGACAATATTTTAAACTTTATGGAAACAGAAACAGAGAACGCTTGGATTGCTGGGGATGCGGTATTTGCTCGTAACTGGCCATATTTACAAGCATCATCCAATGACGAGGATCGTTCCTCTATTGTTGGTAATGTTGATATTGCACCTCTTCCAGCAGGTGACGAAGGTCATGCAGCCACTTTAGGGGGCTGGATGGGGATGATTAACCGTTATTCAGAACATCCAGAAGAAGCTTGGGAATTCTTAAAGTTTATGACTGGTGAAGAGGGACAGAAAATTATTGCTGTCCATGGAGGGCGTGCACCAACTTTGGAAGCGCTTTATAATGATTCGGAAGTACAAGAAGCGGGTCCGTTATTTGCAAATCCTGAATTTGTGAATGTTTTACAATCTGCGGTACCACGTCCTGTTTCGCCGATTTACCCAGAAATTTCAGATATCATGCAAATTGAAATATCCAAAGTATTAACTGGAGATCAATCAGCAGAGGAAGCTGCAGAAAAAATGCAATCCAAAATCGAGGAAGCAATGGGAGACTAATTTGTATCAATTGGAACTAACAAAGCAAGATGGGCATATGTAACTCATCTTGCTTTTTCTTTCAAGTACATCTTTCGAAAGATGTATTTGATAGAAGGGGAGGGAAGGTAAAGTGAAAAAATTTCAACTTAACGAAAAGCAGCTAGGTTATGCGATGATTTTACCATCGTTACTACTTGTTATCGTTGTCACTTTATGGCCGGTTGCACAGTCCTTTTATAACAGTCTATTTGATTACCGATTAAATGACCCAACAAGATCACAAAAAATGTTAAACGCTAATATTGATTTAGAACGGTATGTTGACAATTACTTTTATATCGAGGGTCAACTTAGTGATCTAGAAGGTAATGCTGAAGGGGATCAGTTAGAAGTAGTTCAACAAGCAAGGGAAACAATTGAAGGTTATCATCAGGAATTAACAAGTGATGAAGAAATTAATACAAAGGTTGAACAGATAGATGAAATGTTGATGAACTTTGAGCCTATATCAGACGCTGAGCTCAAATATACCGAGGTAGACAATGATTTTGCTGCAGATTATCGGAGTGCTCTGGAGAATATATCAGCGGAATTTCAATCAATAGCGGACGCTACTGACAATGAACAGTCAGCACAAAGTTTCGACCAAACTGGGTCATTGCTTGCAGGGACAAGTGACAACATTTTAGAATCGAATTTTATTGGTTTTGCGAATTATATTAAATATTTCCAAGACCAACGTATGTGGCAATCTTTATGGAACACGTTTTATTTTACCGTTGTCTCTGTTGGATTTGAACTTGTCTTAGGTTTAGCAATTGCCTTACTGATTAACCGTGCTTTTAAGGGAAGGGGAATCGTGCGTGCTTCCGTATTAATCCCGTGGGCAATACCGACAGCGGTTGCCGCCATGATGTGGGGTTTCTTATATGATGGTCAAACAGGGATTGTTGCCCACTATTTTGAGAAATTAAACATTATACCGAGTGCTTCATGGCTATTAAGCACTTCTGATGGTGGCATGTTTGCCATTATATTTGCGGATGTTTGGAAGACAACACCATATATGGCGTTATTATTACTTGCTGGGTTGCAAACCATTCCAAATTCATTGTATGAAGCTAGTAATGTTGATGGTGCTAGTAAATGGCAACAACTCTTTAAGATTACGCTGCCATTATTAAAATCAGCAATTTTAGTTGCTTTGTTGTTTAGAACATTAGATGCGTTTCGAGTTTTTGACTTAATTTATGTGTTAACTGGTGGTGGACCTGCGAATGCTACAGAATCGATATCTGTTTATGCATATATCACCTTGTTCTCACAACAGAATTTTGGAGCGGGTTCCGTGCTATCCGTTATTGTATTCCTATGTGTAGCATTAATTAGCTTTATCTATGTCCGGTTAATTGGTTCCGATTTATTCGCAGGACGTACGAAATAGAAGGGGGTACGAAAGATGAGTAAACGAGCCGGGATTGGATTTTATATATTTTTAGCCATTTTTGTTTTTTTAGTAATGTTTCCATTTATATGGGTGTTTTTAACTTCGATCAAACCTGTAGGTGAAATTTTTACTTCATTCAGTTGGTTTACCAAGAGTCCGACACTATCGTCTTATGAAGCTGCATTGACGAATCGACCGTTATTGCGTTATATGTTAAACAGTTTCGTAGTGTCTAGTTTAACTACTGTATTAGCAGTCGGTTGTGCAGCGTTTGCAGCATATGCTGTTACAAGGTTGCCAATTAAAGGAAAGGGGATATTTTTAGGAGTTGTACTTGCAGCGTCGATGTTTCCGCAGATTGCGATTATATCACCCATTTTTAATTTGGTGACGGATTTAGGATTACGCAACAGCTATATCGGATTAGTTATTCCGTATATTACAATCAGTTTACCATTATCAATCTGGGTACTTTCGACTTTTTTTCACAAGATACCTTTCGAATTAGAAGAATCTGCAAAATTAGATGGTGCCAGTCCGTTTCAAACATTTCGTAAAATTATCTTCCCTTTAGCAACACCAGGTATTTTTACTACAGCGATCTTAGTTTTTATTGCCGCTTGGAATGAGTATTTATTTGCCTTAACTATTAATAGTGATGATATTTGGAGAACTGTACCAGTAGGGATCTCCATGTATCAAAGTGAATTTTCTATTCCATGGGGAGATATTTCTGCGGCCACTGTTATCGTAACAATACCGATCGTTATTTTGGTATTGTTATTCCAAAAGCGAATTGTTTCTGGTTTAACTTCCGGTTCAGTAAAGGAGTAAAAGATAAGGGAGGCCAGCTACCTCTCTTATCTAATTTATAAGTTATCGCTAATATTTCGATAGTAATGAAACCATGGTTTTTCTTGTTCTATTTGGAAAGCGAGTTGTAGTAACAGCTGATCCTCACCTAATCTGCCAAAGAAATGAGTGCCAACGGGTAGACCATCATTGGTCCAATGGGTTGGAACACTCATTGCAGGCTGCCCTGTTGCATTTGCGATTGGCATAAATGGATTATAGTCTAACATGTTATCCATCATTTGTTGAAACGCATCAGTGTCGGGATCAGCATGCTTTCCTATTTTTGTTGGCAGTTGGTTTAAGGTTGGTGTCATCCATACATCTACATCATGGAAGAATGCTAGAATTTTTTGTGCTTCCTTCTGGATGTATACCCGCGATTCTTCATATTCTAATGCTGACAAGTCTCTCCCATATTTTAATATGTCAAAGGTTAACGGTTCTATATTGTGTAAAGAAGGTTCTTGCCCTGCCATTAGTCCAGAATGCTTGATAATAGCTGATCCGCTTCCCATCCAAATATTAATAAAATGCTTGGCAAGTTGTTTGAAATCGATTGGTGGCATTTCCTTCACTACCTCATGGCCTAATTCTTTTATGAGTTGCACAGTGTTCTCCATGTTATTTCTTGTCTCCGAATCAAAATGAATCGTCTCATCTTCTTGATATTGAACAGCAATTTTCAGTTTTCTCGGTGTTTCATGGACGCGTTCTAAAAAGTTGTTCTGTGAAGCAAAGCTTGGATATAGTTGATGATCGCCAGCTCCATTTGAAATATCCAGTAATGCCGCACTATCTCTGACAGAACGAGTAAGTGCGTGATTAATGGAAAAATTATTCATATAAGTAGGATATGGCATTCTTCCTCTACTTGGTTTAAACCCAAATAACCCACAGGCAGAAGCCGGGATTCGAATGGATCCACCACCATCATTAGCATGAGCAAAAGGAATTAGACCAGCTGCAACGGCTGCAGCAGAACCACCGCTTGATCCTCCAGGTGAGCGCTCTAAATCCCACGGGTTTTTAGTTGCTCCGAATAGCAGAGGTTCTGTCGTAGGTAGAAAACCCAATTCAGGTGTATTTGTTTTTCCTAGAAAAATAAGTCCAGCATGTTCAAAACGATCAACGATCACATCATTATCTGGAGCGATAAAATCCTTTAACATTCGCGACCCGCTAGTTTGTCTAATTCCTTTAACCGCATTTAAATCTTTTATTAAAAAAGGAAGTCCTTTAACCTTACCTTTCGTTGTTGTCATTTTTTTTGCTTGCTCCCGTCCCAACTCAAAACTTTTTGTGACTACCGCATTCAAAGTTGGATTATATTTTTCAATGCGATCGATATAAAAATCGGTTAGTTCTAGGACAGATACTTCCTTTTGATCGAGCAACGCTTTTTGACCTAAAGCGTCTAGTTGAAGCAATTGATTAAAGGGTTTCATTTATATATTCCTCCGTTTTCAAAAGCATATATTAACTGTTTAGTCTTCAGCTGATACGTTGCGATGCTTGTAATTCCTTCGGTGCTAATCTTTTTTTATTTTCTCCTTCAGTCCCATTAGCATAGTATCCAATCCAAATTGAAATTCTTTCTCCATATCTGGAATGGTTAGATGAGTAGGAGTTGATGAGTGAGGTGTTTCTTTACTTATTCCTAAAAATCGATATTCCTCTAAGATAAAAGAAGTAATGTAGACATTGTATAGCCATAAAGAGGAGAAGGCATTTTCTTTATTCATTCCTGCATTTATAAAAATTTGATGAAGCCTCTCGATTAGTTGTATGCGATATGGTGTAGTTGGTGCTGTTTCTGATAATACAACAGCCGCATCTTTAATGGATAAAAGTTGATCTCGCCATTGATTTGCAAGCTGTCTTAATTGCTCGTCCCAATTCTCTTTCTCTTCAGGAAATTGTATGTCTTTACAAATTTCATCAGCTACCAGTTCAAGTAATTCCTTTTTATTTTTAATATGCCAATAAAGCGAAGCACTTTTAATACCTAATTTTTCAGCAACTTTTCTTATCGTGATACTTTTGTAACCTTCTAATTGAAGCACCTCTAAAGCTGCTTGGACAATTTTAGATTGATCGAGCATTTTATGGTGGGATTCGTTATGTGTCGTCAATATCAAGTCTCCTTTCTGGTCGAATAATGTTATTCTCCATTTATAGATTGATTTTCAAAAGAATCTCTTGACATTATACCATTCATCAGTTAACCTATCAATGATAGTTAAACTATCATTGATAGGTTTGAGGGATCTTATAATTTTATGAAGGAGAGGATCATGATGAAAAAAATCTATACGCAGGTTGTGTTGATTAGTTTGATTACGGTTATTGGCCTTGAATTAGGTGGGGCAATTTATGAATGGGTTGTTGTTGCTTCACAGTGGAGCGCTTATCCGCCAGTATCGTTTGCCGTTCTTCAAGAACCTTATGGCTTACCGTTGGAACATTTCTGGATACCGCTTCATATGGTCGCACAAGTATTAATTGTATTTGCGGTGATCTTATGCTGGAAGGAAAGAAGTATTAGAAAATTATTATTATGGGTAATAGGACTTTACCTTCTGCTCAGAATTCCGACTTTTTTGTACTTTATACCAGAGTTAGGTGCTTTTACAAACGCAGATCCATCTGGTTCATACTCGCAAGAATGGAAGAATCGTGCAGACTTATGGGTGAACCTAAGTATAGTTAGGACAATTATTGTAGTTAGTGTCTATGTAATATCTTGGATAGGATATAACCGTTTTAAATCTTTAACCGTGAAGTGATGAATTAGTAAGTTGTTAATGAATTTCATTCGTGATTCATTTCCAAGATTTCATAGTAATAGAGATTTTGGAGATGGATCAATATCCTTCTTTCAGGTAAATGAAGAAGATCAAAAAATATATTTAATCTATATCCGTTTATTAAGAACAATATTTTACGGCATCGTCCACAGCATCTTCAGGTATAAATATGGTATCATCTTCAATTTTATAAGGGATATCATTGTCTTCTAACCGATCAGTGCCAGTTGGAAATTATGCAATTATTTTACATACATACAGTGTGTATGTTAAAATAAATCTAATCTAATTAAGAGGAGTGAGGTTCATGAAGCTAAGCAGTTTTTATCCGGTATTGATGACAGAAAAAGTAAAGGAAACGGGAGAGTTTTATCAAATGCATTTTGGGTTCTCTGTCGTATTTGATGCTGATTGGTACATGAGTTTGAAGCAGGAGGAGACGGGTGCTGAATTGGCAATTCTTCAAGCTAGCCATGAAACAGTCCCATCTTCGTTTGGTAAGTCCGTACAAGGTCTGATCCTTAATTTTGAGGTAGACAATGTGGATCAAGTGTATCAGAAATTAATTAAAGAACATCGACTTCCTTTACACCTTGCATTACGTGATGAGGCATTTGGGCAAAGACATTTTATTACAAGTGATCCAAATGGTGTTTTAATTGATGTGATCACTGTCATTCCACCTGATGAATCGTTTCAAGATCAATATAGAGAAGAAGTATGGAAGGATGAAGTGTAATGGGCAATTATGTCCCTTTAAAATATTACTTTGATCGGGAATTGGCCCTTCGTTTAACGGAATTAATTCACCCGTTTTATCCCGACTTTGACCAAAATACCTTTATAGAGTTAGTAACCAAAGAGGTAGCGAATAAAGAGTTGAAAGCTAGAGTGGAGGTATTCGCGGATGCATTGCAACAAAACCTCCCATCAGACTATCCGCAAGCCATAGCTATCTTACTAAAGATTCTTGGACCAGAAAATAAAACAGAAAAAGGAATGTTTACCAATGGATATTTCTTAATGCCGGTAGCCTATTTTGTTGAAAAGTATGGGCTGGATTATTTTGATCATTCCTTCCATGCGATGTATGAAATAACAAAACGACATACAGCTGAATATGCGATCCGTCCATATCTAATAGCAGATACCAATTCTTCTATGACCTATCTACAAGATTGGATAACAGATCCGAACCCACATGTGAGACGATTAGTGAGTGAAGGAACACGTCCAAGACTGCCATGGGCTAAAAAGATACCGCCACTGAAGAATGATCTTGAAAACAATTTATCTTTGCTTGAAAGCTTGCTTCATGATACTTCTCCTTATGTGCAAAAATCAGTAGCCAATCATCTGAATGATTTAACGAAGGAATCTCCGGAACAAGTTTTAGTATGGTTGGATCAGCTGATGAAAGCCAATCATCATGTGAATCGAAAAATAATTAAAAATGGGTTAAGAACTCTGGTAAAATTAGAACATGAGCATGCACTAGAGTTATTGCGAAAAGTAGAGTGAGGAGTGAAGCAGCATGAGAAGAACCAAATTAGAAACGGAGCAGACGATAGATAACTTGATCAAAATTGCTAGATATCATTTTACAGAGTATGGCTATGCAAAGGCAGCGCTGGAAGAGATAGTTAAAGAAGCGAATTTAACTCGAGGAGCGCTATACCACCATTTTCAAAATAAAAAAGGGCTCTTTCTTGCTGTTTTTGAAACTGTTCAAAAGGAAGTCGGGGAACATGTAGAAGCAGAAGCGGCAAGAGCTAATGACAGCTGGGAGCAGCTAATCCGTGGTTGTCGAGCTTTTTTGGAAGGGGCAGTGCAATCCCACAATCAACGTATCCTTTTGATAGATGGACCGGCCGTTTTAGGTTGGGACATGTTTCGGAAAATGGATGAGAAATATTCGATGAATTCCTTGAAGGAACAATTACAGTTAATGCAGGAGCAAGGCTTATTGAAGCCAATATCCATTGAAGCTATGACACATTGTCTGTCGGGAGCAATGAATGAAGCAGTGTTATGGATAGCTGATCGTCGTGATCATAAGGAGGTAATAGATGAGACGATGGTTGTTCTGGAACATATGCTGGAGGGATTAAGGGAGTAAGACTTCCTTCCGTGTTATAATAATTATAATCAACGAGATTTTCATACACCACGTTTAAGTCCAAAATGGTGGAGGTTAGTAAATTGAATATACTTGAATTAAAGCAAGATGCTTCTGTTAAAGGGAAAAATGGGATTGGTTTTATTATTGCGGCAACGATTATCTGGTCTGCTATAACGATTGTTTACTTGTTAGCGCTACCGTTGGAGACGAAGAATGTGATCTTATTATTTCTGCCTGCCTGTCTTTTTCCGCTTGCACTTGCTGTTTCTGCTGTGATCAAAGCGGATTGGAAGTTAGCTGATAATCCATTAGGAATGTTAGGATTGTTTTTGAACCTTGCGCAACTTATCTATTTTCCGCTGATTATCTGGGCATTTATCCAAAGTCCTGAACAAATGGTAGTCTTTTTTGCAATTATAACAGGTGCACACTTTTTCCCTTATGGCTGGTTTTATGATGCGAAGCCTTATTATATCTTCGCTCCTATTATTTCGGTTTCAATTATGGTAGCAGGCTGGACGATACAAGAAAATCAATTATGGATCATATCGCTTATGATGGTCATTTTTCTTAGTATTCTAGCTCTCTTATTATATGGGAACTATCAACAAAAGGTGAAAAGTAACTAGAATGGAGAGGGACAAACACTATGTCCCCTCAACCCTATTCTCGCTACAATGACAATATTTCACGAATATCTTCTTCCGTTAATGTGGAAGATGCTTTTTCCTTCGAATCAATGATCGCTTCTATAAGAGATCTTTTTTGTTCTTGCAAATCATTCATTTTCTCTTCGATTGTGCCACAGGCAACAAGCTTGATGACCTGTACGGCACTCGTTTGACCGATACGATGGGCACGGTCAGCCGCTTGTTCTTCCACAGCAGGGTTCCACCAAGTGTCATATAAAATGACCGTGTCAGCACCAGTCAGATTAAGACCTGTTCCGCCTGCTTTCATTGAAATGAGAAACAAATCGCATTCACCAGCATTGAACTGATTACATCGTTCAACACGTTCTTCTGACGGAGTTTGTCCATCCAAATACAAAAAGGACCTTCCCCGAAGGGCTAGATCTCTACCTATCAATTCAAGCATTTTCGTGAACTGTGAGAAAATCAATACTCTTCTTCCAGCAAGCCTGGATTCCTCTAGAATCTGTTTTAGCTGTTCAAATTTAGCAGAACTCCCTTTGTACCCATCTACAAACAAGGCAGGATGACAACAGATTTGTCGTAACCGTGTCAGGCCAGCAAGGATTTTGAGCCGATTTTTCCGTAATGTGTCTTTGTCTAGATGCTTTAAGGTATCGTGACGAAGCTTTGCCAAATAAGCGGCATAAAGCTTCTTTTGATCTGGTAGCAGTTCAACAGATTCCCTTGATTCGATTTTTTCTGGCAGCTCGGAGAGAACATCTTCTTTTACCCTGCGAAGTAAAAAGGGTCTGCTCCTCCGAGCAATCTGTGTTCTCGTGAGATTACTATACTCCTTCAATCCTTGAAATAGTTCTGGAAAGACGACATGGAAAATCGACCATAGTTCCTCTTGATTATTCTCTACCGGTGTACCAGTTAGGGCGAAACGATTATCAGCCTGTATCTTCTTTACTGCCTGTGCTGTTTGTGTAACGGGGTTTTTAAAGGCTTGTGCCTCATCAAAGAAGACAGTGTGAAAGGCTTGTTTCTTATACCAGTCAATATCCATTCGTAACAACTGGTAGGAAGTAATAACAACGTCAACTTCCGGCGCCATTGTCCGCTTATTTGACCGCCTTGTTCTATTTCCATCTACAATAGTTACTTGAATGTCAGGTGCGAACTTCTTTATCTCACTACGCCAGTTATACATTAAAGATGATGGACAAACAATGAGAGTAGGCAGTTTTTTCTTACGGATTGTAGGAAGCTCAGACAAAATAAATGCGATACTTTGTAATGTTTTACCAAGTCCCATATCATCTGCAAGAATTCCGCCAAATCCGTGACTAGCAAGTGTCTTTAGCCATTTGTAGCCGTGTATCTGATAATCTCGTAATATCGCCTCTAAACTATTTGGCACTGTAAATGTCTGATTATCAGGATTTTCGATATTGTGCAGGAACTGCCGAAACGATTGTTCAAATGTGAATACCTGATCATCAGTGGAGTCTAATAGTTGCATTCCTTTAATGACTGGTACATGTAGTCCACTTACCAAGTCGTCCTGATCCTGACTTGGAGCAGCACTCCTTAAAAAACGTTGAAGCTCTTCAAACTCTCTTGTTTCTAATGACAATAAGGATCCGTCCCGCAAACGATAGTACTTTTGCTTTTCCGCCAAAGCCGATAATATGTCGCGTATCTCTTGGTCAGGGATGCCATTCATTTCAAATTTGAATTCCAACCAGTTGGTTCTTTCGCTTTGGATCTTTACTTTAATCTTTGGTCGCGGATTCTCTTTGAATATCCTGTTTCGCACAGCAGTTGTAGCATATACTTGTGCTATTTTTTGCATCTTCGGGAGCATATGGTATAAAAAGTCATATTCTAGAGCTTCGTTATGCAAGAAGTATCCACTATCTGTTTTTGCGAACTGACTGTCATCCATCATTTGCAGTATCGTATGTTCCTTCTCCTCATCTCTTATCAAAATCGATGCCGTTTCGATTTGTTCATCATCCAATGGATTGATCAAAATATTTCCATAATGAAATTCCAAACTTGCAAGCAGTCGGTTTCTCACTCGATCCAAGTATAATTTAGTAATTAAAGGAGTCTGCTTCAGTTGATTGGTGACCGCACCATGTAAATGGACTTGACCTAATCTTTTCAATATAGGTAGTCCTTTTTCTATGAAAAATTCCGTTTGTTTTGGCGGAATCGGGATTTGATTAGTTTTAGAAGTATCTAATAGCTGAATGAGCTCAGAAAGATACTGAAATTCCTCTTCTTTTATCTGTATGAAATGGTCGTCAAATAGTAGCGCTTGATAAGCATCTAACATAACGATCTTATCTTGTCCTTGAACGGTGAGCAGAGAATCTTGATTGTCAGTTTTAGTAAAGGAAATCGATAACGGCAAGGTGACATGATCAGAAAAGTAGAGTTTGTCTATCCTTTTCTCCCCGTTTGCTAACTTCACAACTGGTGCTTTAGTGAGTAAGGGCACAAGTCGCACCCAGGGAGATGGTGGAATAACTAATAGCTGATCTATGTTATATTCAAATTTATCTATTAACCGATCATAACCATATGCTGTTTCGTCATTCATCACTTGGATCAGTTGTTGGATAATGGCGTCTGTATCAGTTGAAAAACAATGCAATTCTGGATTGTACGTGAATGAACTAGTTAGCTGATAGTTACCGTGTTCTTTCACCTGCTTCAGAAAGGCGCGGATATTTGTAACTTTAGTAGTGCCAACCTCAACTTCTATTCCAAACAGGGATTGTCCCTGATTATTGGTAATAAGTTTGCACGTGAAAGCTAAAGGAAGTACTTGCCGGCTTTCAAATCGTGGCTGTTGGGCACTAGGACGGACTCTGCGATTTTCTAATAGAGTCATTAGTCCTTTTGAAATTTCTGAACTAGACGAAGAGAGTGATTCTCTTTGTGAATGTTCAGATATCGCTAGTAAAACAGCCGCTACATGCTGACAGTCATTTTTGACAGAAGCTAATGTAGGACAGCTACATGTTGTCCTTATACGGCCACTTTCATCCTGTTCTACTGTGACATGGAAATTTTCTCTTCCGGCTACGATTGCCTCGCAACGATGAGCAGTGAAAGTCTCAAGATATACTTTATTCGAACGATAAAAAGAAAGTCCTTTTTTGAAGGAAATTTTACCACTAGCCTCTTCAATTTTTTTGTGACTCCATTTTATATTCATATGATGCGTTCTCGCCTTCTATCAAGACACATGTCATGTCCATTTAGTATTTGTTCAATATTTTTAATCACGGTGCTAACAGCCTGTAAAAACCCTCACTTCAAGTTTCAAGTCTAAGTGGGGGATAACAGACGCTAACATCAACTATTAATCAGCGGAGATCAAAACCCCACTGATCATAGTCTCACTTTATCATTATTCTAGTAACGAACGGAACATAAATGTTGGGACTAGGAAATATGTAATATCCTTGTTTAAGGATAATCACAATATTCGATAATAGTTCCTTCTGTATCAGCAGGGTTTAAGTAAATTAATCGTCTGCCGTGTTTGTTGACTCGTCTAGTGTGCTCCATCACGCGAATGTCTTCTTTCTTTAGATCCTCAATTGCTATATCTAAGTGATCCACGCGATAAGCGATATGGTGAACACCTTTGCCTTTTTGCTTAATGAAACGAGCAATAGGAGAGGTTGTATTATTGGTTGGCATCAATAACTCTGTACGAGCACCCTCGATATCGATGATCGCAATTTCACTCTCGACACCAGTGGCTTCACTACGATAGCGATCAACCAATTCTCCACCTAAGACATTTATATAAAAATCGATACTGCCTTCCAGATCTCTAACTGCAATCCCAATGTGATCTAATACTTTTTTCATAACAATCACCTTTCACAACTATTTCCACCAATTGTAACATGATTATAACCCTTCTTCTTCTAAGTAAGATTTTGCTACTTCATATGCACTCTTTCCTTCGACGGCTACTTGGTAGTTCATTTCCCGCATTTGATCATCGGTAATTTTCCCCGCGAGTTGGTTAAGTATTTCCTCTAGTTCAGGATAACGATCCAGTGTTTCTTGTCTTAGTAGGGGTGCCCCTTGATAAGGTGGAAAAAGCCCTTTATCATCCTCCAACACTTGTAATTGGTATCTCCTTAATTCACTGTCCGTAGAATAAGCATCAATTAGATTGACATCACCTTCTTCGATCGCTGCATATCGAAGTTGAGGTTCCATCGTGGTAACGTTAGGGAAGTTTATTCCATAGAGTTCCTGAATTCCTAAATAGCCATCTTCTCGATCAGAGAACTCGAGCGTAAACCCTGCCTGCACCTCGTTTTCTATTCCTTGCAAATCAGAAATAGTCTCTAAATGATGTTGTTCGGCAAATTCCTCTGGTACTGCTAATGTGTATGTATTGTTATATTGCATAGGCTGTAAGAATTTCAGGTCATATTTTTCTAATAATCCATCATGTGCTTGATGATATACCTCTTCTGCATCATTACTTGAGGCAGTCTCATTTAAAAATTGCGATAATGCTGTTCCAGTAAATTCCGGATAGATATCAATGCTTCCTGATTGCAATGCGTCAAACAAAAAGGAAGTCTTGCCTAGTCCGGGTTCTAATTCTACCTGCAGATCTGTTTCTTCTTCAATTAATATTTTGTATATATTAATTAATATTTCCGGTTCAGCACCGAGCTTTCCGCCGATGACAAAGGTATCTTGATTATTTTTCATTACGTTCGGCACAATGATAAATAGTAAAGAAATAATGATAATTAGAATGATCGTCACGATGGATTGTTTGAAAGAAAATTGCTCCATCTTCCTTAATAAAAAGTCAAAAACAATGGCTAAAAGTGCAGCAGGTATTGCACCTAAGATAATAAGTGATGTGTTATTGCGATCGATCCCTAGCAAAATGATATCTCCTAAACCACCGGCTCCTATTAAAGCAGCAAGTGTCGCTGTACCGACGATTAAAACCATGGCTGTTCTGATCCCAGCCATAATCACTGGCATTGCGAGAGGGAGTTCTACTTTCATCAGTCTTTTTGATCGATTCATTCCCATTGCTGTTGCAGCTTCGATTAAGGAACTATCTACTTCTTTAATCCCTGTATACGTGTTGCGCAAGATTGGTAATAACGCATAAATAATTAATGCGATGATTGCTGGTACTTTGCCGATACCGAATAAAGGGATGAAAAGGCCTAATAAAGCTAAGGAAGGTATGGTTTGTAAAACGGCGGTAGTTCCAATGATAGCTTCTGCAATTTTTTCCTTTTTGGTCAAGTAGATACCGATAGGAATTGAAATGAATACAGCGAACAATAAGGCAATGAACGATATTTGGATATGTTCCAACAATGCTTGCCATAATTGGCCGTGTCTACCTTGGAACACGTCATAGAAATCAGACATATTCTCCCCGCCCTTCTTTTAAAGAGGAGGATAAGTATTGTACCAATGTTTGTCGATTTACTTGTCCAACAGTTTTCCCCTTTGATGTAACGTAAATGGTTTCTTCCTTGGATAACATATCTAAAACTTCTTCAAGGGAAGCGGAGGCGTCAATTGTCATAGACGGTTTTCCGTCACTTGCAGGTTGCATCATATCGTTTAAATGAAAAGTGGCACCAATGCTGTTAGTAGAACCTATAAAGTCACGGACAAAATCATTAACAGGATTAGTCAGGATTTCTTTTGGACTACCGAGCTGCACGATTTTCCCTTCTTTCATGATGCAGATTCTGTCTGCAAGCTTAAGCGCTTCTTGGATATCATGAGTAACAAATACAATCGTTTTATTGATTTTTTGTTGTAAATCGATGATATCTTCTTGCAATTTTTCTCTGCTGATTGGATCTAATGCACTAAATGGTTCATCCATTAGGATAATATCTGGGTCTGCCGCTAAGGCGCGAATAACTCCCACTCGCTGTTGCTCGCCACCTGAAAGTTCATGTGGCTGGCGGTTGCGATATGTATCAGGATCAAGACCGACCATTTGTAATAATTCATTTGTGCGGTTTTTTATGTCATCCTTGTCCCAATTTTTCATTTCTGGAACAATAGCAATGTTTTCTTCGATGGTCATGTGTGGAAAAAGCGCAATTTGCTGGAGGACATAGCCGATATTCCATCTTAATGCATGGATGTTATAATCACTAATTCTCTTATTATCGATGTAAATGGTACCTGTTGAAAGTGGAATGAGTCGATTCATCATTTTCAGTGTCGTCGTTTTTCCACAGCCACTAGGGCCGATCAGTACAAAAAATTCTCCTTTTTCAATGGAGAAACTCGCACTATCGACAGCTTTTGTACCATCAGTAAATTGCTTGGATACATTCTCGAACGTGATCATACTAATAAACTCCCTTATTCGTGTTTATCGATACTTTCTACTTTTAGCATATCATATGGGGTTCATGTAAGATAAAGAAAAGTTTTTTTAATAACTGTTGAAGAGTGCTGGCGAAAGATGGCGATAATCGTATGAATATGGTAAAATATCAAGAAATATACATACTCTGTTCCTGTTCTTTATAAAAAATGGGAACTTTTTTCCTTTTGGTTCGTATATATTATTAAGTCATTCATCAGGAGGTGTACATATTGGAGTACTAGATATTTATTGGTGGATACTATGGGGGAGTTTGGCAGTTGCCATTCTTTCTTTGTTACTAGGTAATGTTTTAGATGGAATCTTAGATAGCGTATTTGATAGTTTAGGAGACTTTTTCAATCCATTACTAGTCTTTGGTACTTTATCTGTTATTGGAGGAGCAGGTGTTTTACTTACTAAATATTCTTCTTTAAACGATATTTATGTCTTACTTATTAGTATATTAATAGGAATAGGAGCATATTTACTTATTTACTATTTCCTTGTGATTCCGATGTCGAATGCTGAGTCCTCTACTTCTATATCCATTCATGATCTAGAAGGGAAAGTTGGTGAGGTGATTACTACCATTCCTGCTCAAGGTATGGGAGAAGTATTCATTTCCTCTACAAGTGGTAGTCGTAATGAAACTGCCAAAAGCTTTGATCAAACGATTATTAAGCAAGGACAACAAGTTGTTGTTGTAAAGGTTGAAGATCAGATTTTATATGTTTCAGAACTAGATGAACTTTAATTAGGAGGCTAAGAATGGACTTTTTGATTGTTATAGGTGTCGTCGTTGCGGTTATCCTAGCATTTGCAATTCTATTTGCAGCTCGCTATAAAACAGTAGGCGCAGATGATGCTATGATCGTAACAGGTAGTTTTTTAGGGAGCAAGAACGTACACAGAACAGATGATGGAGGAGGCATTAAGATCGTCCGTGGTGGCGGTGCCTTTATCCTGCCGGTTTTCCAGCAGAAAGAAAACATTAGCTTACGTTCTCATAGTTTAGATATCTCTACACCGAATGTTTACACCGAGAATGGCGTACCAGTAATGGCGGATGGAACAGCGATTATCAAAGTGCAAAGTACAACAGAAGGAATTGCAACAGCAGGGGAACAATTCCTAGGGAAAGACGATTCCGAACTTCGCAAAGAAGCGCAAGAAGTATTGGAAGGTCATTTGCGAGCAATCTTAGGAACGATGACAGTAGAGGAAATCTACAAAAACCGAGAACGCTTCGCACAAGAGGTACAAACGCAAGCGGCTGTTGATTTAAAGAAAATGGGGCTGCAAATTGTCTCTTTCACCATTAAAGATGTGCAAGACGAAAATGGTTATTTGGAAGCACTAGGAAAGCCGCGTATTGCGGAAGTAAAAAGAGACGCCCAAATTGCTGAAGCAAATGCAATGAGAGATGCTCGTATTCAAAAAGCTTCAGCAGAACGCGAAAGTCAAAGTGCAGAGCTATTAAGCGAAACGCAAATTGCCGAATCCACAAAAGAGAAAGAACTAAAAGTAGCAGCTTATAAGCGCGATCAAGACACGGCTAAAGCAGAAGCGGATATGGCTTATAAATTACAAGGAGCAAAATCAGAACAACAAGTTAAACAAGAAGAAATGCAAATCCAATTGGTTGAGAAAAATAAACAAATTGAAATCGACGAAAAAGAAGTACTTCGTAAGCAACGTCAATATGAAGCGGAAATCTCCAAAAAGGCAGAGGCAGAGCGTTATGCGGCTGAACAAAAAGCAGAAGCAGACAAAGTTGCTCGCGTAAAAAATGCCGAAGCAGAAGCTGAACAAATACGCTTGGACGGGGAAGCCGAAGCAGATGCTATCCGTCAAAAAGGTTTAGCAGAGGCAGAAGCGAAAGAAAAAATTGCCGAAGCAATGGAGAAATATGGCGAGGCAGCGATCCTCGAAATGATTATCAACATGCTTCCTGAATTTGCTGGAAAAATTGCTGAACCTGTCCGTTCTATTGACAAGGTAACAGTTGTTGATAATGGAAAAGGCGATGGCGATGGTGCAACGCGAATGAGTAATTATGTAACTAAATTAATGAGCCAATTGCCAGAAACATTAAAAGATGTATCTGGTGTTGACTTAAAAGGGATGTTAGATAATGTCGCATCCAATAACGAATCCAAAATCAAGGATAGTTTAGCTAAGGCAAAAACAGAAAGTCCAGAAGTAACGAACGGAGAATAAACAAAAAGGATAGGTTAAGCCTATCCTTTTTTTCTTGTAAAGAAGTATATAAACATTGGTATTCTAACTTTTATAGAGATTTCAATGTTATATTTTAGCACTTTTAAGGGATAATAATCCAAGTTTTTAGCTCTATCATATGTTGTAGAACAATACTTAGCGAAGGCCGCCCACTTTCACTCCTGTGGGAATCGTTTGACCTGAAGATCCACTTTTTCGAGCGGGTTTTGCTTGAAAAAGTTAGCTGAAGGGCAAACCCCACGGAAAGGGAGGTGGGCAGCCGGAGCGGTGGTCAAGCTGTTCAATTATTTCATAATGAATGCTAGAGAAATGGTAAATCTTTTTATTATCCAATAGTTATCTCTTATAGACAAAACAAACAATGATATCGAAAGGTGTCCATAAGAAAGAGTATTAGGGACAAAAATTAGCAAAATCCTATCCAAATGTCTGTAAGATACCGAAGTTCGCAATCCTTCTGTGCTACAATAGAAAGAAAAATGAGGAGGAGTATTGATGTCAGAAGCTATCATTCAAACATATTTAAAAGATAAAGAAGAAAAATGGCACGAACCGTTTACTAGACTTTATCATGTGATCGATGAGAACATTCCAGATGGTTTTGCACTTGAAATGCAATATGGCATGCCTTCATTCGTTGTTCCATTGGCAACATTTCCTAAAGGATACCATGTCCAGGAAGGTACACCACTCCCTTTTATAAGTATTGCAGCACAAAAGAAGCATATCGCTGTCTATCATATGGCCATCTATGCTGATGAGGAATTGCTTGACTGGTTTCACAAGGAATATCCTAATCACATGTCTACTAAATTAAATATGGGTAAAAGCTGTATTCGATTTACAAATCCTAAAAAAGTTCCTTTCGAGTTGCTTGGTGAACTATCCACCAAAATAACAGTGGATGAATGGATCGAGATGTATAAAAGTAGGACAGATTAAAACATGATGTAGGTAGCGATAAAATATAGAACAATAGTTGTTACTGATGGTAATGCATAGATGATTACATTTTTGACTATTGGTCGCTGTAATGCATAGATAGTTAAGAAGATCATCATCAGTCCAAGTAAAGCTGTCATTGCATTTGATAGGCTTGTCATATTTAAAATTGCACCTTTTTGGTGGAAGATGTCTGTAATCACTAGTAGTTGCAGATTATATAGGTTACTACCTAAAATGGCACCAATAGCAAGAGAGTATTTGGCCATCTGAAATGCTGCAAGTACAGTGACTAATTCAGGTAAAGAGGTTGCCGCAGCAATTAAGAAGCTTCCGACAAAACTGGAGTTCATTCCTGTTTGATCAGCAATTTCGTCGCCGGAAATAGTTAAAGTACTACCAGCAAGAAAGACGGTAATCGCGGCGAAGATAAAACGAATGACTCCTTGTTTTAATGTTAAATCAGATGTTACCTCAATATCTTCTTCCTCATGATCGAGTTTCTTCACAACAAATAAATAAAGAATAATCAGTAGATACATCTCGAAACCAATATGAAAAAAGCTAGGAGAGTTGTCCCAAAGAATGGCAATAACTAATAAGGCAGTCATTACAAATCCGGCTTTTGCAACCGGGAGATGTGTGCTTTGTTCTAATCTATTAAATACTCTTTTTTTTCGGTAAATAAGATCAAATGCCATTAAAATCAAAATGTTAAACACATTGCTACCTAACATATTTCCAACGGCAATATCGGCATTGTCAATATAGACAGCAGTTAAACTAGTTGTTAATTCAGGTAAACTTGTTGCCCCACCAATTAGAAAGGTCCCTATCATAGCCCCACTTAGTGTTGATTTTTGATTAATGACGTCTCCATATTTATTTAATTGAATGGCAGCGAAAATTACTATGATAGCTGCCAGGAAAAATACAATGAATGTCATGACTATCCTCCCCAAAATGATTAAACTATAAAAGATTTTAAACGAATAGCGAACATATATTCTTGATAGACAAGCATCGATATGGTATGATAAATGCCTTCATTACATAATTTTATCCGCAACATGAAAAGGAGATATAATATTATGACAGGAAAAACACATATTATGGGTGGGATCGCAGCAACTACTGTGATGGCCACTTTTACAGATTATGACCCTGCATGGTTTATATTTGCAGGAGCTATAGGGGGGTTAATACCAGACATATGTCATGGGGGAAGTAAAATTGGCCGAAAATTTCCACTCTTGTCTAAAGTGATTAATACGTTATTTGGTCATCGTACTTTTACGCATAGTCTATTATTTTTACTGTTAGTTGGATTTGTATTATCGCTAATAACTAGTAATAAATCATTCATTATAGGTGTCGTTATTGGAATGATCAGCCACTTCCTATTAGATTCTATGACAAAGCAAGGAATAAAATTACTTTATCCAGTAAACATTACCGTAAGATTTCCATTCACAACAAAAACCGGTGGTACAGTAGAAAATCTTGTTTTATTAGGGCTGACTTTGCTGACTATATACTTTGGAAAGGACATCGCCCTTATGACTTCTTTATTTTTCGTGCCATAGATTCCAAAATATAAACAACTGGAACTTGTGTGGTGACATTGGAATCTTGGAACCATTCTTCTGTAACATAATACGCTAGGTTTACATCTGATATTTTTGCTATTGTAGATAATTTATGATTCGTTATGCTAACAATCTGGCTGCCTTCCTGTTTGAGCTGATTAACTTGAGTTACGGTAAAAGGGTTTTCTCCCGACACCGAGAGTACAATGGTTACACTGTTATAGCGAAATTTAGCATGAATCGGATAATGAGGATCTTTGATATAGACCGAAAACTTCCCCATGCTGGAAAAATATCTTGCTCCATATTCTGCTAGAATACCGGAGCTGCCGATCCCAGTGAAAATCACACTTTCTGCTTTTGTTATTAACTTGGCTGCTTTATCCATCTGTTCCTCTAGATCGCCGGATAGTGTTCGTTCGAAGAATTCTGTAATGGAATGTTGAGGACTTTTTATAACTGTCCGCTTATTTTCTTCTAATTGCATTTTTAGTTTCACCTTAAATTCGGAAAAGCCATCACAATCTATTTTACGACAGAAGCGTAAAATCGTTGCTGTCGATACATGTGTTTCATCCGCTAATTCACGAATTCTCATATAAGCTACTTTTTCACTGTTTTTAGATATATAGTTATACAATTCTAATTCCAATTCGTTAAAGGAAGCAATCATTTCATGGGTAAACATCGAGGTAGAATCCCTTCTTCATAAATAGTTTTTTCTTATTTTAGCATAATCATAGAAAATGTTACAGGTTGTTACATTAGCGAAACATGTTACGGAAGTTGTTATATACAACAGAAAGATGAAATCATATTTACCTTGCTTATAATCCAAACTATAATACAAATAGAATTGGATAACAGGAGGTTACGTCATGCCAACAAAAACGTATCAATTCCCAGAAAATTTTCTGTGGGGTGGTGCTACTGCAGCTAACCAAATTGAAGGTGGCTTTCATGAAGGAAATAAAGGCTTAAATATAGCAGATGTTTTACCAGGTGGAAAAGGCCGGCTAAATATCTTAAAAGAGCCAGGTTTTAACTTTGAAGTAAATGCGGAGAAATATACGTATCCGAATCATGAGGCTATTGATTTTTACCATCGTTACAAGGAAGATATTGCGCTGTTTGCAGAAATGGGCTTTAAAGTATTTCGAATGTCGATCGCCTGGACAAGAATTTTTCCTAACGGTGATGAGACAGAACCCAATGAGGAAGGACTAGCATTTTATGACCGGGTGTTTGATGAACTGCATAAACACAATATTGAACCAGTGGTCACCATATCTCATTATGAAATGCCGGTTAATTTAGTCAAGAATTATGGTGGTTGGCGAAGCCGAGAAGTGGTGACTTTCTTTGAGCGTTATGCCAAAACAATTTTGGAGCGTTATCAAAACAAAGTGAAATACTGGATGACATTTAACGAGATTAACAGTGGACTAATCATGCCAATTATGGGGCTCGGTTTCTCGATCCAAAAGGAAGAGGATAAATATACGCCAACATTCCAAGCATTTCACCACCAGTTTGTTGCAAGCAGTTTAGCGGTAAAAGCTTGTCATGAGATAATTCCAGATGCCCAAATTGGTTGTATGATTTTATATGCGCCAGTTTATCCATATGATGCTAATCCGGAAAATGTTATGCATGCGCTAGAGGAAGAGCGTCTGTTTAATTATTATTGTGCAGATGTGCAAGTCCGTGGTGAATATCCTGCGTTTATGACTCGTTACTTCAAAGAACATAATATCGAGTTAGATATCAAAGAAGGCGATTTAGAACTAATGAAAGAACATACGGTTGATTATATTGGTTTCAGCTACTATATGTCCCGTACAGAAAAGAAACTAAAAACGGGTGAAGAACAAGCGGATGGTAATATTATGTCTGGTGTAAGAAATCCTTTCTTGAAAGCAAGTGACTGGGGTTGGGAGATCGACCCAACTGGTTTGAGAATCGCTTTAAATCAATTATATGACCGTTATCGTGTACCACTTTTTGTCGTTGAAAACGGACTTGGCGCAAAAGACGTAGTAGAAGAAGACGGCTCTATCCGTGATGATTACCGCATTGAATATTTGCGTGATCACATTGTTGCAATGGGTGAAGCAATAGAAGAAGGTGTTGATTTAATGGGCTATACCGCTTGGGGTTGTATTGATTTAGTAAGTGCATCAACAGGTGAAATGTCTAAGCGCTATGGTTTTATTTATGTAGACAAAGATGATGAAGGAAACGGAAAGCTAGAGCGAAGCAGAAAGAAATCATTCTACTGGTATCAAAATGTGATTGATACTAATGGAAAAGAGTTATAAAAGAATATAGCTTATTATGAAGAAGGGGCTAGCACCTCTTCTTCTTTTTGGTTAGCAAAGAAAGTATAAAATCAGTACAATGACTGCGTTAAGCCAAGTAGTTATGTTGAAATGTTTGATGTATATTGGCAACGCTCCGCCTAATTACTCACGTGATGTCCAGCCTCAGTTAGCACTGCTGTCGCCTTTTCCAGCTTTTCTTCCTTTATTAAAATATAATCTGTATTAAACGTAGATAGAGCAAAAATGCTAATGTCATGATTAGCAAGAGTGGTCGCTATGTTGGCTAATATCCCTGTAAGCGCAAAATCAAGCACTCCCTCAATTTTTAAGCAACGCCATCCATCTTCACGATCGATAACAATATGATCATCAAACGTTATGTTACTATTACAAACGATTGAGCATTCCTCTTTCGTATAGGAGACGGAAACTAGCTCAGCAGTTTGCATCAGGTGAGTTGGAATGCTTTCTTGCGGTGCTAATTTAATAACAGAATACTGATTGTGTAATATCGAAAAGTTCATTTGTTTTCCCCTTTTGTTTAGAAAATAGTGAGCTAGTACTATTATAAGGCAAAATTAACGTAATTTTAATCATTTCTAATCATGATTTGTAGTAGAATGGTTGTAAGATAAAAAGAAGGCGGTGTACTGTGAATAAATTATTGTTACATTTAGAAGGAACGGCAGTTTTTGCATTAAGTCTTTATGCATATTTTTATTTCTCGTTTGGTTGGCTGATGCTAGTTCTATTATTACTGGCTCCAGATCTTGCAATGCTAGGATATTTGATTAACAATAAGGTCGGTTCTATTATCTATAACCTTTTTCATACGTATGTTCTTTCGCTTTGTGGTGTCGTCATCGGTTTTCTTTTTCATGATTTGTTATTGGCGATCAGTTTAATTTGGACGGCACATATTGGGATGGATCGAATGGTGGGCTATGGATTAAAGTATTCTAGTGGTTTTAAGGATACGCATTTCGATCGGGTTTAAATAGCAGATATTTCGGTTCATATACATTACAATATAAATGAAAGCGGTTAAAAAAGGAGATGAAAATCAAATGCCAAAAGTGGTGATGACTTTTCCGAAAGGAAAATTCAAAGTATTAACAATGAGCTATGATGATGGGAAAGCGGCGGACAGACGTTTAGTCGATATCTTTAATCGTTATGGGATTAAAGGGTCTTTTCACTTGAATTCTGGCCTGCTTGGAGAAGGAGACAGAATACCAGCAGAAGAAATAGCGTCATTATATCAAGGGCATGAAGTTTCAGCACATACGGTCACACACCCTACCATTGCACGTTCTCCGAAAGAACAGTTCATAGAAGAAGTAATGGAAGATCGAAAAAAGCTGGAAGAACTAGCAGGTTACCCGGTAAGAGGGCTATCCTATCCGAATGGTTCTTATAACTCTTTAATAAAAGAAGTACTGCCCTATTTAGGGATCGAATATGCAAGAACAGTAAATAGTACAGGCAACTTCAGCATGCCAGATGATTGTATCGAATGGAATCCAACGTGTCATCATAACCAAAATCTTTTACAACTGGCAGAAGAGTTTGTTTCCTTACATAAGAAACAATATTTATATATGTTTTATGTGTGGGGACATAGCTATGAATTTGATCATGATGATAATTGGGAATTAATCGAACAGTTCTCCGAATTTATTGGAGGCAAAGAAGATATTTGGTATGCAACCAATATGGAAATTGTTGATTATATCAAGGCATTTAGGAGGCTGCATTTTTCAGCAAATAGTCAGCTTGTCTATAACCCATCAGCTCAATCCGTTTGGCTAAGTGTTGATGAACGGATGGTGGAAGTGCCGGGAGGTAGACAAGTGGATTTGGTAAAAGAAGAGATCTGGAAATAATCAGTCCTATGGTTACGATTATTTAAGTTCAATCATTTTAACTACCAAGAAATAGGCTGACCAAAGTGTGTGAGATATCTCTGGTCAGCCTTCTTATATTAATTATTATCATTTTCGCTATTTTTCTGATCGCCTTTTGCAAATTTTCCTTGGCGGTCATATTCTTTGTTGGTTTTGTTTGTTTTCTTCACCGCTTTTTCCTTGGTTGTTGGCCATGAATGATTTAATCTGATACTCGATGCTCAAGTAGTTATGCTATTATTCTGAGAAAGTTACTTTTTCTTGAATGGAACCGTCTTTTTTATGGATTATAGCAGCGGTTCCTTTATTAGTGGCAATTTCTTTTGCCCTCTCGATAGCTTCCTGTTTATTGTCGAAAACATAAGAAGCTTGTTTGGCGTCTTGTACTTTTACAGCCCAGCCATTTTCATGTGGAATGACATGCTCGCCTTTTTCCAATAGCTCGGGTCTACTATTTTGTGCATCTTGATCGCGCCTCCTAAGCTCTTCGTCACTCATTTGTTTCGCTTGTTGAATCTCTTTATCAGATGCATTTTCATACCATTCTTTTGCCTGTTCGGTTGCGATCGGAATAGCCTGACCTTCCTTGTATCCTTCATCGATCATTGCATTGGCGATATCAATCGCTTTCTTTCTGATGGGAGTTTCTAAGTTTTTCAATGAACTTGGATAATCGCTTGTATCCCATGGCATGGTATCACTCCTCTCAATGGTAGGTTAGGAAACTTCTCTACAAACTTTTGCACAATGGAAGCAAGCATCCGCACATCTTTGGCAATGATCGTGATGATGTCTGTTACATTCCTCTCCGCATGTTTGACAAATTTCTGCACAAACAGCAGCTAATAGCTTAATAAACGGGGAATTTCTTGTGATAGCTGCCTTTAAATAGCTACAAATCTCCGCACATTCACGATCAAGTTGAATGCAGTTCGTCATCATGTCGACATTTTCTTCTTTTAAGCACGCATTAAAACAATGGTTACATTTCGTCATGCAAATGTGTAAAGTATCCAGTAGTTTTTGGTACTTTTGATCAATCATTGATTCTAACCTCCAATCGTAGTATGGTGCTTACATAATGTACGATTCCCATATTTAGGACGACTAAACTTGGATGCAGTTGGTTTTCGTTTCAGAATTGGTGTGCTATTATAATTCGTATCATCATTGGAACACAGGAGGGTGACATGAGAAATAGTAAGTTAATGAATATTATTCTTATTTCGTGCTTTGTTGTAGCTGTGAGCTTTTCGATATACTTTTATATACAATCTAAAGCATTCCAATCCAAGATTAATGATGCGACTTCGAAAGAACAGGTGCCAACTTATCATTTTGCTCTGATTGGAGAAGAAATGGATCATGATTACTGGCGATTAGTTGGTGAAGGGGCAAAAGATATGGAAGAAAAATATGATGTGTTTATCGAGTATGAGGGGCCGAGGCGTTCAAATCCAGAAGAACAATTGAAGCTTCTAGACATTGCGATGAAATCGAAAGTGGACGGCATTATTGTTCAAGCGTTGAATGATGAATTTCTACCAGTTATTAATCAAGCAGTAGATCAGGGAATTCCGGTTATAACGATTGATACTGATGCACCGGAAAGTAAACGGTCGACTTATATCGGAACGGATAATTATGAAGCTGGAAAACTAGCTGGTAAGGCATTGCTTGAAGATACGGGTGGTGAAGCTACTGTAGGGATCATCACAGGTAGTTTTGAAAACGCTCATCATCAATTACGTGTCGATGGATTTAGAGATGTTGTCGAACAAGAGCCAGGTATTGATATTGTTGCGGTTGAAGAGTCGAATATTACGAGAGTAGTTGCGGAAGAGAAGACGCACAATATGTTAAGTGATTATCCTGATATTACCGCGTTATATGGAACAAGTGCATTAGATGGGATTGGTATGGTTGCTGCTGCTGAATCGTTGGGAGTAGAAGAATCCCTATATATGATTGCTTTCGATGTATTACCAGCGAACATTGCACTTTTGGAAGAGGGAAAAATGGATGTATTAATTGGGCAAAAACCATATGAAATGGGAAATCGCAGTGTGGAGTTAATGCTGGACTTGATGAATAATCAAGAAGTACAGGATGTTTACCACACGAATGCATCTGTAGTTAGAAAAGAGGATATTGATGATTAGGATTAGAACAAAACTACTCATATACTTCGCTGCTATTCTGTTATTAGTGATTATTTTATTTTTCATTCGTGAACAAAGCGCGCAAAGAATTGTTGAATTACATGATGAACGTTCTGATCATTATTTTTTATTAAATGAAATAACAAATATTACAGATCAGACATATCAATCACTGCAAATTTATGTCCATGAGCCAACAGAAGAAAACCTCCAATATTATGAGGAGGACAAGCAACAATTAAACGAATTACAAGAGCGGTTTGAGATAGCTGCTGAAGAAAGTATAGATAAGAAAAACTATGTCCATTTATTAACAAGCTTCTTAGAATTAACCGATTTAACTGCAGAGGGGGTAGCACAAGATGATATTGAGCAATACTCCTATTATTTGAATGAAGCAGATAATAGTGCAACTTATATTCATGAGAAAACCTTAGAATTAATTAATTCAGAGCTTACCGTTTATCAGAATTTAATAGAACTGGAAGACCAACGTGTTAAATATTCGAAAAATATGGGGACTGCTATTTTTATTTCGGTGATCATCCTTAGTATTTTGTTTGCCTTATGGTTCTCTAATGGCATTACAAGGGCGATTGAACGCCTAACTGGTGCTGCCAAGGAAATTTCGCAGGGAAATTATACAGTAGAAGATGTCGTTGTGCCACAAAAGGATGAACTAAAAATATTGACAGAAACATTTAATCAAATGAAATGGAATATCGTCGAGGCGATTCGGGAAATGAAGGAAAAAGCCCGGATGTCTCAATTGTTAAAGGAAATGGAATTGAAGAGCTTGCAAAATCAAATTAATCCTCATTTTCTATTTAATACATTAAACACGATTTCCAAAACATCCTATATTGAGGGAGCAGAACGAACCAGTGATTTAATCTCGTCTGTTTCGGCGTTGTTACGTTATAATATCGGTAGTTTAGATAGAGAAACCTATTTGAAAGATGAAGTAGAGATCGTGAAGGAATACTTTTTCATACAAAAAACGAGGTTCGGTGATAGGGTGACATTCGATCAGGATATCGAGGAAGAATGTTTACAAACCCCAATACCTTGCCTGACGTTACAGCCTATTATTGAGAATGCCTTCATGCATGGTATTGAGGAAATGGCAGATGGTGCAGAAATAACCCTTGCCATTTATCAAAAGAATGGAAAAGTCTGGATTGAAATAACCGATAACGGAGTAGGGATGGATCAGGAAACGATTGATCGTTTATTAACAGCAGATGAGAATACAGAAACGAATAGAAAAGGGCATTCGACAGGGATTGGCATGCGCAATGTAATCGATCGCCTCAAGTTATTTGATAAAGAAAGTGAAGTGTCTATTCGATCAGAGGTTGGCAAAGGAACTAAAGTAACCATTAAGCTACGAAAGGGGTGACAAAATGATAAAAGTTATGCTTGTAGATGATGAGGCCATTGAACGAGAAGGCATCCGGATGATTTTAGAACGGAACAGATCAAATGCTGAAATTATTGCAGAAGCAAAAAACGGTAAAGAAGCAGTTGAGTTTGCCACAACACATCGACCTGATATTATTTTTATGGACATTAAAATGCCAGAATTTGATGGTTTGGTAGCAATTGAACAAATTCTTCAGATGATTCCGGAAACAAAATGTATCATGGTATCTGCATTTGATACGTTTCAATATGCTAAACGAGCCATGAAATTTGGCATAAAAGAATACCTGTTAAAGCCGAGCAAAGTATCAGAAGTATTAGAAGCTTACGATCGGATGGTTGTGGAGCTATCTGAAAAAAATGAGCTAAATGAACGATTAGAACAAGCAAGTGCATTGGTAGAAATGGAATTTATCTTAACGCTGATGATGGATCATGTCCATGAGTTCAACGCAGAAGATTGGACGAAATGGCTAGATGTCGAGAATACAAAGGGCTTTGCCGCAGTATTTTCTTTTCAGGCAGAGATGCTTAGACCTGACCGTCAACAGAAAAGCAACTGGTATCACACACTAAAAGACGGTTTATCAAGATTACCTTATGATGTTTTTGTAGGACCGCTCACAGGTTATCAAGTTCCAGTTTTCGTAAAGTATGGTGATTATCGAATGGATCAATTTGCCAGAGATGTCATACAGGATATACAGCGTGAATTACGTGACTGTCAGCTCTGTGTTGGGGTAGGAGCAGTTATTACTGATTTACAGGACTTTTCCAGGTCCTATCAAGAAGCACTATATGCTTTAGAGCAAGTGCAAACCCACTCTGGCGCTAAATATCAAGTCTATACAGAACAAATGGCTGAAAAAAGAAAAGAATGGATCCATTTTGAAGAAGAGAAAGAATTACTAGAAGTCATTAAAAAAGGAGATAGTCAGCAGGGGACGTTTTTATTTGACCGCTATTTCCAATCTGTACAACAGAATGCAAATTATCAGGTCCGAATCATCCAAAAGACAATCGAAAACTTTTTTATTATCTTAACAAGAATGACCAAAGAGCTAGGTCTGGATCGGAATATCCAAATGAGCTTTGATCAGTTTGAAACAGCGACACAGATCAGGGAAGCTGCCAAGGCTCACTTGCAAAGAGTTATGAAGCAGATACGTGAATGGCGTTCTACTGGAGTTCATGGTCTGTTAATGCAGGCAAAGGAATATATTGAAGCTCATTATCAAAGAAATATAACATTGGAAGAAGTAGCTGAGATAGTGGGGCTAAGTTCTTATTACTTCAGTAAATTGTTTAAAGAGCATTTTCAAATTACTTTTGTTGAGTATGTGACACAAATTAGGCTGACAAAGGCAAAAGACTTATTATTAGATGAGCGGGTATCATTAAAAGAAATTGCTTTAACGGTCGGATATAAGGATCCTAATTATTTTAGTCGAGTATTTAAGAAAGAGACTGGATTGAGCCCGAGTGAATACCGTAAGCAGTATTCATGAAAAAGGACGGGTGTGAGAATTTTTTGCACGGAAATCACGGTGCTGAACGTCTGTAAACCCGTAACTTCAAGCTTTAAGTAACACAAGAAAGCTAAGTTGGGGTTTAGACCCTGATAAGGTTCGCTAATGATAAGTGGGGGCAAAACCTCCACTGTTATAGTCACTTTATTTGGTTACTTTCTCCTTGCGAAAATGAGCTGGTGTTGTACCAATGTACTTTTTGAAAGTCCGGTAAAAGTGTGGGATGCTTTCGAATCCACACTTTTCTGCAACATAAGAAATTGTATAATTCGTAGTGATTAATAATTCCTTTGCTTTAAATATTCGTTTTTTATTGACATAGACTGTTAATCCCATACCAGTAATATCCTTGAAGACGCGACTAAAATGAGCAGGGCTGACGAGGGCTTCGTTGGCTAAAGTAGTCAGGGAGATGTTATGTTGCAGGTGGTGATCAATGTATGAAAAGATATCATTTATCCAGTCACGATTGTTATCTTTTTTTACGGAAGCCTCTGTATCCTGTTTTGAATGAAGGCGAGACAATTCTAATCATATATGATTAGAATTAACACGGAAGCGTGTGAGCATCCTGGTTGTTTTTCTTCCAACTCTTGATGTATGTTTGCAAGGTATTGCTCCAATTTAATTTGATGCTTTTCAGAAAGATGTATTTTATCAGCAATAGGCGAGAAGACTCCCA
>NZ_WJEB01000044.1:0-42613 GCF_010994085.1 Gracilibacillus saliphilus | reverse complement strand
GTATGATTGCATACAAAGCGGAAGCGTATGGCATCCACGTGCACCGCCAAGAAGAAAGTTACACATCCAAAGCAAGTTTGGTAGACATGGATGAATTGCCCACCTATGAAAAAGGTGTTCCAGCGAAGGTTAGATTTAGTGGCCGCAGAGTAAACCGAGGGTTATATCGGACCCAAGAGAACACTTGCATCCACGCTGATGTGAATGCAGCGGGAAATATCATAAGAAAAGTAGTCCCTAACGCTTTTGCCGAGGGGATAGAGGGCGTCGTGTCCCGCCCACTAATGTTAAGCATCGGTTGAAATTGATACATTAGAAACTCGTCACTTTAGTGATGAGAGGTTCATGTGAACTTGATTACTATAATCAAGTATATCTCAAGACGTATGCATGGCAGAGGATGCGGAAGTCGTTGTTAACTTAAGCATTTGCTTTTGTATTACTATACCAACATTTGATACACTGATTAAAAGAGGTGCTATGTATGAAACGAATCATTTTATTTGATGGTGTTTGTAATTTCTGCAGTAGCAGTGTGCAGTTTATAATCAAGAGAGATCCCACTCTCAAGTTCCAATTCGCATCGTTACAAAGTGAAAAGGGCCAACAATTATTAACAAAACACCGTGCCTCACAAGATATGGATAGTATGGTTTTGATTGAAAAAGATCGTGTTTATACAAAGTCTACGGCAGCTTTACGTATAGCTAAAGAGCTGAAAGGATTTTATCAATTTTTTGTCATATTTCTTGTTATACCAAAACCAGTTCGTGATATTTTCTATAGCATTCTAGCTAAAAATCGCTACCGTTGGTTTGGTAAAAAAGACCAATGTATGATTCCAAAGCCAGAAGATAAACAACGTTTTTTAGACACTTAAAAGACTTTCTAGCTAAAATGAGGCTGTTTTCCACTTTGAAAGAATGTACTTAAAGACTTGAAAGTATAATAATTCCAAGTTAGGCTACCAACATGAAGAGGTTTACCGAGATATTTTAACAAGATGGGAAGAAGGAGACTTCTTCCAAGCTGTGGAAGACCATAATAGAGTATGGACATTACAAAATGGTGATGTAGGTAAAGCAACTCGATTACTAACAGAGGAAGAAGAACAAAATAGATTGGCGAAATATGAATAAAGCTCATGATTATGGGCTTTATTTTTTTGCTTGTATTAGCAAAGGATGTAAAATGATCTGCGAAAGATGGGAATGTAATAGTTTATATATTCATTGGTTGGGAAGGCTGATTTAGTTCGGACAGATAAACCAGTCAAGAGGATTAAAAAAATCGAGAGAGAGGAAAGAGAAGGTTAAACCCTTCTCTTTTAATTCTGCTCTCTTTTTTTCCGTTTTAATGTATATAGACGTGCTTCTTCTCTGAATGCTTTAAATATCGAGAAGATCACCATAATCATAATAATGGCAAATGGGAAAGCCGCAATGATCGATGCGGTTTGTAACGCTCCTAAACCACCTTGCCACAATAATACAGCTGCAGTTCCTGATTGAACAATCCCCCATGCAACTTTCACCTTAATATCTGGATTCAATTCGCCATTTGTTGTTTGCATCCCAAGGACGAAAGTTGCCGAGTCAGCTGATGTAATAAAGAATGTACTGATCAGTAATACGGCTAGTACTGACATTATTAAGCTTAATGGAAAGTTTTCCAAAACGGTAAATAGTGCCGCTTCTGAGCCGGATTCATTGATGATGTTAAATATATCGATATTTTCGTTCATTTCTAGGTGAATAGCTGATCCGCCGAATACACTAAACCATAGTGCACCAAAAATGGTTGGTACTAGCAAGACTCCAACAACGAACTCTCTAACCGTACGACCACGGGATACACGGGCAATAAACATACCAACAAATGGAGCCCATGCGATCCACCAAGCCCAGTAGAAAATCGTCCAATCTTCTAACCAGTGCGCATTTTCTTCATTAAAAGGTGCCATACGGAAACTCATCTCGGGTAAGTTCGAAATATAGGAACCTAATGTCGTTGTAAAGAAATTCATAATGAAGTTTGTTGGGCCAGTAAATAATAAGAAGAGCATTAATAGAATAGCTACGACAATGTTGGTGGTACTTAGAATTTTAATTCCTTTGTCTAAACCGGTTAATGCCGAAAGCATGAAAAGTACTGTAACGGCTGCAATAATAATAAGTTGCGTATAGATAGTATTCGAAATATTATTAGAAACAAATTCTAAACCACTAGCAATTTGTTGTGCACCAAGACCTAATGAGGTCGCAACACCAAATATCGTTGCAAATACAGCAATTACATTAATTAATGTACCATAGCCACCGTTCATTCTGTCACCGTAAAGAGGCTTTAGAGTACTGCTGATTAAACCGGGCTCGTCCTTTCTGAATTGAAAATAAGCTAATGCAAGTGCTAATGTGGCATATACTGCCCATGGATGAAAGCCCCAGTGAAAGAAACTGTGTTGCATAGCTACACGTGCTGCTGCTGCTTCTGTTTCGGTCGGAAATGGAGGCAAGTGTAAGTGCCAAACTGGTTCTGCTGCCCCCCAGAAGACAAGACCAATTCCCATACCAGCACTAAATAGCATACCGAACCATGTTAAGTAATTGTATTCGGGCTTGTCTCCATCTTTGCCAAGCACAATGTTTCCATATTTAGAGACAATTAAGAATATCGCAAAAATGACAAAGGCTGTAGTTACTAACAAGTAGAACCAACCGAACCGAGTTACCAGAAAACCTTGAATAAGAGAAGTGACATGGTCAAGGTTCCATTCCGGTAATACGTCTTTAGGAATGATCCCCCATATAATAAATAGCAGTGAAATTGCCAGAGAAATATAAAAGACATTTGTAACCTTTTTCATTCTAACATCCTTTCCAAAAACTGTTTTGTGTATGAGTGCACAATTTAATTTACCCTTTTCTGTTTCTAACTATTCACCCTTTTTTGTACAACGTGTCGGATTTTATCAGAAATTGCTATACTAATTCAAGTAATATGGTTAAATAAACAAAAAAACTCTTCCAGCTTTTCACTGGAAGAGCACTAACTTTAGTTAAACAAAGAAACTGCAGGTAAACAAGTAATTGCACAGAAGCAATTCAAGTCTACAGTAATACAGATACCAGTACGTTCTAAATCTTCAACTTGTTCGTGATCAAGTTGTTCACATGGGTCCCCACAAGCCTTGTCATCGTCGTCAAATACTAGTAGTTCTAAAATTGCACAGCAGTCTTTATCGTCAATTTCATTTACACGGAAAATAAAGCTGCTAAAGCATTCGAATCGACCTCCACGAACTTCAGCACCGAATCCTTTAAAAGGTTTGCCTTTTTTATCATATAGAATAAAAGGTACAGTGTCTAAGCCATTACCTCGCACTGGTGATACTAGATCTTGAATCGAACGCGCACAACTTACATCACATTCCATTTCTACTACATTATCTTGAGCATCATTAATTGCACGAACAACATCACAAACACAATCACTTCCACCTACAGGCGAAATATCATCATGACATCCTACATTTTTACCCATTATAGTACACTCCTCTTCGAATAAAAGTTTTCGTTAACAATAATACTCTATGTAGAAAATGTCTATCTGTATAGACAGTTGCCTTGTTTTTCATGATTATTGCTTATTTTTTTTCACGAGCTGTAGACGTTTGTCATATATATAAGCATGAAGTGTCTTAAGGAGGTAATGAAGATGGACTCCATCAGTGAAAAGAAAGAATTGCCAAAGTTATATATTTCGCAGCCTAACTTGACAGAGCCGAAACGTACCATGCAGTCACATTATCATGCTGTTAGTGCTAATGATAAACAACCACATGCAGCAGATTATTCTAGTCGTTATTTGCCTGAGAAAGAACTAAAGAAAAAAAATTTTGATGAGATGACTATATTGGAAAAAGTGATTTATTTTGCTTCTATGCCTTTTCATCTTCCGAAAGTAAAATGTGAATTAATAACGGAACGGAAAAAGTATATAGGAAAAATTGAAGACTATCAAAACGAAATGGTGATTATAAAAGTAGCAAGTAAACAGAGACCGGTATCTGTTCCGCTGCAGCAAATTAAAGAAATTAACATGTTCGGTCTTTAATATCGTGATAAATGACACTATTCTTTGCCTGTTGCATAAGATGTAATGACCATTTGAAACCTAGTACATTTTGATATAAAAGAAAGAAGGAGTGAAGAACGTGTCAGAGAAGAAGAAAGTGATTTATGTGAAAGACTTAGTTATCAAAGCAGACAATGTTCGCATTGAACCAACTCGACGTCATGATCCTTTCTTTGGTCCACGTGCAGTGGAATCCGAAGATGAGGAACTGCTTGAAAAAGAAACTGTCGAGGATGTTGAAGACGAACAAGACGATGATGATGACAAAGATAAAGACGTACGTCCTCCATTTTCATGGCTCTAATAATAAAACAGATAGCTTTTTCGTGAGAAGCTATCTGTTTTATTTTTGGTGTAGTGTTGTAGCTCGTAACAGATCTCTATGGTAACTCTTCAATCAATGCTTTACCATCGCAAAATTTTCTTTCGACGGACAAAAGTATGATTCATTTTCCGAAAATATGGGTATAGAATAATATAGAACCTTGAAAGGAGATGGACGTTAATGGGATATATTATGCCAGTTGAGAATTATCAGTATCAACAGTATCATAATCGTGTCACACATGAAGAGCGAGACCCATTTCCAATTGAAAGGCTATACCCGATCCAATTTGGCATGCGTTATAAAGAGGAACGAACGAAAGAAGAGCCTAAAAAAATAATGATTTCTCAGCAAAAGAAAAGAAAGCGTCATCAAGTAACGGAACAAAAAAGTCAGATTAAACATACCGTATATGCAGAAGTCACTGGAAAAGGTGGGAAGTTTGAGGCAACTGTATAAAATAATGTAAAAAGTAGTTCAGTTTGAAGTACTTTTTCATTAAGATATACCCAAACTGAACTACTTCTATTAACTGCTAATATCCTTGAACATATAAATTTTTGCCTATTTCATATTCAGCATAAAATACTTCCTGTACAGAAGTGATTTCTTGTTTTTTTAATTCTTCTTTTAGCCAGTTTTCATCTTTTCCAATTTCACGAAGACTATCCGTTATTATTTCACCATCATTGATGAGCATAAAGGATAAGACGACTTGTTCAGGGGGATGGTTAAAGTCATTACGTGTGGGGGTTTGATAGCCGGTTTTCTTTAGAACAGAAACTGTACCATCCGTTTCGAGGATAGCATAATCTACTTCTCGAATGGAAAATACATCTTTGGAACGCAATAAATGTAACAACTGATTCATATCTAGCTTGCTTTTTTTCATTTCTTCGCGCTGTAATTTCCCTTTATGGATAACAATTGACGGCCGGCCCTCTAGCATCGACCTTGTTTTCTTAAAACGTTGGGTAATAATTTCTGTCAAATATAATAAAGCCCCCCATAACAGAATTGCAAAAGCAATATCCCTAATGCCAACTTCGTTATCATAGAGGGCATTCCCAACTAATTCCCCAAGAATGAGTGCAGAGATAAAATCAAATGCTGTAAGTTGTCTGATCTGTGTTTTTCCCAGTAATTTAGTTAGAATAAACAACATAACAAAACCAAACAATGTCTCTACAAAAATGGAACCGTAATGCATAGTTGTTTCTCCTATCTTTATCAGATTTTTTATTAGGATATACCAAAACAATCATGTGCATACATGCTGAAACGATTCCAAATTAAAAAGCTAAAATGTATTTACATTTTAGCTCGTGATGAAAGTCTCATAATGATTTTGTCATGGTGACATGTGGGATACCAGCATCCATGAATTCACCGGAAATGGTTTCATAACCCAGTGATTGGTAAAATGCTTCTGCTCTCGTTTGGGCATTTAGTTTGGATGTGTCAATGTCTTTTTCTTTTGCAATTCCTTCCATAAATAACAGGATATCTCGCCCAAAGCCTTTGCCACGTTGTGATTGCAATACACAAATACGCTCCATCTTGGCGTTACCATCAACAAAGCGCATTCTGCTTGCTGCTACCGGCTCTTCTTCCTCATATCCGATAAAATGAAGCGCTTCTTGTTCTAAGTCATCAATTTCTAAATCTTCCGGTACGCCTTGTTCTTCTACAAACACAGTGAATCGAACTTTATAGGCATCCTGTAATTCTTTTTCTGTTTTGACCATTTGCAATTCCATTGTTTCTCCCCTTATCCTAACATCTTGATTAATATTTCTTTTAAATCTTGTTGCCAATATTTCCATGTATGATTACCGTTAAATTCATCATAATGATAGACATGCAGCTTTCCAGTTAAGGTCTGATTTAAAGTGCGATTAGGCGTTAAGAAATCCGCAGTTTCTCCATTTGTCATGTGTACCTCAGTTTCTTCTTTTCCAATCGAGTGAAATACCTCAATATGTGCAAATTCCGAGGCCTTGCTCGCTCTTTTCAACACATCTTGATCGACATAAGGTGATTGCATAATAACCGTATCAAATGTATGTGGAAATTGGGTGGCGATCATAAATGCTAATGTTCCGGCTAGAGAATCTCCGATTAAAATTCGCTTTACCGGTGTAATATGTAAATGATTCTCGACATAAGGAATTGCTTCTGTTACGAGAAAAGCAATATAAGCATCCTGCTGTGGACCACTCGGATGATATTTTTCCCATCGATCATTTTTATCTTGATAATGAATACCAACAAAAATAGTGGCTTCAATCTCTATATCTTCATGTAATTGATCGCTTAATGTAGCAACACGCCCCATTCTGAAATAATCATCACCATCATTCATGATGCATAATTGATAATCTTTAAAAGCTGTAAATCCTTCTGGAAGGTACCACTTTATCTGGATTCCTTCATTCAGATGTTCACTATGAATGGTCGCATCTTCCATCGTTCCATTGCGTCCCACATAAACTCCCCCTTGTCATAATGTATTTTAACAGGATTTCATTTTCGATGCATTATTTTAGCAACCGCCTTGAAATCGGCGCCATGCTGAGACTTTGAATGGTTAAAGATAATAGTACAATGGTGAAGCTGACACCAACGATCCAATCACTGTTCATGCTGCTAGTGCTTTTGGCGTATAAAGTCAGAATTAGAAAGACAGACATCGATCCTTTTAAGCCAGCCCACGATATTAATAAATTGTAACGCCAGGAAAGCGGGTGGATTATCTTTGTTACAGCATAACTAATGATGTATCGTGCGAAAATCATAAACACAAAAATGACGACAGCATATAACCAATAACCTATCGCTAAATATTCGGTAATTTCAATACCAATGACTAAAAATAATATCGCAAGTAAACTGTTCTCCACAATCTCCCAAAATCCATCTAATGATTCACGAAAATGAGCTTCTTTTATTGCTCTTCCATATTCAAATGAAATCATCATTCCACTCGCAACCGTTGCTAAAACACCAGACACATTTACTGTTTCAGCAATTAAAAATGAACCATAAGCCAAAATAATACTGAGCATAATTTGATAATTACGATAATGAGAATAGTGGACCATTTTACTTACTAAATAGCCACAGGTAAGCCCGATTGCAATGCCACCTAAGGAAACGAGCAGAAAATCGCCAAAAAAAGCAGAAAACGAATAGCCTTTTTCTCTTGTTGCAATCGCAAATAAAGTGGTAAAAAGCACAATACTAGTCCCATCGTTTAGCATCGATTCTCCTTCGACCATACTGGCAATTTGTTCATTTCCGGTTGCTTTCTTAATAATAGAAACAACTGATACAGGATCTGTAGGTGTTAGGATAGCAGCCATAACAAAAGCAGCTTCCAAACTAATAGGAGAGATAACCGAAATTATATAACCTAATATTAGTACATTCAAAATGATTCCAATTGTTGCAAGTGAAATAATTACATTTGCATTCTGCCGAAAATCGTTTATTGGAAATTGATAAGCAGAGACAAATAACAAGGCAGGTAAAAAAATTTGATAAATAGTATTCTCCGTCAGTTCTATCGACTCAAAAAAAGGAATGAAAGAAATCCCGATGCCAAGTAGTATGAGTACCGTTGGAACAGGAAAGTCTTCTTTCTTTGTATCAATTGTAAAAATAAGATAGCCAATAAAAAGTAAAATTACGATTTGCTCAATCGACATTTTTTTCACCACCTTTTGTTTAGTATTCCCATATTTTCTCATCAAAAACATATGTATGTTTAGGCTTATTCTAGGTAAGCTAAGCAAAAAAAGGATGTGTGTTTTCGAGATGAAAAAGCTCTGTTTATGCTTCATATTATTCGCGATAATAACTCCAACAGTATTTGCGAATGGTCAAACAGCTCTGGTAACAGATGAGATATATAAGGATATCGAGTCATTAAAATATCCGCAAGTGTCTGAAACTGAAAAGCCCGGGATGGAAGATAAAATCAATAAGGCGTTCCAAAAGTATATAAAAGAGTCTTATATAGAATTAAAAGAAAATGAAGAGCAAGCTGAGAAATACGATTTTCATGCAGAATATCAAACAGATTATGAAGTAAAGTATAACCAATCGCCGAAATTGAGCATTCTGACAAGTAACTATATATATAGTGGAGGAGCACATGGTAACACTACTGTTGAATCGTTTAATTTTGATATCGATAAAGGAAAACGTGTTTATTTAACCAATATTCTTACGGAAAAAGAACAGATTGAAGCTGTTAGAGATTATGTGTGGGAGTATGCCACAGAACGACCAGACATATTTTATCCAGACTTAAAAAAGGAAGACATTAAATTAACGAAGGATACGGCTTTTTATTTTACAGATGACGGAATTACTCTTGTATTCCAACAATATGAGATTGCGCCGTATGTTGCAGGAAATCAGGAAATCCATGTGCCGACAGAGGTATATGAGAAAAATGATAAAAAATGATGGACATAAAGAAATATAATTGATTTTAAATAACGCATGAAACACGACTTTAAGGTCCGGTTTCATGCGTATTTGAATGAAATAAGTTTTATTATAATTTTATTTTGCAAATACATGATTCCAAATTTCAACTGTAGTTTGTTGGTCAAAAATCCATGCGCTTGCAGCTGTTTCTGGGTTGTAGAAATAAATGGATCCTTTCCCTTGTCCACGAAAAGTGATTGCCTCTTCTACTGCACGTTTTGCTTCACTATTCGCTGGTTTATTGATTTTTCCATTTTTAACAGGACTAAATGCATGAATTGCTCCATTCTCATAAGTTTCATACACAACACCTTTTACAGTGGTTGGAAAGTTTGAGTGATTGACACGTAACAGTAGCCACTGCTACATTTCCAGCGTATGGTTCTCCTTTTGCTTCAGCATGTACTAATCTTGCTATTAATTCTTTATCAGCTTCTGAAATGGACTCTGGTATTGTGAGTTTAGCTCTAGGGTATAAAAGGGAAGAAGAGTAATTATTAATATTCATGAGTTCATTCGTAGATACACCGTGTTTTTGTGCTATTTTCCAAAATGTATCCCCTTGTTTGACTGTATATGCTTCAACGAAACCTGGCATAACCGTAAGGCCTGTAAGAACCATGAAATTAGTTAACAAAGCTTTTATTTTCAAATACATTACCTCCTGTGACTAATCTATTAACTAGACTAGCAAATGTAACATAAAGAATCGCTAAGATAATTGAACCAATCGATAGAAAGTTTAATATATTAGCTGGCAGAAAAGTTTACCAACGTCTAAAGGTCTGGTAAAAAAAGGAGGTAGTGGCAATGAAGCTTACGTATGACAATTGTAAAGGTATTGAAATAATGATGTTTATTAATATGATCCACATCATTTGGGTTAGGATATATTACGTTTTAAATTTCAATTGACAATGAGCCAGAGTTCATCTATATTTAAAAATATAAGAACGATTCCGTAGCTCAGCTGGGAGAGCGCCACCTTGACAGGGTGGAGGTCGTTGGTTCGAGCCCAATCGGAATCACTAAATAAAAAGCCTTGTTGTTAGATAAATCAACAACAAGGCTTTTTGGTATGCTCAGAATCGTTTTACTTATTCCAATTCCATATCCTGATTATTCTCCACAGAATAATCGCTTGTATTCTCTTCTTCCAATTCTAATTCCTGTTTCAACTGTTGTGATGCTTTAAGCAATCCTTCTTCTGTCGGTAGGAAATAGTAAGTACCATCAATTCGTTGATCTCCACCTTCTATTTCATACGTTTTAATATTCGAAGTATTGATCGAAGAATAGGCTTTCTGCAAATTGAAAATTTCGCTTGCACTCAAGCTAGTAGTTACATTTTCTCCTAAAATATCCGTGATTTCTCCTACTTTAAACAATGAATCTGCTGAAATAGCTTCATCAATAGCAGCCTGGATAAATTGACGCTGTCTCTCATCACGAGAGTAGATGTTATTTACATCTCGCTTTCTCATTCGGACAAATGCTAATGCTTCTTCACCATTTAATTTACTTATTCCTTCTTCAAAGTAGATTTTCTCTCCACCTACATAGAAGTTCTTTTCCCAGAACGGCTCTTTTATATCAATTGTAACGCCGCCAAGTGCGTCCACAATATCTCTAAATCCATCAAAATTTACTGTGACATATTCATCAATGGGAATATCAAGCAACTGTTCTACCTTTTCCACCGTCAGCTTATTGGCACCATAGTCAAAAATAGAGCCATACGTATAGGCCGCATTTATTTTATGATAGCCAGCATATTGTCCGGCTTCTTCTGCTGTAAATTCCATTCTTGTATCACGTGGGACGGTTGTCATTGTCATTTGATCTGTATTTGGATTAATGGTCACAACAATTTGTGTATCTGCACGACCATTCTCACCATCTGTTTCGTAATCTTCTACACCAATTAATAATATCGAAAAAGGGTCGTCTCCAATTGTAACATCTGTTTCTCTTTTTTCTGATTTTCCATCCGGTCGATCGATTTCTTCATGAGCATCTTTAGTTGCATCATAAACGTTCACAAATAAATAAATACCGTAGCCAATAACGGCGATGATGATTAATAAAATAATCCTTAATATTCGTTTTTTCCACTTGCTTGATTTTTTTCTATTTTTTCTGTCTGTTCTTCGTTCACTCAAAATAAATACCTCACCTTTATTGTCTATTATTCTACTAAAAAAATTAGTGATATGTTGTTAACTATTACACTAATTTGACGAGTCACCATCTAAAAAGTTACAGGTATTTATTAATTTAGTCAAATAATAATGAATTATTTACAGTATCTTCTATTAAAATGATTTGTTAGAAAGACTATCAATTAAACGCATTAACCGCTGACCAGACGGAATGTTATTGATATAGCTTTTTGACAAAAATGTACTAATTGTTTTGTTCATATAAGACTGTAATTCTTTATTGGTAAAAAAATCTGAGACTAATGTGGATAGTTGCTTGGGATCATCCTGGATAAGTTTTTTCATATCATCATAATAACCGGTGTAACCAGGAGAGGGTTCACCTAATATAAATACAGGTTTTTTTGCCAACATAGCTTCCAAAGCTACTGTGGAAGGATAAGAAACTACCACATCCGCTATGCTGAAAAGGTCATAGTGATGGTACCCTTTGGAAGAATAGACAAATGAGTGGGTATCCTGAAGAGGGTGGTTTTTTTTATACCTAAAATCTTTGATGATTACATTTACGTTATCATTAGTACTTATTTGATCAAGGAAAGCAGTCCATTCTTTTAAGAGTAGTTGCCCACGAATAATCAGCAGAATAGTTTTCTTTGTTGGATCGATTGCAAGATTTTGTTTTATTTCTTCCTGTTTTAATTTTGGTACTTGTTTTATTAAATCGAATCTAGGATGGCCGATGATTTCTAAACCTTCTTTGTCTACTCCATTGTTAAGGTACCAATTCATATCTTGCGGTCCATAAACAGCATCAACATCTGCAATTTTTGGTATATAACCAAATTCTTTCCCGATAATGCCGTGCTGCATACAAATTGTTGGAATCCCGTGTCTAGCTGCAACAAAAACTAATGTCCGACTTTCGGGGTAATGTGTGGAAGGGACAATGACAGTAGATATTGGAACTTTTCTAAATAAATTTGCTGCTTCTTCCACACGGTTAACTATTTTAGCTATTTGCATAAAAAATCTACTTCTAAAGGTTGGATCATCATAGACCAAATGATTAGGATGTTTTGACAAGATGACTTGAGCTTCCTTTTTTAGTTTGTTGATTGGAGCTTTCATATCAATTTTGTAATTATCAAAGTTTTGGATAGAATAACCTTGCAACCCGACAAGGTATGTTTTCTCTTTCCTTTGTGGAATAGTATCCTGTACGATCAAGGTCTTTCTTTTGTCGAAATAATGATAGAAGGTTTCATTTGGAAATCGTAAAAGGTCATATACATCGTGCAGGAGAATTATTCCATCCTCCTTTTTTTGAAAAGGTATTTGTATGGAGTCTTTCTTCTTACTGAATGTTTGCTGAATATCAGATATGTCATTTACTGTATTTTTAAGAGAGTTAGTGTATACAGGATCATGTAAAGACTTGATCAATTCCTTGTTGTTTCTGATTAAGCTGCCATAGTGGAAAAGATAAGCTAGTGAGTAGCCTTTGTATTCTAATTCAGAAAAGTCATCCAGAAAGTCGAGGTAAACCGTCCAATAATTCTTTTCATAAGTATTCATTCCTAATCCCCTTTTCTATAGCAGGTTTGCTTAACAATTAAGAATCTAGTAAACGAAAAGTTAAGCATGGTCCTTAGTGTTCACACTGCTGGCATAATATTTATTCTTATTTATATTCCAATAATTAATATCAGTGAAAATAAAGGCCTACTATTAATGGATGTATCAGTATAAATAGGCTAGTACCGGTTACTATAAGAGTAGCCAATTATCATCATGGAGGGAAAGAAATGTCCAAACAACGCAAAAAAGAAAAACCTAATTATGCTCCTACAAATCCGGATGAAAAAATGCCTGATAAGCAAAAAAGAGGAAGAGGTAAATCACCTTCACGAGGTAATCCATTGTAGAATGAATCACTTATTAGTACGGGAGAAGGAAGGAATCCTCTCCTTCCTTCTAACTTTCAGTCCTCACACGATGACAAAATCCACTTTTTCCCTATGATAACTATCCTTTTCGTGACTTGAAAACGGAACATATAATATGACAAGGTCCAAGAAATAAAGGGGGAAGGTCTCCAATGCCATGTTTACCCGGTTACCGATATTGTGGTCCAGGCTGCAGTGGACCAGGTGTGCCATTAAATCGATTAGATGTTTTTTGCATGCAACATGATGATTGTTACCGTAAACACCGTTCTCATCAATATTGTGATGAGATATTCTTGAAGAGGCTACAGCCATATATCCAACGCAGAGATAAAATTGGTAGAGATGCAGCTCTTATGTACCAAGCTATTTCATTTAAACGAGGGTTATAGTTTAAAGGGAAAAAACACATTAGTGTATTTATTAATACTTGACTAATGTGTTTTTTATTGATTTTAATTTTACACGGTTCAAATCGTCGCTTATATCCAACTGAGCAAGACTCACTTATAAAAAAGCTGTTGCTTATAGTACTTCATAAAAACGACAAACATCAAAATAGATCCAATTATATTATAGACTACACGGAATCCGTGAACGATTAAGAATTCTCGGGCAGTTTGAACAAGGAAGTCAACAGAATGAACCGCTTCTCCTTGTATAAACATGATTTCGTTACGAGGCCATTCAAAAATCAGGGACGTGGCGCCTTCCAGCACTATCATTAGCATACTGAATAATACCCAATAACGTGCGTTTCACTTTCCATGATAAGATGACAGCTATTATTCCAGTTGAAATACTGGCCATCCCTAATGGTAGAAAATAAGTGTGCGGACTTACCACTGCCATGAACTCCATGGTAATAGCAAATGATTCTGGAATGTTATGAAAGATATTCGGATAGACCATGAAAGTATCTAGTAAAATGCTTCCAAGCATAATCCATTGAATCCATAGGTGTGCAAGTATAGCAGTAAATGCAATATTTTTGCATAAGTAAAACTCCTTCTAATTTATTTTTTAATCAACTATCTTGTTTCCGAAATCAATTTTATACGGGGAATCTAAATGTCCTATTAGGTAATCCTTAAATATTTCTTAAATCTGAAGTTGTATTTCCAGCAATAGGAAGGTCAAAGCTTGAATAAAAGGAACATATGTTCTATAATGTGTTTAGGATAGATATCCTCTATTCCATTATGAAGGAAGGGAGCTAATAGACATGTATGTAACGATTGCAGACTTTATTTACGAATGGAAACGAGAAGTAATGCTGACTCAAAAAGTGCTGGAGGGTTTGACCGATGATTCGTTAAAACAACAAGTTTATCCAGAAGGTCGCACTTTAGGTAGAATTGCATGGCACTTAACAACAAGTATCCCAGACTATTTAGCTGATTTTGGGTTAGAAATAAATCAAGTAAAAAAAGCAGAAAGTGTTCCCAATTCAGCAAAAGAAATAGTGGAAACGTTTAAAAGCGTCAGTTCTAGTGCAGCTGAAGCGATTGAACAACAATGGACAAATAAAACATTGGAAAAGATACAAAATGCATTTGGTAGAGAAGAAACAAATGCTCAAATTCTGATGGGGCTCATCAAACACATTATTCATCATCGTGGACAAGTTACAGTTCTTATGCGACAAGCAGGAATAAAACCTTTTGGTGTTTATGGACCACCAAAAGAAGATTGGGTTCAATTAGGTGTGGAAAATCCACCTCTTTAACGTAACAGAGTAGTAATCACCTCCGCTAGTGCCTATTTTACATAGACATTTACCCAAATGTAGTTTGGTTGAATAAGATGTAATAGGGCGTGAGGTGATTATTTTGAGCAAATGGTACAAAAAAGGTGATATAAAAAGAGATGACTTCCTTGATCCATGGAAAAAAAGAATGGTTGCCCGATTCACCGATAAAATGTCCAATAAAGAACAGCCTTTTCCTTGCATTCCGGCAACCATTGGGTTCACATTAGATCAACTTCGATTTGGGTTTATTGGGTCACCGACAGAGGAGCGAACGACCCATGAGCTAGGGGAGTTATTACGAAATTATTCGAAACATTCGAGAGAACTTGGCAAATACACTTCCTTGATCGTATTTTATGAAATATCCAAAGAGATTATCGAAAGCTATTCAGTCGAGCAATATGAACATATATTTTGGGAGCAGCTGAGTAAACTCGTGGTTTATGATAAAAAAGCATGGCCAAGGGAAATCCCGATAGATCCAAATCACAATATGTGGGAATTTAGTTTTCATGGTGAAAGATATTTCATGTATTGTGCAACCCCAGCACATCAAAAAAGAAGTAGTAGAGCGTTTCCTACATTGATGTTAGCTATTACCCCAAGGTGGGTGTTTCAGCAATTTAACGAATCGAAACACGCTGAGAAGATAATCAACCAAGTGAGAAATAGACTAAAAAACTATGATTCGATCCCGATTCACCCAGAGTTAAAACCATATGGAGCAGAAGATAATTTTGAATGGAAACAGTATTTTTTACGAGATAACAACCAAACTTCATCGAAATGTCCATTTCATTATAAAAAGTAAATGCATGAAATAACACTTTGCATTTACTTTTTTTGTTATCATAAAACGATTATAATAAAGATGATTAAATCTAGTCGAGAAAGTGGGGAGACGAAGTGAATAGACCAGAATCTAATGAATATGCTGATTACTATGCAACATATGTATCCATGGTTCCAGAAGGTAATATGATGGATATTTTAGAAATGCAGAGAGAGGATTTGCTGAAGCGACTGAACAATTTATCAGAAGAACAAGCAAATTATCGTTACGGACCTGAAAAATGGAGTATAAAAGAGGTAATAGGACACTTAGCGGATACAGAACGTTATATGGCTTATCGTCTTTTTTGTATAGCACGTGGGGAAAAGGCTAACTTACCTGGTCACAATGAAGAGGACTTTGTTAAAGAAGCAATGTTTGACACGTATTCTTTCCGTACATTACTAGAAGATTATACATCAGTTCGAAATGCTACTTTACAACTGCTCAAAAACTTACGAGATGATGTCTGGACCAATTGGGGCAATGCAAATGGCTTTCCGGTAACCGTTCGAGCATTGGCATTTATTGTTGCAGGTCATGAGCTTCATCATATGAAAATACTAACAGAACGCTATTTTCAGAATGAAGATTTTCCAGTTTAGTATTTAATGTGGAAAGCTTTTTCACATATATCAGGATTAAGAGCTCCTCATTCACTAGGATGGAGAGCTTTTATTTTTTCACTAGGCGAAGAAATGATTGGATATGTACCTAAATCAGTTCCTTTTACATACACTGTATGGTAATAATAAAAAAGGAGCGATACAAAGTGGATCACACTTACCAACAAACACTTGCATGGCACGAAACATTGGAAATCCATGAGCTAGTTGCATTTCAGTCGATTGGTTTAATGAAATTAAAAATGGGGTTACAACATATTCAGGATCCTGCATTGAAGAATATTTACCTGCAAACAATAAAAGAACTGGAAATGAACTTAAATGAACTACTTCAATTTTATCCTTATGCACCACACCCTGGTCCGTCTAGTGAATATCGTATTTCAGACAGTTTCTATGCAGGGGATTTATTAGCTTTTGCTAAAACAGCGGTAAGAAATTACGGAATTGCCATTACTGAAGTAGCTACACCAGCCTTGCGCAACGTGTTAAAGAAACAAATGAATCTGGCTGTAACTAGTCATGAACGAATCTTTTCCTATATGTATCAAAATGGTCACTATCCTTCTTATGATTTAGCAGCATTGTTACAACATGACATGACGCTTGCCAAAAAAGCACTATCGATGTAACAAAGACTTAAACGCTGGCAGTGTAACTTGCCTAGCGTTTAAGTCTTTATTCACTCCATTTTCTGGGACTCCAAATCGTGCCTTCCATTTCGCCTTCCATTTGGTCCATTCGTTTTTCTTGTTCTTCAATAATATCCTGAGCTGCCTTTATCAATGTGCGCTGGTAGTAATCATCTGTTTGGTCAAATATTTGTTGTAATTGTTGAATCATCCATTCATTTTCTTCCGTCATTCTTTTGCCTCCTATTCAAGGAACATATCATCAAGTACCATTTTTAGCTCGTCTATTTTGTCTCGGTTCTCTTGAATTCGTTCTATTGCAAATGTTATTGTATTCATTTCGTTTGTTGACTCGGTCATTTTCTGCAACTTGTGGATTAGCCATTTTTCTCGAGTAGCTAAACTAATATCTTTCTCCATTGTGAGCATCTGCCAATATTTGATTAAAGTATTCATTTTCTCTTCTTCTTCCATATAAAAAAACTGAAATATGGACAATGGTCTAAGATAAATCATCCCTAATTTATTAGCCATCGCTTGAAATGGTTTCGTAAGTTCACTTATCGTAAACAGTTCTTCACCACCTGCCTGGTATTCTTTCTCAGCCACACCGATCATCATAACTAATCCGAATTCCTTTCCGGCAAGCGGCTTTTTTCTAGTACCATAACCAAAACCTTCTCCTAAAACTTCATCTTGCCATTTCTTTAAAAGAGGTGTTCCACTATACCAATAAAAAGGAAACTGAAAAATTATCCGATCATGGCTTTCTAACAAATCCTGCTCCTTCATTACATCTATCCTGCCATCTGGGTATAAGTTTTCTAAATGGTGGATGGTTATGTCTTCTTGATTTTTGATTGAGTTTAAGAAGTATTGTTGACTGCCAGAGTCGATAATATCTGGGTGGGATATGATTAGTAAAGTTTTCAAATTTTCGCTCCTTTCTTATGCGCTTATGTTATTTATATATTCCAGTTATATACGAAAAAACATTCAGTTGTACACTTATAAGAAATTATTTTTCTAGTTTAAGAATGGTCCTTTGCATTGGTACCCCGCCCATACTAACGTTTCTTTCAATGAACATATAGTTTTTTCCGTCGATGGAGAATCTTCTATCACCTAGGTATGTCACATCTCTACCTTCACTTTCCAGCTTTTTTTGAATAGCTGTGACATATTCACTGTATTGGATGTAACGATCATCTAAATCAATAATAATGTTTCCTTTTTTGTATCCCATTAACCAATTAAATAAGCAGAAAGCTCCTGTAAACATAATGATAACTAAAAGAAAATGAAAGAACATAAATCTCCCTCCTTATTAATATTACGTAAAACTCATGGTATTCGTTTCACAAAATGAGATCTAACTACGATAAAAGCCGTAAAAAATGGCAAGATATCGTAAGAAAGATGTATTTGAGATGGATTGGATTTCAGTGTCGCACATAATTATACAGAGATTGTTATCAGAGTTGTTTAGTGAGTGCTAAAAGATTATACTGTAACCGTAAAATCTAATATCTGACAAGGAGTGATCGAATTATGAAAGATTTATATCCTTCTAGAATCAAAGGCATGCCTTCCATTTTGGAAAGAAAAGACCCGATAATTCACAACTCCACAAAAGAGGATGGTCCTTTACAACGAAAAGAATTAGATTTTTACGAAGAGAATGGTTATCTATTTATGGAAAACTTTTTCTCTTTTGAAGAGGTAAAAGTATTACAACAAGAATTAAAGCGAAACATGAATGGCAATAAGTCTTCTGACCAACCTTACGTAGTGAGAGAAACTGGTGGCGATGAAATCCGCTCCGTATTTGATGTGCATAACAATGATGAATTTTTCCACAATTTATCGTCACATCAACGTATTGTTGAAATTGCACAGCAATTATTAGGAAGCCAGGTTTACATAAACCAATCTCGAATTAATTTTAAGCCTGGTTTTAAGGGGAAAGACTTTTATTGGCATTCTGATTTCGAAACTTGGCATATGGAAGATGGAATGCCTAACATGCGTGCGGTTAGTTGTAGTATTATTTTGACGGATAATTATTCTTACAATGGTCCACTATTATTGATTCCAGGTTCACATCGTTACTTTGTACAATGTGTAGGCGAAACACCTGAAAATCATTTCGAACAATCTTTAAAAATGCAAAATATTGGTGTGCCAGATCATGATAGTATTAACTGGTTATTAGAAACAGGCGGAAGAATCGATAGTGCTACAGGGCCTGCTGGATCTGTATTGTTCTTTGAATCTAATACCATGCACGGTTCTAATAGTAATATTTCGCCAATGCCACGTAGTAATGTGTTCTTTGTTTTTAACAGTATCGAAAACAAATTAGTAGAACCATTCGCAAATATCTCACCAAGACCAGAGTTTATTGCGAACCGAACAAATATTAAGCCGGTTGAACCAAAACCTTTTGATATTAATAAGAAGAAAGTGTTATTACATCAATAAAACAAGCGCCCCGCTAATAGCGGGGCTTTCTAAAGGGTTGACATATCTAGCCACCGCTGTATTTTTTTATAAGATAAGAAATCAATGAAATGACCGTGTTAAGCGAAGTAGATATTTTGAAATGTTTGATGTATATTTGCAACGCTCCGACTAATTACTTCGCTTTCCGCGGACATGGGCTAAACTAACTTTGTAAAGTGGATTTTCGGCTCGCGCTATTCCCGCAGGAGTCTCCGTAATTAGTTTTCGCTATGAAGAGGTGCACCAATTATTGCCATAAGTAATAGCTTGACTTTTGACAATGGACAAAGTGAAAATCGCTATCCTATGAGAATAACAGCTGCTGTGTTACTCCATGCTAGCGTTGTAGGGCCTGATAATAGCGAAGGCCGCCCACTTTCACTCCTGTGGAAATTGTTTGACCTGAAGATCCACTTTTTCGAGCGGATTTTGCTCGAAAAAGTTAGCTGAAGGACAAACCCCACGGAAAGGGAAGTGGGCAGCCGAAGCGATGGATCTGCGATTGATATATTTCAAAATGGTTACTAAAACAATCGCAGATCCACTTAACATTTAGTGATAGGGACTGAGCGGATTTTGCTCAGTTTTTCTTATTAAACGACTTGAACTTTGTTACTTGTTCCTTGTTGCATCTTATACATCTGATGATAGTTCCCTCGTTGTTGCAATAATTCTTGGTGTGTCCCTCTTTCAATTATTTGACCTCGTTCTAGGACGATGATCTCATCAGCATGTTGAATCGTTGATAAACGGTGTGCAATGACGAGCATTGTTCGACCTTTGGCAAGGACTTTCATTGCTTCTTGAATCAATCCTTCAGTTTCGGTATCGATATTGGCAGTAGCTTCATCTAGAATTAGAATAGCAGGGTCGAATGCTAGTGCTCTTGCAAATGATAGCAATTGGCGCTGTCCGGTAGAGAACTCACTTCCGTTTTCCCCGACAGGTTCATCATACTGGTTTGGTAACCTTTCAATAAATCGATCAGCACCTACTGCTTTTAGGGCAGCAATAGCTTTCTCTCTAGTTATCGCTGGATCATTTAATGTGATGTTCGACAATACCGTTCCCGTGAAAATAAATGGGTCCTGCAGGACAATTCCGATATGATGGCGAACCTGTTGGCGAGTCAAGGTTGATGTCTCCATGCCATCGATTTTGATTGAACCTTTTTGTGGGTCATAGAAGCGAAACAATAAATTCATAATCGAACTTTTACCTGAACCGGTATGCCCGACAAATGCTACCGTTTCTCCAGGTTTCACATGAAAGTTGACATTTTTTAAAATATAGTTGTCTTTTTCATAAGCAAAGCTTACATTGTCAAAAAGGACGTCACCTTTAATTCTATTCATCTCCACCTGTTCGATCTTCTCACCTTTTTCATCTAACAATTCAAATACTCTCGCACCAGCCACTCTCGCTTGTTCTAACTGTGGGAGTTGGTTGACGATTTGTGTCATTGGTTCAAACAAGCGGGTAAGATAATCGACGAATGCATATAATACCCCAGCTGTTATTAAACTCTCCCCAGATAAAGCATTAGAACCGAAGAACCAAATAAAAGCAACAAAAGCAACTCCACGTAATGCATTAACGAGATTGAAAGAAGTTAAGGCGGAGAGAACAATCATTTTCTTTTGATAAATATAGTGACGCGTATTTAATTGTTCAAATTCACCTTGTGTTTCGTTTGTTCTTCGAAATGCTTGAATAATCGGCATTCCTTGAATTGATTCGTTGATGGAGGCATTAATCTCACTATTGGTAGAGCGGATAACGCGATTATATTTGCCGGCGTATTTCTTAAATAATTTCATCCAAACAAACAAAATCGGTATCACAATTAAACAAATAGTTGCTAACGACGCATTTAATAAGAAGAGGGCAACGAATATCCCTGTCATATATACAAATCCATTTACAAAGGTTTCAAGCACCTTGACATATAACTCTTTGATTGCTTCTGTATCATTGGTGACTCTTGCTACAATCTTTCCTGCTGGTCTTTTGACAAAATAATTCATTGGCAGTTCTTCGACTCGTTGAAAGACATCATTGCGCATTCGTTGAATAATCTTGTTGGCTGATACTTGCAATAAATATGTTTTAAAATATTGAAAGACAGAAGCAATTAGAATTAGTCCTAAATATAATCCAAGTAACAGAGCGATTGGGCGGATTTCAGGCTGAAAAAATGTATACAGGTCACTCACATTGAGCTGCATACCATTTACTTGTTCTGTCGTATTGTTATAACTAATCGTGACCCTATCATCATTGGCAGTTTGAATCGAACTGTTCGATGGAACTTCTTGATCAACTAAATAAAAATTTTTTCCTGATTGTAAAAGGGTGTGCTGACCGCGCATTTGATCTTGATCTGTTAGGCGATCGGCCCGTTTCAGGAACATACCATTGAAGCGGATTGTGTCTGAATCATGTTGTTCTTCTACTTGTGTCCAATTAGTCTGAATGCCGACAATATGATTATCTATGACTCTTTTGGCGATAAAAGGACCAGTAAGCTCTAATCCAACTGCAATAATCAAACAAACTAAACCAATTAGAATGTATTTCTTACTAGTCAGTGCATATTGAAATAGCCTTTTTTCGGTTGAAGGTTTCATGTCTACACCTCTCTTTCCATTTGCTGAATGTTAAATTGTTCTTTATACCAGCCATTTTGCTTCATTAACTGTTCATGTGTACCACGCTCAGTGATCTTTCCATCCTCAAGGACGATAATGTGGTCTGCATGTTTAACAGCAGAAAGTCGGTGGGCAGCAATTAAGGTTGTTTTCCCTTGGCGTTCTTTTCTGAGATGGCTGATGATATTTGCTTCAGTTTTGCCATCTACAGCAGATAGTGAATCATCTAAAATTAAAATTTCAGGGTCCATAAGCAATGCTCTGGCTAAGGAAACGCGTTGCTTTTGACCACCTGATAAGGTTACGCCACTTTCACCAACAAGTGTTTCTAACCCCATAGGAAGAGCTTCAATATCCTCTTTTAAAGAAGCCGATTCTAAAATGTGATGAATATCTTCGACTGATTTTTCCCCACAACCGAATAAGAGATTTTCTTTTACTGTTTTCGAGAAAAGGACGTGCTCCTGTGGTACATATCCAATCCAGCTTCGGGTAGTATCGAGTGTAAAACGATCGATGGAAACATCGTTAATGGTAAGCTTTCCATTTGGCGGTACGTATTCTCTTAACAATTGTTTAAAAAGCGTCGTCTTCCCTGAACCAGTTTTACCGACAATACCGATAGTTTCTCCGCGGTGAATGGTGAGATCGATACTATCTAATTGTTTCCCGACCGCTTCAGGATAAGAGAAGGATACATGGTTAAAATCAATCACCTCAGGCACAGCAACATACGCAGGTTTTGCTGGGTTCTGCACATCTGGATGTTGGCTGAGTACTTTATCAACTCGGTCAATTGATGCATTACCACGTTGCATGACATTAATTAATTCTCCAATCGCGAACATTGGCCAAATCAGCATCCCTAAATATACGTTAAAAGAAACTAGATCTCCTAGTGAAATTCGATTTTCAAAAACCATTAATGCTCCATAACCTAATCCAATCGTATAAGAAATTCCGACTAATATATTGATACTAGGTTCAAAAAATGCTTCCATTTTGGCAACTGCTTTATTTTTTTGAAACACTTTTTCTGTCATATTGGAAAATCGGTCGAAATCTTGTTTTTCTTGAACAAAAGCACGAATGACTCGAACACCTCTGGCAGATTCTAGCGTATAGTTGTTCAGTTCACTAAAAGCAGTTTGTGCTTCCGTAAAACGAGTATGAATAACCTTTCCATACTTATGCACAATAAAAGCCATAATCGGCATAGGAATCAAGGCTGCAAGGGTTAATGGCCAACTGATGGTAAACCCCATCATGAGAATAATGAATAACATGAATACAGTAGAGTCGACCAACGTAAGAATACCGAAACCTGCTGTCATCATAATCGCTTTTAAATCATTAGTAGAGCGAGCCATTAAGTCGCCCGTTCGATTCTTACTATAAAATCTGGGGCTCATCTTAAGAAAATGGCTCATTAAATTGGAGCGCATTTTTCTTTCTAACAATAAAGATCCACCAAATAGGTTGTAATCCCAAAGAAACATAATTGCATAACTAATAATAACCAAACCGGTAAAAATCATGATTATTTCAGTTAATCTTGCAGCGGTTAGTTCATTATATTGAATCGCATCAATTGTCATCCCTACTAGTTTGGGAGGGATTAAATCAATAAAACTGACGATGATCAGTGCAGTAATCGCAACTGAATACCGTATCCAATGTTCTTTAAAGAACCATGATAATTTGTTAAACACAGAAAACATTTATCTATCTCCTTTCAGCAGAAACATCTCATTTATCTGGTGTTGCTATCCGCCGTCTTTCCTTTTTCTTTCGCTTGTAAATAGGTGGGCCAACGTTTGTATCATCTTTTTTCCTCCTTTTTTCTATTTGCATTGAATAAAAAAAGCGTATACGTTCATGACGTATACGCTAAAAAGTTACACTTATAGCAAGTAATGAGGCCATCTTACAATAATGGCAACAAAAAAGATCACGAACGAATCCGTGATCCCGCTATTATGGAATTATGATAATAAACGGTTACATGCTAGTTGTATTTCGGTTAGAGGAAGTCACGGCAATATCGATATTTAATTGATGTAAGATAACAACGTTCATATGATGATGTGTGCGATTCATTTTGCCGGACCTCCTTTTTACTGTAAATTTTTTCAATGCTCAATTATTATATATTCAAAAAATTATAACGTCAATAGAATTTACGGAAAATATTTCAAATTTTAAGAAAAATTAATAAGGTAAATTTAATAGTTGCAAAATACAATTAATTATCATATACTACAATTAGGTGATGAAAATGGATAAAAATAGTAACAAAACACAAAATATGCAGGAAATGCGTCATTTGTTTGTGGTTCTTTCACGACAGTTTGGATTATTACAAAAAGAAAGCTCCCAATGTTGTGGAGTGACAACCATTCAAAGTCATATTCTCTACGAAATAAAGCAAGGGCATCATATGACACTAAATCAACTAGCTCAAAGGCTTTGTTTGGACAATAGCACAACAAGCCGTCATGTTCATGGATTGGTGGAAAAGGAATATGTAGTTCGATTGCCACACCCTGAAGACAGACGTTATGTTACATTGGAATTATCGGAAAAAGGGAAGAAGCTGGAAGAAGAGATTACGGAAATGATGACAACAAGCATTATGGATATGTTTAAAGATTTACCGGAAGACAAGATGACCAACATGAGAACAGAAATAAAAGACTTAACGGAGATTATGCGAAAGAGTGATATATGTTGTTATCCTCCATTTTAAAGGATGGAGGATATAAAATAGATAATAGTTGCAAAATACAATAGTTGTGTTTGCCTAATAATAGGAGGGAAGCAGATGTCTAATGTAGTTTCATTTCTTCAACAATTCGCCATTTTATTTATTGAATTGACATTACTGTTTATCGTTATCAGTTTTATTGTTAGCTTGATTCAACAAAAAGTAACAGAAGAACAAATTAAGCAAATTCTTCATCGGCCAAATAAGTGGAGTGGCTACCTGTATGGTACGGGTTTAGGTGCTTTAACACCCTTTTGTTCTTGTTCGACGATTCCGATACTAGCGGGATTGTTATCTTCTAAGGCGCCATTTGGACCATCGATGTCGTTTTTGGTAGCATCTCCCTTATTAAACCCAGTCATGATTATTTTATTAGTTACCTTTTTAGGATGGAAAATAACCATCTTTTATTTCGTGACTGTTTGGATTTTTGCGATGATCATTGGTTTTGTCTGGGAGAAATCAGGGTTTCATAGTTATGTTAAAGATGTTCGAGTTAGGGGAAAAAAATCGATAGAGAATCAACCAGCTATTCCTAAGTGGAAGCTGGCACTACAGGATGCTTGGTCCTTTTTTGTTCCTGTACTACCTTTTCTTGTGTTAGGGGTATTTATTGGTGCATTTATTTATAATTTTGTTCCAGAATCGTTGATTATCCAGATAGCTGGCAGTGATAAACCATGGACAATACCAATTGCCTCTGTTATTGGTATTCCTATGTATATTCGCGCTGAAGTTATGTTGCCGATAGGTGATGCATTAATTACGAAAGGAATGGGGGTAGGGGCTGTTATTGCACTACTTATCGGTGGTGCAGGTGCAAGCTTGCCCGAGGTCGTTTTACTGAGTAAATTATTCAAACGGAAGCTCGTAATAGCATTTATGCTTTCTATCCTGTTTGTCGCTATATTAACTGGATTTATGATTCAATTCATTCTTTGAAGGGGGTGATAACATGGCTATAAAAAAAGGACTAAAAAATATTTTTTCTTCATCTAAAGAAGGTTCTTGCTGTAGCGTAGAGTTTGAAGAAGTTCAACCTAAGCAGGATGAAGAACAGAATAATGACGAAGCAAAGTCAGAAAATCAAAACTGCTGTTAGTTCAAAAAAATCTAAAGCCTACCATTATAGCCTTTATTAATGGTAGGCGTTTTTTCTACTTGTGATATAATAATAGACAATTAGAAGTAAATAGATAGTAGGTGAATCGAAGCATGCAGGCACCTGATAATATCCTTCATATATGGCACCAATTTGATCATTTCCCCATGGAAACCTTCACGAAAATGTGGTATTTTCAACAAAATACCAAAACGAAGCAACGTGATGTCGCCTTGATGAAAGCGCACTATCAACAATACGGTATTACAGGAAATTGTTTCGACCTAGCGATATGGTTAATAGATGCATTTCAAAAAGATGGAATTCACGCCTATCCAGTTGGTCATCATTTACATAGTGAAGAGGCACATGTAGCAGTTATTGCATTAGATGGACAAGGAAATAGGTATTTGTGTGACTTAGGTGATCAATGGATTCAGCCAATTTTAATTGAAACAGAGCATGAAGACTTTACAGATGAAGTGTTAAGCGGCTTTTTTCCTGCTGTAAATGTTCAAGTGTCTTCTACAGATAAACAAATCGAAATAACTTATCATAGACCGAATGGGAAAGCATCCCATCAATCCTATGATCTACAACCGGTTAATATGGAAGATTTTTTGAATGCGGCCGAATTCTCACAACATACCATTGATCCTCAGCCATTATTCGAATGTAGAATTCCCTATAAGAGGGAGATAGTGCATTGGGAATTTAATGACTGGGCGGCTTTTTTAAGTACAAGTGAAGGGTTATTTAAAGAATCATCCTATAAAAGTATAGAAGATTGGGCAACTAGAATTCATGAAGTTTCCGGTTATGACCGACAGTTTTTAATCACTACATTAAAAAACTACCAAAAGAAACAAGGCTGACTTTTTACCTTAAAGTAAAACTCAGCCTTGTTATTGTACTAAGGAAAGAAAGTATAAATATTGGGTGCCTGTCTACGCAAGCGCCCAGAAACTAGGCAACTTCACGAATCGCGCTACAATAAGTCATCATCGGTTCGTAAACTCACCGTGATTCCTTCATCTCAGTTGATGCGCTCCAGTCGCTACGTTTCTAAACGGGCGCTCTGCGCTTTTCTTATATTATTTAATTGCCACCCATATTTCATTCGTGGAGTCTGGTTGGCTAGGGTCATCATCTAAATAAACTTCTAAGGGTGGGATGTCTTGTGGCTCATAGCCGTTTGATGGGAACCATTCTCCATAAATTTGTTTCCACGCTTTTGGCATCTCAGTTTGTACCGGTCCATTTACTTCAAATACCACCCATTTTGCTGTAGGAAGTAATGTTTCGGAATAAGGAGAAGATGTTTGACTGCTTGTCTCTACACCAATCCAATATTCTATTTGTTGATTAGTGTTGTCATAATCAGTAGTGACCCCTAATAATCCTTTTATTTCTCCATTTATCAACGAAGCCAGCTTTTGGATAGTACCATTTTGCGAAGACTCAGCCCAAAACTGAGGGATGATATTCGCTTGAGGTAACCCCTCTTTAGAACAAGGAACCTCTTTTTTTACACCAACAACTTTAAATTTTTCTCTTTCCACAATGCGATACTTCATCGATTCTACTCCTTTCAATTGTACCTGAATTTGCAGGCGATTATAGGATTGAAGCCCCGTCAGTCCCTTTCGTGCTTCTCTTGGTGAGATACCATGCTGCTTGCGAAAGGCTTTTGAGAAAGCTTCAGGAGTGTCGTAGCCATATTTAAGGGCAAGGTCGATTATTTTGAAATCTGTACTCATTAATTCCTGTGCCGCCAAAGTTAACCGCCGTCTGCGCAGATATTCTCCAACGGTAACCTCGGTAAGAATAAGAAATATTCTTTGAAAATGATAGGGAGAAAGGTGTGCTTGGTTTGCAATATCCTGAATCGTAATGTTATCTAGTAAATGTTCCTCCATATAGTCTATTGCCTTTTGTAATGATTCGACCATTGCCATATCGCTCAACTCCTTGGTTATGATATTAAAGGTTTCTACTGAGAAAAACCTGTCATTTTGTGCTCTTATAGGACTGATATGTCGAGTATGTTGTATTTCGACTTCTCACTGATCATGATCTCACTCTTATATCGTTCATTATATTAAAATAAATTTATTAGTAAATGATTTACGGGTAAAAACTTGGAAAAAATCACCTTTATCTATTGACTACCGTTTTTATAGTGAGTATAATTACGGTATCAATTATATGGAGGGAGTCAATGACATGTACAAATCTGGTTTAACCATTTGGTACAATGTGAAGAACATGGATGAGTCGGTTAAGTATTTTACAGAGGGATTGGGATTTTCATTGGATTATAAGGATAAAAAGCAGCGTATTGCGATCGTAACAACGAACACAAAGGATTGTTGTATAGGTTTTGCTGAAGCAAAGACGGTCGCGCCAGTCACTTCATCAGCTGTATTTGAAGTAGAAGATATTGAAATGGCTTATGTAGAATTGAAGAAAAGAGGCATTCACTTTACAGGCGAGATTGAAACAATCCCTAATCTTGTAAAATTGGCAACATTCCAGGATCTGGATGGCAACAGTTTTGAATTATCCCAAACCATAGCTGACTAAATGCATGTAAAAGAAGCAATTCAATATACACATCAATTATCCGGACGCTGGGTAATGCCTATACTTATTCATTTACAGTCTTCGGGTGGGCGCTTTACACCACTGCAAAAAAAGCTGGGAATATCACCATCAAGATTAAGTGATAATATGACAAAGCTAGTTTCTGCGGAAGTATTGCAGCGTTTAACACCTTATGAACGACGACATCCATTATTGCCAGAATACAAATTGACTCCGTACGGGAACAGCTTATTAGAAATCGCAATGGTCATCCAATCGGCTGAAGAGACTATTAACCACGGACCATTACATCGAAAGAACTGGAATTGGCCAATTCTGCTAGCTTTATTTCATCAATATGATCGCTTTCAATCTATATCAGAACTGCTAGGAAAGCCATCACCAAGAATACTTTCTACAAGATTGAATGAATTGTGTGGAATGGAGCTTATAAAGAAAGAAATCAAGGAAGAACCGAGGCTAGTCTATACGTATAAAATCTACGAAACTTATTGTTCTTCAATGGCTGTTATTTGGAAAGAAATATCAGAGATAGAGTGGAATAAACAAAACACCAAAGGTTAGCAGTAATCTTTGGTGTTTTTGTGTGCCAAAGTTTCTATAACATAATCCAGCAATTCTTAAGAAATATTGATTTTGTAGATTGCTAAAATAGAAGAAAAAAGGAGAAGGAGACTTTTAATGAGACAAGTTATTTATTCCCAAATGGTGTCAGTTGACGGTTATATCGAAGACCAGAACGGAAGTATTGATTGGAGCAAGCCAGACGAGGAAGTGTTTCAACATATTATCGACCAGGAGAAAATGATTGATACACACCTATATGGCAGAAAAACATATGAAAATATGGCTAGTCATTGGCCAGATGTTTTGAATGATCCTGAAAGCAGTTCCCAAGATAAAGAATGGGCGCATATGTGGGTGGATAGGAAAAAGATCGTTTTCTCCAGAACATTAGCTGAAGTGAAATGGAACGGTAGAATAGTAAAAGATAACCTTCGAGAGGAAATCGAGAAAGAAAAAGCATTACCTGGAAAAAACTTGTCGCTCGGAGGGGCAACAATAGCACAGACTTTGATGGAATTAAATGTAATCGATGAATATTGGCTATATGTCCATCCTGTCACCCTTGGAGGCGGTAAGCAGATGTTTCACAAGCAATTAACATTACAATTAGCAGAAGCTAAATCCTTTGCATCTGGAATCGTGTTACTACAATACCAAAAAGGGGGAGAATAGATTGAGGAACGTTATAAGTCAGATGATGGTAACAGTGAATGGCTTGGTCGAAGGACCTGATCATGCGTTAGATTGGCATGTAGTGGATGATGAGTATGATCAATATAATGATGAGCTCTTCAGCACAGTGGATACATTATTATTTGGCAGAGTAACCTATCAGCATATGGAGGATTTTTGGAAAACCCCTATTGCTTATGAGAAAGTTCCAGAGACAGCTGAACGGATGAATCAGTATGATAAAATCGTTTTTTCTAATACATTAGATCAGGTTACTTGGCAAAATACTACCTTGATCAATGGTGGTGAATTAGAAAAACAGCTCAGGCATCTAAAGCAGCAAAATGGAAAGAATATGTTAGTGTTGGGTAGCTCAGATTTGGTGTCAGCTTTACGCGAGTATGGACTTGTTGATGAGTACCATTTGATCGTTAACCCTGTTGCATTAGCAGATGGTAAGCGGTTATGGAGCGGATTAAACCATACCATAACATTACAGTTCCTAGATAGTAAAGTTTTCCAGTCAGGTAATGTGTTGTTACGCTATCGCAAGTGAAATAACGAATGTTTTTGTATATTGATTGAAAATAATTCGTGGTTTGTAGAATAAATATTGAAAAAGATCTTGAAAACAAATGATAACATGTTACAATGTAGAAACAATAATTTCATAATATTCACTCATATAATCGTAGGGATACGGCCTACAAGTTTCTACCAGATTACCGTAAATGATCTGACTATGAGTGAGCAATGGACGTTATGGCAATTCATATTTTTACCAATAACGAACAATACCCAAAGATCATTGCTCATCTCATATGGTGAGTATCGATCTTTGGGTTTTTTATTGGTTTATTTTTAAAAAAGGGGTGGCGATCATGGAAAAACTACAACAGAAAATAATCGAAGAAGGAATAGCACTTTCAGATACCGTGTTAAAAGTGGATAAATTTCTTAATCATCAAATAGATCCGCAATTAATGCATGAGATTGGCAAAGAATTTGTGAAACGATTTGAAAATAAAAAGATTACCAAAATCGTTACACTAGAATCATCTGGTATTGCCCCTGCTGTGATGGCGGGTTTAATCTTAGACGTTCCTGTTGTTTTTGCTCGTAAGAAAAAATCTCTAACTTTAAAGGATGGATTACTCACTTCTACGGTGTATTCCTATACCAAACAAGAAACAAATGAGATTTCAATTGCAGAAAAATTCCTTAGCGAGGAAGATCATGTATTAATCATTGATGATTTTCTTGCCAATGGACAAGCAGCATTAGCTCTGATCGACATTGTAGAAAAAACGAATGCACATGTAACAGGTATTGGCATAGTTATTGAAAAGGCATTTCAAGATGGCGGCGATATTTTACGCAGCAAAGGTTATCAGATCGAGTCGTTAGCTCGGATTAAATCTTTAGAAAACGAAACGATTGAATTCATCAGCGAGAAGGAGTATGCACAATGAACTTAACAAAAGGAAAAATGGCATCTTTAGGTTTACAGCATGTGTTAGCGATGTATGCGGGAGCAGTGATTGTTCCATTGATTGTCGGAGCAAGTATTGGTCTTACAAATGAACAGCTCACTTACTTGATTTCGATTGATATATTAATGTGTGGGGTAGCAAGTATCTTGCAGGTTTGGAAGAATAGATTCACTGGGATTGGATTACCTGTTGTGTTAGGCTGTACCTTCACAGCAGTTGGTCCGATCATTGCGATTGGGAATAATTATGGTATTACTTCCGTTTACGGATCCATTCTCGTATCCGGTCTGATCGTCGTATTAATTGCGAAATTCTTTAGTAAACTGATTAAGTTCTTCCCACCAGTTGTTACCGGATCAGTTGTAACGATTATTGGGATTACGTTAATTCCGGTAGCCATGAATGATTTAGCAGGAGGGGAAGGAAGTGCTGATTATGGTAGCTTCACCAATCTGGCATTAGGTTTTGGAACACTAATCGTTATTTTATTAATTTTCCGTTTTGGTAAAGGTTTTGTTCAAGCAATTGCAATTTTACTTGGTATTTTATTAGGAACTGTAACAGCATTTTTTATGGGGATGGTTGATTTAAGTCCGGTAGCTGAGAGTACATGGGTGCATTTGCCGACACCATTTCATTTTGGAGCACCTGAATTTCATTTAACACCTATTTTGACGATGACACTCGTGGCAATTGTCAGTCTTGTTGAATCAACAGGAGTATATTTTGCACTAGGAGATATTTGTGACAAAAAGCTAGAAGATAAAGATCTGGAGAAAGGTTATCGAGCAGAAGGTGTAGCGATTATCTTCGGTGGTATATTCAATTCTTTTCCGTATACAACTTTCTCGCAAAATGTTGGTTTGATTCAATTATCTGGGGTCCGAACTAATAATGTGATTTATACAGCCGGAGTGATGTTAATTTTACTTGGTCTTGTACCGAAAATTGGAGCTTTAACGTTGGTTATTCCAAGTGCGGTATTAGGTGGAGCAATGGTGGCAATGTTTGGTATGGTCATTGCTTACGGAATTAAGATGTTGAGTAATGTTGATTTCTCATCACAAGAAAATTTATTGATTGTTGCATGCTCAGTAGGAATGGGACTTGGAGTAACGGTTGTTCCAGAGATTTTTGCGGGATTACCTGAAAGTCTTAAAATCCTAACAGAAAGTGGTATTGTAATCGGAAGCTTAACCGCAATTTGTTTAAATGTTATTTTTAATTTTAGAAAGAAAGATCAATCGAACATGACAGAATCAGAAAAAGCAGCATAATGAAAAGCCAGCATACAAGAAATGGTATGCTGGCTTTTGATACATTTATCACTGTGCTATTCGTCTGTAAGTTTCCCACTCTAATCATTACTAAGAAATGACTTTCCCAGGTGAAGGGGAAGTGGGATGTGGTGGCACAAAATTTTGGGATATATAATGATGAATGGTTTGGGCAATCGTCTTATTTTGCGTCTTGAGCCCTTGATTACCAAATAACACATTAAACTCCAAAATGTAATATTTGCCTTCACTTACTAGTATATCAAACCCTGCGTGATTTATATTTAATAGATTGGCAATCTTTAAAACTAAGTCCAGTGCATCCCCAGGTATCAATTGATGACTAACTTCTCCACCTTTTGCGACATTATGGAGAAATTCTCCATCTTGTCCAATCCGCCAATAAGCGTCATAAATTTGATCACCGACGATACAAACACGCAAATCTTTCCCGGAATTTGGTAAATATTCTTGAACGTAGAGTACGTCATTGTTACGGGCATAATCGATAAATTGTCTATCATTTTCAATTAGGAAAACACCTTTCCCCATTGAGTTTTTGGGTTCTTTGACAACAAAAGGGAAGGGAAAAGTCTCTAATACATTTGCGATGTTACCATCTGTACTTGCCAAAATTTCGGTGTAAGGAACATGTTCCTTTGCAACTGCCCATAAGGCACGCGTCATTTCAATTTTATTTGCACCAATCTGTACCGTTTCAATACTAGGGAAAATTTGCTTTTTTAACCCATAAACGAGAGTAGGTACTTGCCAATTTTGAGGAAACAGAATCAGATCTGCTTCTTTAATAATATCGATCTCATTAAACATATGCTCCGGCTTGATATAGCGAACTCCCGGTATACCAATCGTTCGGAAAGCGTTAAAGGTAATTAGTTTCATTTTTCATTTCTCCATATTTAGTTTTTCAATATAATATTAGCATGGTTTTTGAGAAAAGCTAGACTTTTTTAAGGTGATTCAAAATTTTAGCATCAAAAGACTAAAATCGTTATCATAATGGATAAGAACTCTATTATTTTTGGAGGAGTGAAATGATGCTAGTAAAAGTGCTCCGTTTTTCGTTGCTTATTATTTTTTTTGTTACGGCTTGTAATGGTGATGAACAACCAAATTCAATGGAAGAGCAGCCAGGAAGCTCCGCTGAATTAGAGAACAAAAATGAATCAGACATTTCAGATGAACAGGAAATCATTGCAGAAAACCTTCATGTTCCGTGGGCCATTGAAAAAGTAGATGATACTTTTTATCTGACAGAAAGACCAGGAAATATTGTGAAGATAGAAAATGAACATGTAGAAAGACAAAATGTAGAGCTTGAAAAAGAGCTTGCAACTGCTGCAGAAGCAGGACTGTTAGGATTTGTACTAGATCAGGATTTCTCTGAATCTCATTTGGCTTATGCTTACTACACGTATGAGGATGAACATGGGCAATTTAATAGGATTGTGACTCTCCAATTTAACGGTGAAACTTGGAAGGAGGAAGAGGTATTACTAGATCAAATTCCAAGTGGTGCCTACCATCATGGCGGAAGGTTAAAAATGTGTCCTGATGATAAACTTTATGCCACAGCTGGAGATGCATCTGACCCTGAAATCGCACAGGAACTGGAATCGTTAGGTGGAAAAATTCTAAGATTGAACTTAGATGGTTCGATACCTGAAGATAACCCATTTGAAGATTCTTATGTATATAGCTACGGACATCGTAATCCTCAAGGCTTAACATGGGCGAAAGATGGCACCTTATATGCAAGTGAACATGGCAACAGCGCAAATGACGAAGTCAATCAAATTGAGGCTGGCGAGAACTATGGTTGGCCGATTATTGAAGGTGAACAAGAGCAAGAAGGGATGATCACGCCATTATTTACTTCAGGTGCAGATACAACATGGGCTCCGTCTGGTATTGATTATTACGATGAGAGATTATATGTAGCTGCATTGCGCGGAACAGCATTACTTGAATTTAATCTTGATACAGAAGAATATAGTAAAGTAATTTCTGATCTTGGTAGAGTGCGTGACGTACTAATTGATGAGGAAAACGTATATGTAATTACAAATAATACTGATGGACGTGGTAACCCGGAAGAAGCGGATGATATATTATATAAAGTTCCACTTGAGAACTTGAATTAATAAAGAGAGAAGCGACCATCTCCCCTCGTGAGAATTACCCATTTATCCCGGGAGGAGTAGTGTCTCTTCCCTGGAAAAGTTCATCTCTTCCGTGGAAAAGTGCACCGCTTCCGAGGATATAGTCGATTATCCCCGGAAGGGAAGACATTATCCCGGGAGGAAGGATGTTCCTTCCGTGGAAAAGTGCACGGCTTCCGTGGAAATAGTCCGTTATCCAGGGAAGAGAAGACATTATCCCGGGAGGAGAGATGTCTCTTCCATGGAAGAAAAATTGCCTTGAGGGCAAAGGATAAATTAGTATAAAATGGTAATTGATCAACTGGTTTCTTTTGAGGGGGATTTAGAAGTGATTGCTAACATGTATAAACGGAGAGAAAGATTAGCGCTAATTTTTTTAGGTGTCATAACGTTAATTTTTGCTGGCTTCTTGATTGTTGAAACACCATCAAATACTGATGAGTGGTTGGAAGCAGGGTCAATGCTTGTACCTTTTATCTTCTTAATTATTATTGCTTCCATGAGTAGATATAAATATCAAAATGTTAAAGATGTAGATATTCCTTTATCTGCACGAACGATAGAAGATATTGATCATGTAGTGTTAAAAAAAGATGCAACGTTTATTACGCAACTACTTGTATTTGAGCAAACAGGTAGTTTTTTAGGTACATACAAATTCACATCCTTGGCATGGTGGCAATACCCGATTGCTATATTGATGAGTTCCCTTTTTTCTTTTCTACCTTATAGCGTAAGTTATTTTTCCAATCAAGATGAAAAATTGTTTACCTTTAAAAGAAAAGGATTTAAAAAGACAATTTTAGACGTGTATGACGAAAAGAATTGCTTTATTGGTCAATATGAACAAGAAGAGTTTAAAAGTATATTGCAGATTAAAGGGAGAATATTGGATCGGGATGGTCAAATGATCCTTCCAGTAAAAGCGAGTGGCGGAAATGGTGATTTTGATATTCGTGATCAGGACGGTCTACGCTGGTCTTATTTCTATAATGGCAGATTTCCGCATGAGTACACAGAGGTTTTTAAAGAAATAGATAACGATATGGTGGAATTTTCAAATCGAATTTCTCGTGAACAAAAGATATTGTTGCTGGCGATGATCGGATATATGTTTTTGAATCGGAGTAAATAAGATAGATAATTTATGAATACCATTCAAGAACAAGCTTATTAGCAACGGGGTTTCGACACTAACGCTCTATAGTCCATTTATTTGTCTATTCTTTGGATTTTCCTTTTCGAGATGATCAACCATATAGCTAGGATAAAAATGATAGAAGAAATGATGGATATTGGTAAAGTATCATCTTCTATAGTATATTTAACGATTACTAAACTAAAAAATAATAACACTACCAAAACCGTTAAAAATCGATAGATTATATTGCTGTAGATAATATCAACTCCACTATTTAACAGTATAGTAGTAAAATAACACATAATAACTGACTTATCTACAGTGGTTTTTTATAATGAAATGTACAAGTCGATCAAATAATAGTAGATGGTCATGAACTAATTGCTAGTTCATGACCATCTGAAGTCCCTTGTTTAATCCTCTTCTTCATTATCATTTTCTTCCGATTCCTTACTTTCATCTTTGTTATTCGGCTCTTCATCAGAATCGGGTTGCTCTGTTTGATTAGAATGTTCATCTTTAGGATCTTTCTTATTTTCTTCCTTCTTATCTTTTTGCTCTGATTTGCTGTTGCTATCCTCATCTGGTTTTTCTTCTTTTTTATCACGATCGGAAGTATTCTTGTCATTAGATTCCTGTTTTTCTTTTTTATGATTGGCTTCATTTTCAGTCTTTTCTTTTTTCTCTTCTTCCTTCTCTTTCTCCTTTTTCTCTTGCTCTTTCTTCTTTTCTGCCTGTTCCTTCTCCTTTTCCTTTTCTTCCTGCTGTTTCGCATTCTCGTTTGTTGTCTGCTTTTGTACTGGTATATATTCCGTTGGTATTGTCGTACCCTTCACAAATAACTCTGTTACGATATTGCTGGAAGGTGTGTGATGAGAGGCAACTTTGCCATTGCGCATATCAATCTTTACTTCTTCGACGCTTGCTGGTTTTGTGAAGTCTGCTGTTTCAATACTTTGAGAAGCATAGGACATAATTTCCTTAAATAATAACCTGGAAATCCGTGCATCTTCTTGGTTGACGAATTGTTCGGTAGAAGTGGTCTCATAGCCGGTCCAAACAGCTGCAGTATATTCAGTTGTATAGCCTACAAACCACGAATCGGTAGAACCATTGGTAATACCTTCTGGAGGGTTTGTCGTTCCTGTTTTACCAGCCATTGGCAAACCATCAATTTTGGCAAGTGTACCGGTACCTTCTTCGACCACATCTTTTAACATATCTGTAATCATATAGGCAGTGTAGTCATTCATTGCCTTTATTCCTTCTGATTGTAGTTGTTGTACTTCACCTGTTGGATATTCTACTTTCGTAACCGCATAAGGCTCGTGATATTGTCCATTATTTCCAAAGGCAGCATAGGCACCAGCCATATCTAATGGGGAAACACCATCTTCATCACCGAATCCTCCAATAGCATAAGAAGGGTAAGCATGTTCCAAGTTGATACCAAGATTGGCAGCAAACTGTTTTGCTTGCTCATCTTCTAATTCTAAAAATGTTTTGATTGCCGGAATATTATAGGATTTTACCAATGCCTCTCTCATCGATACCATGCCATGGAATCTGCCATCATAATTTTTGAATTCTTTACCATCTATATCAAGTTTTTCATCTTTGATCTGTTGATACGTAGACCAATTGTTGTATTCAATCGCCGGCCCATAGTCTAAAATCGGCTTTATCGTTGAACCGGGTTGACGTTTTATATCTGTGGCAAAATTGAATCCGCGTTGTACCTCGTGACTTTCAGGGTCACGATTTCCGCCGATTGCTCGAATGGCACCCGTTTTAGTATCCATTAATACAACGCCCGCTTTAAAGGCTTCATCAGGAAAAGGGACCGTATCCGTCCCTGTCATTACTTCGTTAGTATAGGACTGTGTTTCTGTATCAAGTGTCGTATAAATCTCTAATCCGCCATTATAAAGTTGATTTTCCTCAAAACCTTTTGCAATCAATTCTTCTATGACATAATCAATAAACACTTGATAAGAATTATTTTTTTGTTTTGGTGAGAGCAAACTCTCAACTTCTGTAGTCTTTGCTTCTTCTGCCCTATCTGAGGAGATAAAATTATGTCTTTCCATCGCTGATAATACAAGTTCTCTTCTATCTGCTGCTTCTTCTGGATATTTAAAAGGATCATATCCACTTGGTCGTTGTGGAAGTCCGGCAAGTAATGCAGCTTCTGAAACGGTCAGATCACTGACATCTTTGTTAAAGTACACTTCTGCCGCTGCCCCAAGTCCATATGCACCATGACCAAAATAGATGGTATTAAGATACATTTCTAAAATTTGCTCCTTTGAATATTTCCGCTCCATTTGTATGGCAAGGTATGCTTCCTGTACTTTTCTTTTAAATGTTTTTTCCGGGGAAAGGTGCGTATTTTTTACAACTTGTTGGGTGATTGTACTACCACCTTCAGCTCCCCAGCCTTCTTCCAAATTGGCCAACAATGCTCCGCCGATGCGTTTTAAATCAACTCCGGAGTGTTTTTGGAAGCGAGCATCTTCTATTGCAATAAATGCATTCTGTACCTCTATCGGAACATCGTCAATACTTACGGGTAAGCGATGTTCAACCCCTGCAATATTAGCAACCTTTTTCCCATCTTTATCATAAATAACGGAAGTAATTGGATTTTGTAATTGATCTTCCGATAATTCCGGAGTATCTTGAACAAGGGCGAAAAGCGAGAGACCTCCGATAATGAACAAAGATAAGAAAATGAGAAAGGTTGCGATGATAAATTTGATGAATCTTCTTTTTTTTCTTCGGGTGGATCTTTTCATTGTTCCTTTACTCAAGCTCTCTAACCTTCCTTCTGGTTGAAAACCACATTTTTGAATCTGTAAAATATATGTAACAGGAACTTGTTTCTATACATGTATATGAAAATTATTGGAAAATGAAACCATCCAATGCTAATTCGTATATGTACTTAAAAGATTTTTGTATTCAGGTTGTTGTTCGTTAAAATGGTAAAAGTTATTTTAATAATGTTAGGTGTTTACATATTAGTTTCCATAGTTCTTGTTCCCTTTCAGTATCGCTATTAAACTGGATTAGAGGAAGAACAGAAGAAAAATGAACAAAATCAATCAGCCTTTTAGGAAAGTAAGGGAGCTTCTGAACAGGTTCTACATGTCAATGCTCAAGGTAATCCTTTTTTTTCTAACGGTATAGCCTATGTGATATACAAAACAAAGCATTAAAGCAAATCAGTGGAATATAAGGATCTTGTCCATATGATGGAGTTAAGTCTAGTACTTTCTGATCGTACACTCTATTAATAGAGTAGAAAAGAAGTACTAGAATTTTTTTGCCTTTTTATTATTAGTTACGACAAAAAAGTATTAAGTTTGTTTGAAATGTAAGTAAAATCAATGGCTACAGTAAATTGCAAAAATATGATATAGCCTGGAATATCAAAGGTTGCTAGGCTAGATGTAGAGATTATAATTCACACCATAATAATGTATGCGCTTACTTTTGTGAGCAGGAAGGAGGAGAGCAGGAGGTGTGCAAGTAATCTCCTATTGCGATTACTTTTAAAAGGAGCTGAAGTGAATAGTGCACGCTAAAAGTCGTCTGAAAAAACAATTGATATTGCTGACAATTGGAATCTTGATTTTATCCTCTTTTTCTATTGTACCTACAGCCTTTGCAAACGAAGATTATCAAACCGTATATGCGACGGATTTTGGTGATGCTGATCCGTTAGAAATAGAAAATTGGGGCTTCTCTACCTTTGCTGCAACATTATCCATTAATGAAGAAGATATTGCAGGCAACGATACCAAAAAGCTAGATTTTAGCATAGTCGATCAGTCTGGTGGACGTGTCGCAACAAAGGAATTTGACAATGCAGTTAAGGGTGCTGAAATGAAAGTTAAATTAGATTGGTATCCTGGTAAAAATAACGATAAAGGTGTTCATCCTCACGAAAATGGTGGAGAGCTTCGCATTGAAGATGCAGCAGGGAATATAGTATTTACCGTTAATAATACTAATAATGCTCCTTTAACTTTTTTTGCTGGTGACCAGGAGCCACTTGAAACTGATATTACAGATCCTGACGCTTGGTATCAGGTAGAAATCATCTTTAACATTATTGACAATGAAATTCTATTTTCCATAGGAGATGAAAGTCATACGGTGTCTCTGAATGATGTTCCATTTGATGGTTCAATTGACAAGTTGAAATTAGTTGGAGTACGAACATCAGGAAATAACCATACTTGGACAACTTACGTAGATAATATAGAATTAAGTCACATTCCGATTGAAGATAATGTAATTACTACAGTTGAAAGGCTTCCATATGAAAGAGTGTATGTGGGAGAGACTACATCCAATATTGATTCTATTGGTCTGCCGGAAACAGTACCAGTAACATTAGCAGATAATTCTACTGTTGAAGTTCCTGTGGAAAGCTGGCAAGAGGTGGGACAAGCTTGGGACCCGGATGAATCTGCTGTTTATACGTTTGAAGGGATATTGGCTGAATCGGAAGCAGTAGAGAATCCCTTTGAACGGACAGCAACTGTTTATGTTTATAATCGATTAGCCCCACCCGACACAAACCGTGATACGGAATGGTTGGATAGAGGTGTTATTGCATTACCGTCAGAGGATGGCATTTTTGTATCATGGCGACTATTGGCTGATGAATACGATCGAGATGTTACCTTTAATATTTTACGTAATGGTGAAAAATTAAATGAAGAACCACTGGAAGTAACGAACTATACAGATGAAGATGGAGAAAAAGGAGATACGTATCAGGTTGAAACGATTGTACATGGTAATCTAACGGAAACAAATGAAGTTGACAGCTTAGATCAAAACTATTTATCAATCCCACTTCAAAAGCCTGAAGGTGGAACGACAGCAACAGGAGATTACACTTACTCTGCCAATGATGCTAGTGTTGGTGATCTTGATGGTGATGGAGAATATGAAATTATATTAAAATGGCGTCCATCCAATGCCATGACAGCACTTGAAGATGTAATTACTGGTCCTACTATATTTGATGCTTACAAACTGGATGGTACCCCATTATGGAGAATGAATATGGGAATGAACTTAACATCGGGACCACAATACCATCAATTTGTTGTGGGAGACATGAATGGCAACGGCAAGTCAGAATTTTTGATCAAAACTGCGGATGCTACAACAGTTTATGGTGTAACAGACGGTGTGTTTGATGAAGATAAAGTGATAAGTGTAATCGGAAATCCAGAGGATGATGGTAGATGGATTAACGAAGGAGGACATGTTGTAACAGGTCCTGAGTATGTATCGGTTTTTAACGGTGAAACAGGTGAAGCTATTGATACGATTGATTTTGCGTTTCCGGTTGAAAAAGAAGAAGGAGATCAAGGGGCTTCATGGGGTGATACTTTCTATAATCGTTCTGACCGCTTCTTATCTGGATTAGCTTATGTGAATGGAAAAACACCAAGTGCGATTTATGGTCGTGGTTATTATGAAAGAACGACCTTTGTATCCTACAGTCTCCAAGATGGCACGCTCGTAGAAGATTGGACATTTGACACAGATGAAGCAGGACGCGGTGAAGGTTTAGGTAACCATAACCTATCTACAGGCGATGTAGACAATGATGGCTTTGATGAAATCATTGCTGGTTCCTTAACTTTGGATCATGATGGTTCGATTTTATACGCAATGGATGGAGAAATGGGACGGGTGAAAGGATCCCATGGTGATGCCCTGCATGTCGGAGCTTTTGATCCTGATCGCGAGGGACTACATGTTTTTGGTGTGCGAGAAGATTCAGAAGTTGCTTCATTAGAGTATCATGATGGCGCAACAGGTGAAACATTAGAAGCGTTCTATGCCTATAAAGATGCAGGTCGAGGAGTAGCGGCAAATATCACATCCAAACCTGGATATGAATTTTGGGGTACTGGTGGAGCAACTGTAGAAACAGGTGGTGGTGTGTATAATGTCCAAGGTGATGTAATCGAGGATAGTTTCCGAGATATCGGCCTTCCAGTCAATTTTGTCACCTATTGGGATGGTGATCTATTACATGAATTACTGGATCACACTTCGATCACCAAATATGATGAATCCACAAGTGAAGCAAATGTTATCGAAGCATTTGAAGATGTAGTAAGTAATAATGGAACGAAAGCAAATCCAAGTTTGCAAGCTGATATTCTGGGAGATTGGCGAGAAGAAGTGATTTTTCCAACGGAAGATAGCTCTGAATTAAGAATTTTTAGTACTACGATACCAACTGAATATCGCTTGCCAACTCTTATGCATGATTCTGTGTATCGAATGGGGATCGCTTGGCAAAACACAACCTATAATCAACCACCACATATTAGTTATTATTTAGGTGAAGATGTTCGCGATCAAGTGTTGGCAGGTGAACTAGAGTTCCCTACTGTAGACTACACACCATCCATAGCAAGCTTGAAACATCAAGTGAACTTGGAAGCAATAGACGAAAGTGATCAAGTATTGAACAATAAAATACAACAGGTCGAACATCATCTGGAAAAAGGTCGAGCCAAACAAGCCAAAAAACAGCTAAATGATTTCTTGAAACATTTAAGTCGAAGTGCCCTAAGAGATGATGTTAAAGAAAGACTAGTGAATGATGCTGAAACAGTGATGAAAAACTGGTAATATCACAACAAAGCCCAGGGAAAGCTTGATATGCTCCCTTCTAAGTAGACAGAT
>NZ_WJEB01000043.1:0-41892 GCF_010994085.1 Gracilibacillus saliphilus | reverse complement strand
TTTGGGTTTTTCTATTCTCTGTAAGTGCCTATCTCGGTATCGAAAAAGGGATCAAGCGCTTGAGTACATTTAATATGTATTTAGCTAGCGGACTTGCTATATTTATTTTAGTTGCTGGTCCCGGTATTTTTATATTGGATTATTTCACAGACACGGTTGGACATTTGCTTCAGCATTATCTGCAATTGTCCTTATATACAGATTCCGTTGCAATGGAGACGACTACCCATGTACAAAGCCATATGATATTTTGGTTTGCTTACAGTGCGACATGGGCGATGCTGCACAGTATTTTCGCAGCAAAAATTTCTAAAGGTCGTACTGTCAAGGAAATGATCCTCACCTATTTATTGGCGCCAACCATGCTTTCCTGGATCGCAACAGGTGTCTTAGGTGGATTTGGTGTGGAACGTTATCTTACAGGTGAAGTACCTGTTCTTGATATTGTAGAAGGCAATGATCCGATGAATGCAATACCGGAAATCCTTCTATCTTTACCGTGGGCGAGCATTGCCATTATTGCATTTGTTGTGGTATCGATGATTTTCCTTACCACAACACTGGATTCCACAACATATACGATTGCAGCATATACAAGCAAACGGGACATGAGTAAAATGGAGCCATCACGTAAGCTAAGAGTCATTGTGGCAGCCATTATCACGACACTTGCGCTAATCCTTATGCAAATTGGCGGCCTTGCACCACTTGAAGTCATTTCAGGATTAATGGGAATTCCAATTATCGTCATTCAATTGCTAACCATATATGCAGCCAAAAGAATGATGGATGAGGATAAAGCTTGGATTTATAATGTGAGAAAATAAAATAAGAATGTGACCAACGGGGGTTCTAATCACCACGTATATAGTGGACTTATGAATCCTGTAGTGATGGGCTTAAAGACGGTTAGCACCGTGATCAAATTGAAAACCATCGGGAATCCCGATGGTTTTCTCTATTCTTCCCATTCCAAATTATATTCTTCTACTAAGCTTTCCATCTTTTCATCAGCTTTTTCACCATTTTCGTATCCTTCATTATATATTTCTACTGACTCATTCATGATTTCATCAAACTCTGCTTCTGTTATATTATCATTTAGCAATTGCTCTATTGCATCAGCTTCCATCAGATGGGACTCGATCCACGGTTCATATTGGCTAACTCTTAATTCGTGATACTCCTTAACTACTTCTAGACTTGGTTCCTGTTCTTCAAAAAATGCTTGAATTTCCGTTAATATCGGAATAATGTCGTTTTGCTGAATTTCATGAATATCTACTAAATACTCCATTTCATATGTCTGTTCATCTAATTCTAGTACTTTATTTTCTTTCTCCTCAATATTTTCGATGAAATTATTATGGTAATCAACAATTGCATCAGCTTCTGCAGAACATCCTGCTAAAACACCTATCAAAAAGATGCTTGTAAGTATAATGATTCGTTTTTTCATTTTAATTACTCCCCGTTATTTTCTATCATTCTATGTAGTTTTCTCTAGCAATGCTACACAATAGTACATTATAGAAAAGTTGAGAGGAAATTCCAACCTTTTACATTGTAATTTTTGGAAAATGATCCTTTTGATCTATATCATTATAGTTCTATATTTACCTAGATAATCCGTGAACGTGTTCATATCATGATAACATTCATACATTGTAATCCACCACCAACCTATTTATAGCAGAGTTTGATATGTTAAAGCAGAAATATGTCAAGTGAATTTATTATTAAGTATTTGGATATAGTAAGATGCTCCACTTTAGTGTAAAATGGGAATTAGTGGAGGTGTTTCAAATGGCAATGTCACAATTATTGCCTGGATTACAGCTAGCCCATGCAAAGCCTGACAAATAAGGCGATACTTTGTATGGGTGATTCACATAATCGCCTTACTTGTGCAAGCTTTGCCCTTATAGAACGACTAAATAAGGAGCTGGCAATCATGAACACAAAAGCGCAAGATATACTCCCGGAAGAATTGCTACTTGCACTGCAGGAATATGTACAAGGAGAAAGCATCTATATTCCGAAGCGAGACGAACGGAGAAAATGGGGAGTTAAATCTGGTAATCGTGCCTATTATGATCAACGAAATCAACGAATTCGACACTTATTCCAAGTAGGTATGACGATAGAAGAATTAGCAGATACCTTTTGTTTATCAATCGAAACTATTAAAAAAATCGTATATAGAAAAAACTAAGTAGAAAGATATGGCGAGAATAATGAAGAAACATTCTTGCCATATCTTTTTATCATGGATTTGGTAAACTATTAGTGTAAGGAGTGTGAACAATGGAAGCATTTATTCATCCACATCAGTTTCATCATATCAAACAACAAGCCAAAAGAGTTGTCAGTGCACAATCTCATTCTAATGATCAGCAAGTTATCGCTGCTGTGAAAGAAATAGCGATTGAAGCGTTAGAAAAACAATTGCCAGATCAGCAGGAGACACTATCAGCTATTCGAACAATGAAAGCAAAAGAAGATATTGAACCATTCCTTGAACAAGTAAAGCAATATGTTATCCCTTTTCCAATGGTTAGTGATAAACAGATTCAAAAGGCTTTTCCAAAAGCCAAAAAACTGCGAATTCCTGACCTTGGGCAAATAGACAGGAAAGAAACGGTCTATTTAAGGTGGTATGATAAAGGTTCAGGCAAAACATATATGCTCATCCCAAAAGAAAATAAACTGATCGGTATTCAAGGTTATCTCGAGCCCACTCAACATAAAGGAATCTGTACGATTTGCAATGGCCTTGAAGACGTATCACTATTTACGACAACGAAAAAAGGGCAGATCCGTGGAACCTATTCGAAAAAGGGAAACTATATTTGTAAGGATCCTGTCACCTGTAATCTAAATATTACTAATATAGATCCGCTTCATCAATTTATGGAGCATCTTAAAGCATGAATCTAAAAATGGATTCATGCTTTTTTATTTTCTCTTTCCTCTATCAACCTTACAAAAATGTAAGACAGTTGAAAGGAAAATCGATAGGTAATTTTCGCACCTTCTTTTACACTATAGATAGCAAAACAAAATTGGAGGTATTTAAACAATGACTAAATCTGTCGTAAACGTAGAAAACGTTCAAAAAATATTTGGTAAAAGATCAGAGAATCAATATAAAGCACTAGATAATGTTTCCTTCACGATTAAGGAAGGCGAATTTGTAGGGATTATGGGGCCTTCAGGTGCAGGTAAAACAACGTTACTCAATGTAGTATCCACTTTAGATAAAGCAACATCCGGGAAAATAGAGATTGCAGGTCAAGACATTACCGATATGAAACAGAATGCTTTAGCTGATTTTCGTTCTGATCAATTAGGATTTATCTTTCAAGATTTCAACCTATTAGAGAACTTAACAGTTTATGAAAATATCGCATTGCCCCTTTCTTTACAAGGAGTAAGTTCTAAAAAAATCAAACCACTAGTCACACAAGTTGCCGAAAAACTAGGAATTAAATCTATTCTTGCCAAATATCCGGTGACGATTTCTGGTGGACAAAAGCAACGTGCAGCAGCTGCCAGAGCACTCGTTCACGAACCAGCAATTATCTTGGCAGATGAGCCAACAGGTGCGCTTGATTCAAAAAATGCACACAGTTTAATGAAAACAATGGAACATTTAAATCAATATCATGATGTTTCTATTATGCTCGTAACACATGATCCATTAAGTGCCAGCTATTGTGAACGCATTTTATTTATTCAGGATGGTGCGCTTTACAAAGAAATCAAGAAATCTGGTGACCAACAACAATTCCACCAACAAATTCTAAATGTGCTTGCGGAATTGACAAGCATCCAATCGTCATAGAAAAGGAGTGAGAGGACATGTTATTGAAACTACTATCTGGTAGTATGAAAAAAATGTGGAAAGACTATCTTGTATTATTATTTGGTTTAACGATATCGATTGCGATTTTCTATATGTTTGAAACATTGGCACAGAATAAAGCATTCCTGGAAGCGAACGCTCTTATAAGTTCCATTGTGTTTGTCTTCCATGTTGGGACCTTTATTTTAGGGCTTGTCACCATCTTTTACATTTTCTATGCGACATCCTTTGTTTTGTCCTTGCGTCAAAAAGAATTAGGTATGTATATGACCTTGGGAGCAAAAAAAGGAAAAGTTACGCAAATGATGTTTCTAGAAACTTTGGTAATTGGGATTATCTCACTTATTATCGGTCTAATCGTTGGTGTAGGACTTTCAGAAGGAATAGCCCGCCTGTTAATGGCAAGACTTGATTTCTCTGGTGAAGGATTCCAGCCGCTTTACTCATCATCCTTATGGACAACTGTTATATTCTATATGATATTGTTCCTTTTAACCGCGATTGTGAATGCCATCAGGGTGGCACGTAAATCCGTACTGGAGCTATTACACGCTGATCAAAAAGCTGATAACAAAGCAATTAAAGGTTGGAAAACTTTTGTAGGAACATTATTTGCAATTGTGCTAATAGCAGTCGGTTACTTTGCTATGATTAACATGGGTGAGCTTGCACATGTAGGTGTTCTGATTGCTGCAGCTACAGTTACACCAGGAACCTACTTTTTCTTTATGGCGATGTTGCCATTTATTATTAAGAGAATCAAAGGAATTCGCACTATTAATGAAAAAGGTCTCAATGCGTTTACCTATGCACAGCTTGACTTCCGCGTCAGTCAGTTATCCAAAGTACTCGGGACAGTTGCGATGCTCATTGCATTAGGTTTAGGAGCAATGACAGCAGGTTTATCCTTTTACCATAATACTGAAATTCAATCCTCGATGATGCATGCTTATGATGTGAAAGTACTCGAGCCAACAGACGAAGAACTAGCAGAAATGGAGAATTGGGAATTCGAGGAGCGCAATCTTTATTCCTATCGTGTTACGGATGAAGGTGTTTATTTTTCCAAAGATGAATTACAAACAAATCCTCCAGTTATTAAAGAAATAACCGGTAATTTGGATGAGTTAACGAAAGAAGCAAGACCAGAAAATGACTTAACAGCACCAGTTTACACAACTGAGGATACAGATAATGCAGAATTGATGCCTGAACAGTGGCATACCGCATTAAGATCTGAATTAATGGCCAATTTTTACATCTTCGGTGATCGCGCATTATATATTCTAGACCAAGAAAAATTTGAAGAAATCAATGCAGATACACAAACTGTTTTTGTTGGAAAAGTCGAGAATTTCACTGATCATGCGGATACACTTGAGCAGATTGATGAACGACATCATCAATTAGCAATAAATTATACAGGTGAAGAGCCCGCAATGAGTGGGAGTAAGTATGAAGATTATACAACATTAAGGGGCGTAGCAAATGGTACCATTTTTATGGGAATGTTTCTTGGGGTAGCGTTCTTAATGATGATGGCTAGTGTGTTAATGTTCAAATTACTATCAAGCGCAACAGCAGACATCGGTCGCTACCAGATGCTAAGAAAAATCGGGGTACGTCAAACAAAACTGAAAAAATCAATCTATAAAGAACTATTTCTTGTCTTTCTTTTCCCTGGGTTAATCGGCCTTGTCCATGTACTTATTGGAATGGAAATGTTCTCGTTTATTTTAATTGAACCATACACCAAAATTTGGCTTCCAATTAGTATGTTCCTAGTCATTTATGGATTGTACTACTTACTAACGGTCAAAATGTATCAACGGATTGTATTACCAAAAGGCTAAAGTGAGGACTGCTTGTATAGCTGCTTTAATTCATATAACATGATAACCATCATATTCCTGTCAGGAGAAGTGGTTATCATGTTTTTTTCCTTTTTAAGTATTGGAATCTATTTCTTAATCATTGTTTTAATTTTAATTGTTGCTTTTAAAGTGTTGATTAAAAAAGAACGTCCGAGTAATTATTATACCCCGTTTGACAATATTACTGGACAAGAGAATAAAGCTTTTCATGAGGAAAAACAAGAGCAAATACAACATGAAGAAGAAACTGATGATGTACGAGATTAGTTACCTGAAAAGACAGTCATAATAGTCGAGACTACAAAAATAACCACTAATACAGTAATAATTCCGTAAAACCCCTTCTTCGTCAGTTCATTCCTGTCATTACGTGCTCTTTTTGATATCAAATAGGTGACAACAGCTCCTATAAGTATCAGAATCATCCAATACCAATTATTCATACCTCATCTTCCTCCCCATTAATATCGTTTAGATAACACACCCATTGTGATAAAAACGGTCATAATCGTTAAAGCAGCTAATATAGCTACTGTTTGATATGCTGTTATAGCTAATAAGTTAAATTGTAATAATGTAAGAAAAATAGCCATATAACCAAGATTAATAAAATAACTGTAAAACATACTTCGTTCTTTAATTCTTTTCGTACGTTCATCATTCTGAATAAATTGTGGTGCTAAGTAAGCATTACAAAAACACATGACGGTCATAGCAATCAACATTAGATCATGCCCAGCTGGAAACACGCCAGTACTGATGGTTGCCCAATTAAATAACGCACTCATTAATAGAAACATGATTCCGAAAATAACAAATAACTTTCGATCATATTGCTTTTTCATCCTTACCTCTCCTTACTATTACATTTCTTCTTCGTCTTCTAAAATAAACACTTCCTCTACCGTGCGATTAAATAGTCTTGCCATTTGCATAGCTAGTGGAAGAGAAGGATTATATCTTCCCTTTTCAATTGAAATGATGGTCTGACGAGAAACGTTCAATTGTCTTGCCATTTTTTCTTGTGAAATGCTTTGTTCTTCTCTTAATTCTTTGATTCTGTTTTTCACAAATAAACCACCCTTCCATACACACAGTTTAATGTAAAGCTTCCTTTACTGTCAAGGTAGCTTTACACATTGATTAGGTTTATCTTGATTTCTAACAGTTTCCATAAAAAACGGCAAACCCCGCCTATTCATCATTAAATGTAAGCAGATGTCGATTACTTTACTAATAATTATGAAATATTTGAACAGCTTGACCACTGCCACGGCTACCCACTCCACTTTGCAATTTTAGTTTAGACCATGCTCACGGAAATAACTACTTTGCTTAACACAGTCATTGCACTGTTTTTATACTTTCTGGCTTATTAAAAAACACCGGATGCTGACCATGCATCCGGCGTTCCTATTAATTATGAAAACCACCCTTTTAATGTATCAATTATTTTCTGGAAAAAATTTCGATCCTCATCTTGTTGGCGGGTTACCTCACTATCATTTGCCATTTCAGTGTCCATTGTTGTCATTTCTAATGTTGTTGCCTGCTCACCTTCTACAACCTCAACTAGTTCTTCCCCATATTTATTATAAAGAAATTGAACGTTTCTCTCGTCCAATGGGTCAATTCCAACTACTACTTTACCATTAATAATGTCTACCCCTGTATGATAAATAGTGAAGTTATCGTATTCAAAGCCGTCTCCATCAATCTCTCTTTGCTTCTCTATTAGTTGTTCCTCGGTATAATCAACTTCTCTTATCTCGATATCTTCCGGTTGCTTAGCAAACCCTTCCAGAGCTTGGCGATGCTTATCTGCAATAGACTCAGTAAACATCAAGACTACCACACCTGTCTGCTTCTCTTCTCGATCAACATACAATCCCGCAAAACTGTCACTCAAATGCTCCTCAATATATTGCTGTGCATCTTCAATGGTTCCGTTATGATTCATACCTTCTTCCAATTCAATCATCGTTCCCTCTACTTCTTCTCCAGTTGCTTCAGCAAAAACAGTTGTCGGTAAAACAAAAGCACTGCCTGCGATTAGGCCAAATAACATTACTTTTTTTAGACAACTCTTCACAGTCATCCCTCCATTTTCTAGCTTTAATCGATTAGTCGTTCATCTTGATCAAAAGTTACAATTTCTCCAATTCGATATGGCTATTAATTTCTACATTTTCGAGAGCCTTTGTGGCTAACTGATGGGCTTCACGATTTTCCTTTCTATTGATATCTTGATATAACGGATCAATTCCGATTGTCTCAAGCTTCTCCTCGATTCGGTCTGCCCACTGATTTAATGTTTCATCCATACACGGCCATTCACCTAATAGTTGATTAATCACCACTTTAGAATCTCCTTTGAATGTCACGGACTGATGGTGAACACCCAATTCTTCTACTTGTTTAATCCCCTCAAATAATGCGGCATACTCTGCTTCATTATTCGATGTCAACTCTGACACTAAGATATTTTTCCGAATGCGGTAGGACTTATGATTTTGTCTATAGTATATTGCACAACCTAGGCCTGCTTGGTTTGTTTTCAAATCAAATCCCGCGTCAAAAGATACGGTTACATCATGTGGTTCTGTTACGATTTCCTCGGTATATGCGATCAGTTCTTTCTTGTTCCAGCGATTACCTCGATGATCGAAAAACTCTATTGATTCTGCACGATTCCATTTTTCAAAATCATTAGCAATTTCTAACGCTTTTTCCGCATCCATTTCCTCTGAAAAAAAAGTAGTGCGAACACCTTTTGTTGATAAATAAGCTATTTCGATTGTGACATACATCAATTACATCTCCTTTTGCTCATATCTCTATTTTCTGTAAATAGAATAGTAATGGTACAAGCTTTTTGTTATCGAATGATGGGGGAGTGAAAGCAGTTGACAATTTTTCTTAGTTATATGTTTCTCGGTTTATCTTTAGCCGCACCACTTGGTCCGATTAATGCGGCACAAATTAATCAAGGAATTAAAAATGGCTTCCTGCATTCATGGATGATCGGTTTAGGATCCATTATAGCAGAGTTATTTTTTATTCTTGCTGTTTATTTTGGAGTTGTCCATTTTTTAGAAACTCCTTTTATGAAGACTTTCTTATGGTCATTTGGTGCATTTGTTCTCTTGTATACAGGTATTGAAAGTATGGTTTCCACACAATCAGTCCAATTTAGAGAGGAACGTGATTCATTACGAAAGACCTTTACTTCTGGATTTCTGATTTCCATCAGCAATCCGCTCTCGATTTTGTTTTGGTTAGGAATTTACGGATCGGTACTAGCTAACACAATCGATAAATATGATACTCTTCATTTGTTTTGGTACAGTTCGGCAATTATTCTCGGCGTCATGATCTGGGATCTATCAATGGCACTAATCTCCAGTGGATCACGTCGTTTATTGTCCGAAAAAACATTGAAGATGATCTCTGTTGTTACAGGACTTTCATTAATTGGTTTTGCCATTTATTTTGGTTACCAAGCCATTCTACTCATATTTTAGATCACCTTATCCCATACTAAACATGGTTTAGTATAAATGGATAAGGAGAATGTTGTGTGAGTGAATCATCAGCTTCATCAGAAAAGAAAATAGCTTGGTGGCAATTGGCGTTGACCGGGGTCGGATGTACGATTGGGACAGGCTATTTTCTCGGTTCGAGCATTGGAATTAAACTTACCGGTCCTTCGATCGTTTTGTCTTTTTTGATTGCAGCTATCGGCACCTATATTGTCTTTAATTTATTAGCAAAAATGTCGGCTGCTGATCCTCAAGAAGGCTCTTTTTGCTATTATGCGGAAAAAGCATTTGGCAAATGGGCAGGCTTTAGCTGTGGTTGGAATTATTGGTGTTCGAGTATATTGATTATGGGCAGTCAATTAATTGCCTTGGCTATCTTGACAAAAGCATGGTTTCCGAATATTCCACTTTGGGTGTTTGCGGCTATTTATGCGATACTTTCTATTTTGGTCATCCTACTTGGCACAAGAGGATTTGACCGTATTGAAGATTTTTTAGCAGTCATTAAAACCGCTGCGATTTTTATGTTTATTATTATTGCCGTCATTGCACTAGCTGGTGGAATCCCAGGTAGTTCAGCCTCCCAACCAGGCATTCCAACTAATTTGGATGATACTTTTACCGGTGGGTACAAAGGATTTTGGGCATCATTAATATATGCTTTCTATGCTTTTGGAGGTATTGAAGTCATCGGGTTAATGGCAATCCGGTTGAAGAAAAAAGAAGATGCGCCGAAAACTGGAAAGGTGATGTTAGGATTACTCGCTATTATCTACATTATCTCCCTTTGTCTAGCAGTAATCATGGCTCCGGTTGACAAATTCGACCCAAGTGAGTCACCTTTTGTAACAGCTTTAGCCGATTATTCACTACCATTTTTTCCACATGTCTTTAACGCGGCCATCATTGTTGCAGGCTTTTCTACAATGACTGCTGCTTTATTTGGAGTTGTCACTTTATTAGTAACATTGGCAAAAGACGGTGACGCCCCAAAAGTTTTTTCGAAAAAAATGAAAAAGTTTAAAGAATTACCTTTCCCTTCATTATTACTTGCCACAATTGGCTTAGCAGCTTCGGTCATTACAGCATTATTGTTACCAGAAAAGATCTACGAGTATATAACAACAGCTGCCGGGATCTTACTGCTATTCAATTGGGCATTTATTATCCTTTCATCATGGAGTGTATTAGAAGGAATAAAGCTGTTAAACAAGGTGATCGCATCTGTCGGATTACTATTTATTGCAGCAGCGGTATCAGGGACTTTAATGGATCAGAGTATTCGACCTGGATTTTGGATTAGTTTGTTGCTCGCATTAATCATTACTGTTATTACGCTGTTTATGCAAAGACATTGGAACAATCAATGATTGTTCCAATGTCACATAAAAATTATCGTTAACTTTTTTAAAGAAAACACTGCTTCTACCGTCCTCTTCTTCACCGAATTAACCAAACACCTGCCCTCCGTTCACATGAAGTGTTTGTCCGGTTACAAAGCGGGAATCGTCTGAGGCAAGATAGACAAACGATGGGGCGATTTCAAACGGTTGACCTTGGCGATCCATCGGATTACCTGCAAGTGCAACTTCATCAGCAGAAAAACTGGAAGGAATTAATGGTGTCCAAAAACGCCCTGGGGCAATGGCATTCACTCTTATCCCTTTTTTGACTAGATTTCTGGCAAGTGCACGTGTAAAGCCGATATTGGCTCCTTTAGTCGCAGTATAATCAATTAATTGATCGTATCCGTAAAATGTAACAACTGAGGAAGTATTAATGATCGAACTCCCTGCTTTTAAGTATTTTAATGCTGCTCTTGTTGTATAAAAATGAGAGTATATATTTACTTTAAACGTATCGTCAAATTGTTCATCTGTAATATCTTCTAAACTTAACTGCTGAAATTGAATCCCGACATGGTTGCATAAAACATCTAGCTGACCGAATTTTTCTACTGTCTTTTCTACAATCTCAATGCATTGCTGCTTTTCTCTTAGATCTCCTGGTAATAACAAACAACTCTGGCCTAACTCTTCAATTCGTTTTTTAGTTCGATTGGCATCATCATGCTCATCTAAATAAGCAATCGCTACGTTCGCTCCTTCTTTTGCAAAAGCAATCGCAGCTGCTGCACCCATTCCACTATCTCCACCTGTAATAAGTGCTACCTTATCTTTTAACTTCCCACTTCCCTTATATTGCGGATTTTCAACGATCGGCTTAGGCACCATTAAATCTTCTACACCAGGTTGGCGATATTGACGTTGTTCAGGCACTGTCAAGGCTACCTCTTCATATTGGGTTATCTTTCCGTAATTCGGATACATAGGATACCCTTCATGACTCGGCCTGTTATCAGACATGTAAAAACCTCCTTTTAAATCTCGCTAAAAGTACTCTATGTCATCTAGGCGAATGTCGTGTTTGTCTTACAGATGAAAACTGAGAACTAGAGAATTTTCCCTTCCATTTTGGTTCAAAGAATTTAAAATAAACTAGCTCACTAAGATAAAATAAAGCATAACCTGCTATCAGGAGGTGAAACAATGCGCTATTATTACAACCCAGAAGTAAAGTACTTATTGATTCCGAAATCTAAGAAAAAGGAAAACGTTTTATACGATAATAATCCAACACCTTGGCAACTGCCTGCGATTGGATCTAGACCACCTTATTATGCGAACCCTGCCTATCAACCATATTATCCAACCATATAACACAGAGAAGAAAAATCAGGAAAAATCATAACTTTAAAGAAGACAACCAATTCAAGCAGGAAGTATAGCACTTATTATAGTAGATATATACTTCGAAGTAATGTGGTAATTAGAAGTTCAGTCACCTAAGAGATAATTTTGAAATTTATAGTGATGATAACTACCTCTCCGGCTATCCTTTAATGGATATAGTCGTTTACCCTCCGAAGAGAACTCTTTTTCCTCGGAGTAGAGACGGCGCTTCCGGGGATATCTCCTTCCCTTCCCTGGATATAATCGTTTATCCTTGGAAGGGTACTCTTTTTCCCCGGAACAAGGCGGCGCTTCCGGGGATATCTCCTTCTCTTCCCTGGATATAGTCGTTTATCCTCGGAAGGGTACTCTTTTTCCCCGGAACAAGGCGGCAAATTTACTAGAGTAACAGAAAAAGTCCCTCCTTATATACCACCCAACAAAAAATGAAAATAATCCCAAATAGTTCTTCATATCATGTAACAAGAAGGAGGTATAAAAATGGCCGATGAACGTAAAGGACATACAAACAAAAAAGACCATCAGTTGGATCAGTATCGCGTCGATGATAAAGGGAAAAAGCTGACTACCAATCAAGGGCTAAAAGTATCAGAAGATGAATTCTCACTCAAAGCGGGCGAACGTGGCCCCACTTTAATGGAAGATTTTCATTTTCGTGAAAAAATGACACATTTTGATCATGAGCGAATTCCTGAACGGGTTGTCCATGCACGTGGATTTGCTGCTCATGGTGAATTTCAACTCTATGAAAATATGAGAAATGTTACGAAAGCAAAATTTTTACAGGACGTAACTACTAAAACTCCTGTGTTTGTTCGTTTTTCAACAGTAGTAGGTTCACGAGGTTCTGCTGATACTGTTCGGGATGTACGTGGGTTCGCAACAAAGTTCTATACAAATGAGGGCAATTTTGATTTAGTCGGGAATAATATACCTGTGTTTTTCATCCAAGACGGCATTAAATTCCCTGATATGGTACATGCAATCAAACCGGAACCACACAATGAAATACCACAAGCATCATCAGCACATGACACATTTTGGGACTTTGTCGCTAACAATCAAGAAACAGCTCATATGATCATGTGGCTTATGTCTGATCGAGCAATCCCTAGAAGCTTTCGAATGATGGAAGGCTTCGGTGTTCATGCATTCCGTTTTGTCAATGAAGAAGGTAAAGCCTATTTTGTGAAATTTCACTGGAAACCTACACTTGGTACACATTCTCTTATTTGGGATGAGGCAAACGAACTAGCCGGAAGAGATCCTGACTTTCATCGCCGCGATCTATGGGAAGCGATTGAGAATGGATATTATCCTGAATTTGAATTAGGTGTTCAGATCATTAACGAAGAAGATGAGTTTGCCTTTGATTTTGATATTTTAGATGCCACGAAGATTTGGCCGGAGGAAGACGTACCTGTTCGAATTATCGGCAAAATGACATTAAACCAAAATGTCGATAATGTATTTGCAGAAACAGAACAAGTTGCCTTTCATCCTGGGCATGTAGTACCTGGAATCGATTTTACCAATGATCCTCTTTTACAAGCACGATTATTCTCTTATACAGATACACAGCTTATTCGTCTTGGTGGTCCAAATTTTCATGAAATTCCAATTAATAGACCGGTTTGTCCATTCCATAATAATCAACGTGATGGCTATCACAGACAAACGATTAACGTTGGTAAAGTAAGCTACCACAAGAACTCATTGGCTGGGAATACTCCATCAGAAGCAAGTGTTGCAGAAGGAGGTTATCAACACTACCAAGAAAAAGTAGAAGGGCGTAAAGTCCAAGGTAGAAGTAAAAGTTTTGTAGATCACTTCTCTCAAGCGACCTTATTCTGGAACAGTATGAGTGAAACGGAAAAAATGCATATTATTAACGCATTTAGATTTGAATTAGGGAAAGTGAAAAGCAAATCTGTTAGACAACAAGTAGTTGATATGTTTGCTAACGTGAACTTAGAATTAGCGATAGCAATTGCAGTAGATATCGGTGTAGTTCCGCCTAAATCAGGTGGCTCGAATATAACACAAGCATCTCCTGCACTTAGTCAGCTGAATACAAAGTATAGTGCTTTTTCTCGTTCGGTTGCGGTTATTGTAACAGATGGCTTTCATGATGCTGATGTAAAATATGTATTGTCCTCACTGAAAGCATCCGGTCTCCAGCCCGAAATTGTTAGTGAAAAACTTGGCATCATAACGGGAATGAATGGCACACAGCTTGAAGTTGATCATACGAACTTAACAGCTGATTCAGTGTTATTTGATGCAGTATATATGATTAGAGGAAGTGACAGAAATAAGAAATTTAATAAGGATATAGCGTACTTTATTGACGAAGCATTCTCTCATTATAAGACAATAGGTGCTACACACGAAGGAATCCAATGGTTTGAAATCAATGATTTTGACGGTAAGACCGGCGTGGTGATTGCAAATAACATGAACACCTTTGCCCATGAATTTATAAAGGAGGTTGCCGTTCATCGACATTGGAATCGGCAAATAGTCTAAGCCACTAAAACGAGTCTCATTCTTAGTCATAAGAATGAGACTCGTTTTAACTGATTGTGAGGAACAGTTTCTTCTACCAATCCCCATACCTTCTCAACATCTTCCTATCTGATAAACTGCATCAAAAGAGTCCCGAATATTTCTTTTGCCATCTACATATTTTCTGATCCCGTTCTTTTGTATAGAAACAGTTAAAATTGGGAAACAAAAGGGAAGAACGAAATTCTTGAGGTGGTTAAAATACGCATAAATTCATTCTTAAATCGTAACAAAAAAACCGTAAGGGAGAAAGATGATTCTAATAACATTCAATTAGTTGAAAGCCTAGATAAGAATCTTAGAAATCTAAGAACATTGTTAGACGAACCGGATGATCTGGTAATTCGAACATTTACTATCCGAGGCTCAGAGCATAAATGTGCCACGGTTTATATTGAGGGACTGGTGGACGGTGCTTATGTAAGAAATCATATTATAGAAAATTTACAGCTGAAAATTGTACGTGAACAAATACCCGATAATAAACAAAAGCTTTTGGATATATTAAATCAAGAAATTCTATCTACATCTACCATCAAAGAAGGCTATACATTGGATGATGTGTCGAATGAAATTTTAAGCGGGAGTACAGTTCTTTATTTAGATGGACTAGACAAAGTACTTATAATCAGTACACAAGGCTGGGATAAACGTGATATTCAAGAACCTATAACAGAATCTCTGATTCGTGGCCCTAGAGATGGTTTTGTAGAAGATTTACGTACGAATATCGTCTTGATGCGCCGTTATATTCAAGACCCAAATTTACGATTTAAGACATATCAAATTGGTAGAAGATCCAAGAAAAATCTAGTAGTAACTTATATAGCTGATGTCATTCATCCGGACATCTTAAAAGAAATTAATAGAAGATTAGAATCCATTGACACAGATGATGCTCCAGAATCAGGATTTGTTGAACAATGGATTGAGGATGATTATCTTTCTCCATTTCCTCAACTTATGAATACAGAACGACCGGATAAAGCCTCTGCTGCGCTTTTGCAAGGAAAAGCTGTCATTATGCTTGATGGTAGTCCATTTGTTTTAATTGCTCCGACTACGTTAGGGAGCTCTATGCAATCCCCTGAGGATTATTATGAGCGATGGACTATAGGGACCTTATTAAGAATCTTACGGTATATAGCAGCATTTATTGCTATATTTTTACCGTCTTTATATATTGCGCTAGTTTCTTTTCACCCTGGAATGATTCCAACCAATTTAACCTTTTCGATTGCGGCATCAAGGCAGGGTGTTCCTTTTACCCCTTTAATAGAAGCATTGCTTATGGCTGTTACGATGGAGTTGTTACGAGAAGCAGGGGCACGATTACCAAAGACAATTGGGCAAACGATTGGAATTGTTGGAGGACTAGTAATAGGGGACGCTGCAGTACAAGCAGGAATTGTAAGTCCGATCATGGTAATTGTTGTTGCTCTAAATGCAATTGCATCGTTTGCCTTACCAGCATATAGTCTTGCAATTGCTTTTAGAATCATTCTGTTTGGGTTTATATTCTTATCGGGAATGTTTGGACTCTACGGCATTATTATCGGTTACATTATGGTAAACATTCATATTGTTAACCTTAAAAGTATCGGGGTTCCATATTCCACTCCATTTGCTCCTACCTTCTTTAAGGATTGGGAAGATCTTATTTTCCGAAAACCCATTCCACTGTTAACAAAAAGGCCTCAATATATGGAAACAAAAGATAAGCAGTCAACGGATAAGGAGAATAGGTAATGAATAAATTTGAATATGCTGATGATAAAATATCCGAAAAGCAAATATTAGTCGCCGTACCCTCATTTGTGATTGGTATAGGCATTCTTTCTCTACCACAGAGTGTTGCCTCTGCAACAACAGCGTCCGATGGCTGGGTATCTATATTAATCGGAGGCATGATTGCTATTATCATCACCTGGTTTGTTGCTAAACTTTCAACAAGCTTTCCAAATCAGTCTTTTATAAATTATTCATCAGCTATTGTCTCAAAACCTATAGCAATATTGCTAACATTACTATTCTCCATTCTATCGATGGGAGTAACTTCATTACAAGTTCGACAAATTGCTGACATTGCCAAGCATTATTTATTACAAGAAACACCAGTAGAGATCATCTCATTCACTTTTCTACTATTGATCATTTATGCCGTAGCAGGTTCTAGAATAGGTATATTCCGATTAAATACCATGTTCTTACCATTCGTATTTTCTGTCGCATTGATTGTTATTGTTTTTAATATAAAATGGTTTGACCTAAGCTTGTTATCCCCAACTTTTGAGTCTAGTTTTAACGGATATGTGGAAGGAGTTAAAAATAGTATATTGTCTTATGCAGGATTTAGTATACTTTGGTTTTATATCACACTTGTTAAAAAACCTAATAAAGCCCCACAAATGGCCGTTTTAGGGATGTGTATCCCTGTTGTTTTATATTTAGCCCTATTCCTTAGCTGTATCGTAGTTTTCGGAAACTCTGTTACTTCCAACTTACAGTATCCCACCATCGAATTAGCTAAAATAGCGGAAATTCCAGGTGGTATTTTGGAACGATTTGAATCATTATTTTTCGTTATTTGGATCATGGCTATTTTCAATACAACTACAATGGCCTTCGACATTGCTGTACTCGCAGTTAACACCATTTTTAAAAACATGAGTAAAATTAAGCTTATCTTCATCATTGCACCCATTGTATATATTACAAGTATGTCCCCACAAGATTTCGTACAGGTATCTGCCTTTGCTTCGATTATTGGCTATAGCTCGGTTCTATACACTGTATTTGTTGTTATTTTATTACATGTTATCGCTAAATTAAGGAGAGTGAAGTAACATGAAACACCTTCTTCCATTTCTCTTTTGCACCATTGCAATATTACTTACAGGGTGTTGGGATGAATTACCAATCGATGAAAGAGGCTTTGTTATTGGAAGCGCGATCGATATGGATGATAAAAAAGAAAAAGGTGAATATGACATAACTTTGACTAGTCAGTTTGTAATACCAGGTAATTTATCAAGCCCCACACAAGATGGAGGAGATAAACTAGCATTCAAAAATATATCTGCTACTGGGCAGAGTGCATTTCAAATTTCTAGGGAAATGTTAGGTCTTACAAACTGGGTTCCTAACTATGAACATTTAAAAATTTTGATTGTTTCAAGTGAAGTTGCAAGTGAACCATATTTATTTTCAAGTGTTGTAGATGCTTTTATTCGTGATCATGAAATGCGTAGAGGAATAAAAGTGATGATATCTGATGGTGCTGCAAAAGATGTGCTTGGACAAACGTCAGAAACTGAGGAGCTCCCTTCTCGATTCATCAATAAAATCATGGAAAACAATGTAAAATCTTTAGAGTTAATTGAACCGGTTCGGATAGGCTTATTGCACCGATATTTGTTGAATGAAAGCAGTTATTTGCTTCCACTTCTTACATCATCAGCACAGAATGTTAATTATAATGGTGTAGCTGTATTTGACGGAAAATCAGATCAGCAGGTCGGCACTCTTATGGGTGATGACATAAAGGGTTTCAGACTAATAAAAGGGGATATTACAAATGGCATATTAAATTTCCAAATAGATGGAGAGCTCATGATATATGAGATAAGTGACGCAAGAAGTTCCATAGAAATAGATGCTAAAAACAAGGAAAATATAAAAATATCGATTTCAATTGATACAGAGGGATACATTGCTGAAATGTTTGGTAGTAAATCTCTTCTAGATCAAGCATATATAGATAAAATTGAAGAAGAAATCAATAAAAAAATAGAGGAAATCGTAACCAAATCAGTAGAGACAGCACAGGACGAATTAAAAGTCGACTTTTTCGGTTTCAGTAACATACTAAGGCAAAAACACTATGAAGACTGGAAGAAGATTGAGGGTGATTGGGAACACGGAGCTAATCTTTTTTCACAAAGTACTGTAGAAATATCTGCTAAGGCTATTGTAAGGAATATTGGTGCTCCGGATAAAGTAAAAGACGTAGGAATGGAGAGATAAACATGTGGGAAGTTATATTAGGTACACTACCTAAAAAATTAATTTTGATCTGTACTTTATTAACTTTTATAGTGCCCTATGTTATTTATAAAATAAATCAAAAACTCCATCAAAATGGGGATCCTCCTTGGAAGAAAAAAAATTAGCTTGTATTTTTGTTTTTTTTACATTTGGATTTTATCACAGCAAAGATAATTTAAATTAATCTATAAATTTAGTTATAATTTATTCCATTATCTGGAACACTAAACTTGATAATACTTAAAGAAGGTGTAAATAATGAACCGTAACACTACAGTAACATCACTGAATAAAAGGTACACACCGCTTTTCCCAATAATTCAAAAAATCAAACTACTATCAGAAAGGTTCAAGAAATGTGAAAGCATCTGAGGCTATACTATGGAGTATCGCATTACCAGGATTCGCTCAAGTGCTCAATGGAAGAATAGTTAAGGGGATTATCTTAATTGGATTAGAGTTTTTAATTAATGTTCAGTCACATTTAAACCAAATCATTATTTTTAGTTTTTATGGCCAAATTGATATGGCTATTGCAACAGCAAACTTTCAATGGCTCATGTTTTACCCATGTTTATATTTTTTTGCTATGTGGGATGCATATCGTGATGCAGGCGGTGATAAGAAGCCCTATGCTTACTTGCCATTTGTATTTTCTGCGTATTTCGTAACGGTGGGAACGATTTATTCTTCAACGTTTACTTTGTTCGAGGTCCTCTTAGGGCCATTATGGCTACCAATAGTAAGTGTAATACCAGGGATGCTTGTAGGATTTCTGTTGCAAATATTCATGAGAAAGCGAAACTCCATAAGATATCAATAGAGAGCAGTTCCCAAGATACATCCTTTTGTTATATAATTCATGATAAAAAAAGTGCAGAGCGCCCCTTTAGAAACGTAGTGGCTTCAGAATCAACTGAGATAAGGGAATCACGGTGAGTTTACGCACCGATGATGACCTATCCTAGGGCGATTCGTGCTAGTTTCTGGGCGCTCGGAGCTTGACAATTTTTTTACTTTTTGAGATTATTTTTCTTTATTTCTTGCTAATTTTTCGCGATCTTTCGTTCCTGGTGGTTGTTCTAACCAATTGTTCTCGATCATAATATCTGCACCACTTTTGGCTAACTTTGATACTTCTAACGACAGACGTTCATAATCGACCATCAAATCACTTCGTTGACTGGCAGCTGCAGCAGTAGCATAATTACCAATCCCAGCTGACATGAGTAGTGACATATGAAACATTATTAGCTTGTCAGAGAACGTTTTAGTAGTTGAATCACTTATTGCAAGATCTGGAACCTCTGGAACATCTATATCATTTTCTAAGAGTGTATCAGTGAAAACTTTAATATGCTTTTGGGAGACTTTTTTTGCTCTCAGCATAAAATCTTGTACTTCTTTTGTTGGAGAGGTTTGGGCAAATGATAAACATAACTTTAAACCTATTGTATTTGTCTCTATATTCATATACAAATGGGAAATTTCGATAGCATTCAATGGTCGTTTTTGCGTCAGTGGGTTCAAACCACTCATATATTTTTTGCTATCGACATAATTCGTTTCTATTGGGACTTCGATATATGGATGTCTTGCATTTACTCCTTTGGCTAAAGCTATTTCAGTTGATCGATTAAAAAGCTCTATTGATTCATTAAGAGCATTTGTAAAATAATTTCGTATATCCTCTCTGTCACTCATAGCGACAGATCCACTATAGGAAACCATCCCTACTTTTGCTATATGATTAATATAACTTAAGCAAAATAAATCGGTATAAAGCCATGAAGCATCCAAGTTTACATCTTGTTCAACAAATCCGTTAGGCTGTACATAATTATCCTGCTCGAAAATTGTGAGCAAGCTGTCAAGATGACTCGATGAAATGTCATAAGCATTCTGAACAACTGGTTTTATATCGGGGTCCTCAATATGTTGCAGCATAAACTTTAACACGCATTTCGACATACTATCATTCATGTAGCCCGTCCACAGTGTAGCAATCTCACCAGATGTTAGATGAATCATTTTATCACGCATAAGTAACCTCCAAGAATAGTAATCATATGTTTATTATGCTCAAAAATCATGGATAATATGAGATATAATCTATACACGTGCCTATCTATTAGAAGAAGTTATTAATTTTACGGTGACGATTTTCTAATCGACAAAAAAACGAGCGCGGTAAAGATTAGTACTAAACCTATAAGTATTTGTACAGTTATTACTTCTTTTACAACTACCATTCCTAGAATAGATGCTGTAAGTGGTTCTGCAAGTGAAAGTGTCACAGCTGTTGCTGCAGAAGTGCCTAACAAACCACGGGCAAAGAATAAGTAAGCAATCGCAGTTGCTAAAATTCCTAAATGTAATGTTACGATAATGCCATTCGATTCCAATAACCAAGAAAAATCGTATAAGAATAAAATTGGTGATAATAAAATAGCGGCCAACGTGAACACCACTGCAACAACCGCTTCTGAACGATGTTGTTCCAATAACTTTTTGCTAAACAAGGTATATGCTGAAAAGGATAAACCCGCTCCGACTGCCATCAGAATCCCTAAGGATGATATTGTAACTGTCTCTTGATTCGAAGCTAACAATGTACAACCTGCTACTGCTAAAATAGTAGCCAACCACCATCTTCGGTCTGGAATATTTCGATAGAATAACCATTCTAGTAATCCCGCTAATATTGGTGCACTCCCAATTGCTACCACCGTCCCAACTGCTACCCCCGTCCAAGATACCGCAGAGAAAAAAAGTGGTTGATAAGCTGCCATCGATACTGCTGCCAAACATGTTGTCAGCTTGGGCCACCTTTTAATATAAAATTTTCCTTGTATAACTACAAATACTAATAAAACTATTCCACCTATCGCTAAACGAATGGCCCCAATTGCAACAGGATGTGCGGATGATGGTGCAAAACTTTGAGCTGTACCTGTTGTCCCCCATAGTACAGCAGCAACCAATATCAATAAAAAAGCATTCCGCTGGCTCATAAAACTCTCTCCCAACTCTCTTATGACTTTGTGAACAACACAATTCAAAATCATTTATTTTCTATAATATACCAGTTTTAAATTTGTTTATACAAATGGGAAAATTAAAAAAGTTGGACTAGATACGCCTAACTACTTTGGTAGTAGATGAAATATCTGGACAGCATTACCACCATTCCGGTTGCTCACTTCTCTTTTGACATATCTAATACCAGGAAAACCACTGAGTGTAATGGTAAGATTTCCTGGTAAAACTGAATTAACCGGGAAATCTGCCTATTAAAATGCGGGGTTTTCCCGGTAAAAATATAGTTACAGGGAAAACTACCAAGTAGCATAAAAGGTTTTCCCGATAATAAAGTTGCTGAAGTTAGTTGAGGACGTGCTCGCGGAAAACGACGTAATTAGTCTAAGCGTTGACAAATACACGTAAAACATATCAAAATAACTACTACGCTTAAAACGGTCTTGCACTAATTTTATACTTTCAAAAAAAGGCTCTCCATAAGTGATTAACGATAACTTATGGAGCACCCTTTTCGTTATGTTGTCCCCTCTATTCTTTTATTAGAAGTAATAACCGCTTTGTCTTCACGTACAAATCTGCTTGACCCAAGCCATGCAGCAAGTGCAAAAATTAAATAAATAGCCTGTGTCGCATGTGCTCCTTGAAGAATGACCTGCAATCCCATACCAAAACCGAGAGAAGGGATTGCGATCAGAAATGTTCTGAAAATCCGCTCGAAGCCTTTTTCAAGCGGCAGCGGCCAAATTCGGGAGAAAAATACTCCTAAAGCAACTCCCATACCTGATACAACAAAAAGCTGTACCAAAGTAATCGGTGTGGGAAATGGCCAGTTCATCAGATAGTGACCAATTAAATAAAAGATCTCAAGAAACAGGGTTATCCCGATCACCTTTTGAAACGTCTTCATATTCATCCATGGATGGAAGAGATATAAGACGATTAAAAGAACAGCTAAAACCAAAGTCCAATTCATCTTTTCTCTCCTTTCTGCCACTTGATCTTATGATTACTCATCTATCTCGGGAGCACGGACATTTTCGATTAATTCTTGGATGTCTTTAGGCGGTTCAGGTGTCATCCGGGAAACAATAAAGCTGACAATAAAGTTCAGTATCATCCCGACCACCCCGACACCTTGAGCATTAATACCAAAGAAACTATCTAAAATCGGTTCTTCAGTACCCAAAATAGATGGGGAGAGTATTGCACCGATCATAATCAATGTGAAACTCAAACCAGCAATAATACCTGCGACTGCACCTTCTTTATTCATTCGCTTGTCAAAAATACCTAACAGTATAACCGGGAACAAACTTGCTGCACCTAAACCAAAGGCAAGTGCTACAACCTCTCCGGCAAATCCTGGAGGGTTTATACCGACATATGCTGCAATAGCAAGTGCAATGAGTAAGGTAATCCGGCCAACTCGTAATCGTTGTGATTCTGAAGCACTTTTATTAAAGATACGATAATAGATATCATGGGATACAGCACTTGTCATCGTAATTAATAAACCTGATGCCGTTGACAATGCTGCTGCTAAACCACCTGCTGCAACTAATGCAATAATAAAAGGAGCCAGATTTGCCACTTCTGGAGTGGATAACACGATAATATCTCCATCAATGGAGACCTCATTGTCTTCACCACCAGTAAAATTCACGACTCCATCACCATTGACATCATCTAATTGTAAGAGACCCGTTGTTTCCCACTTACTTACCCACTCAATACTCTGAACTTCTTCGATTGGCTTATCTGCGATCGTATCGATCAGATTGTATTTAGCAAATGCACCAACTGCAGGAGCAGTTAAATAAAGCAGGCCAATAAAGATGATTGCCCAAACCGCTGACCAACGAGCTGCACGAACACTTTTAACCGTATAAAAACGGACAATTACGTGAGGAAGTCCAGCCGTCCCTGCCATTAAAGCTAGCGTAACCATAAAGACATTAATCATAGAAAGATCTGTAAATGGCGCCATATACTCCGTCATACCAAGATCTACTTGGATTTGCCCCAAGCGATCAACAATATCACTGCTTGTTAAGGCAAGTTGCGGAATAGGATTACCTGTTAACTGAAACGAAATGGCAAACGCCGGTATTAAAAAAGCGATAATAATGACAAAATATTGAATAGCTTGTGTCCATGTCACACCTTTCATTCCACCAAGTAATGCAAAGAAGCCAACAATAGCCATGCCAATTAAAACTCCGATAATAATATCGACCTGAAGATAACGACTGAAAACAATTCCTACCCCACGCATTTGACCAGAAATATAAGTAAGCGAAATAAAAATTGTTGCGACTGCTGCTACCGCACGAGCACCACTTGAATAAAAACGATCACCAATAAAGTCAGGAACTGTAAACTTTCCGAATTTACGTAAATATGGAGCAAGTAGTAATGCTAAGAGGACGTAACCACCAGTCCATCCCATTAAGTAAATGGTTCCGTCATAGCCTAAAAATGCAACCAGTCCTGCCATCGAAATGAAAGATGCAGCAGACATCCAATCCGCAGCAATAGCAGCCCCATTGGCTACAGTTGGAACTCCCTGTCCTGCGACATAAAAATTGGACGTATCTCGAACCCTTGACCACCAACCAATTCCTGTGTAAACAGCGAATGTAATAAGTACCAGAATAATCGTAATCACTTCAACACTCATGAAAACCCTCCTTATACCTGCTTACCTAAGTCTAATTCCCATCCTTTATCATTTCTTTATATTGCTTATCGAGTTTATCCATCCGAATGGCATACGTAAGTATCAGAATGATAAATACCAGTATCGAACCTTGGTGTGCAAACCAGAACGATAACGATACATTTAAAAATTGAACATTGGAGAGAGGTTCAGCAAACAGAACACCAGCACCAAGACCAACTAAAAACCAAACAATGAGCAAACCTATGATCAGTTGGATATTCTTCTTCCAATACCATCTCTGTTTTTCATTGAGTGTTTGATTCATTGACTATTCCCATCCCTTCCTGCTTTTATTAATGTTAGAGTGTTTAGTAAACGCTTACAAATTGCCGTGAATTAACTCCTGCCTACTATAAATTTGCCACAGCAATAACCATCCGTAAGCCTCCAAAATCAGAAGTCTTACTTTCTGCTTCCAAAGCCCATCCTCTTTGAAAGCAGAAAAAATACTAAATACTCTAACATTTGTATTTAGTATATTAGATATAATTGATTCAATTTCGAGATTTTCTTGAAATGCCGTTCTATCTGTTTAAAATGTTGAATGAATTGTATGAATGGTTAATTTAATCCTTGTAACACATCAAAAAATTGTTTGGCTACCGTTCTGCTCATTGGAACTTGCGATTTATTTTTATCCTTAATTACAATGTTATAGGCTCCGTTAAACCACGGAGTAATTTCCTCGATCGCATCAAGATTAACGAGATAACTTCTATGCGGTCGGTAAAAAGGAAAGGTAGCCAGCTTCTCTTCTAGCTCTTTTAAATTCATTTTAGTTTCGATAACTTCATTTGTTAATGTGTGTAACAGCAACAGTCTTCCTTCACGGACTGCATAACCGATTTGCAATGGATCCACAACCACCATTTTATTATCAGTAGAAATAATCAATTTATCAATTTTTCGCTTTTTTTGCTGCTTTTTTTGCAGTTCTTCCCTTACTCGTTTCATAGCGGTGTCAAAACGAGCTTTGTCAAAAGGTTTTAATAGGTAATCTGTCGCTTGAAGGTCAAATGCTTGAACAGCATAGGTGTCATAAGCTGTAGTAAAAACAATTACTGGCTCATCCCCCTCTTCATTACGCAATGTCTCTGCCACTTCCAAACCGGTGAGGCCTGGCATATGTATATCTAAAAACAGGACAGTAGGATTATATTTATGATACAACTGAATTAATTGCTCGCCATTCTCCGCACTTGGACATAAGCTCACATCTTCTTCCTGCTCAAGCTGATAAGACAGTTCTTCCCGTCCAAGACGCTCATCCTCTGCGATCATCACGTAAATCTTCATTTATGCCACTCCTTGTATCAACAAGTATTTTAAATGAAACGGAACTTCCTTTTTCCGGATTGTTGCGAAAGTGTAGCCGACTCTTCTCCCCCATAATTCCTTTCAATCTTTCATTAATATTATATAAGGCTGTACCATTACCATTCTGTTGATCAATAGGTTCTGTTCCGAGTAATGCCAGCATATCATCTGAAAAACCTTTACCATTATCGCAAACTTCAATATATACCCATTCTTCTTTCTTTTTAATAATTAAATCAATTTTACCTTTGATTTGATTATTCTTTAGCCCGTGTTGAATACAATTTTCAATAAGGGGTTGCAATGTCGCTGGCGGTATCAATACATTTTCAAGATCTTGATCAATATGAATGTTAATGATGAGCTGATCCATGAAACGTGCAGTTACAATTTCCACATAGGCATTCACATGCGCGAGTTCATCTTTCAGGGGGATTAGCGTTTTGCTGGCGATGGACAGGTTCGCTCGCATATAGTGACTCAGTTGTATGAGGATATGACGTGCCTTTTCTTGATTGACTCGCATCAAAGAATGAAGCAAATTAAAAGTGTTGAATAGAAAATGTGGATTTATCTGTGCCTGAAGATTTCGTATTTCCGCTTCCTTCAAAAGTTCTTTCATCCTCTCCGCTTCAAAACCACTGATTTGATTAGAGATAATAGTGCCTAGACCTTTAGCAAGTTCGATTTCTACAGCCCGAATTTGTTGGGAATGGCGAAAATATAAATTAATCAGACCAATTATCTCGCCAGAACGGTAAATCGGTACCATTATCGCAGTTTTCAGTGGACAGGCTTCAGATCGGCATTGAATCCCCTCCCTGTCATAAGCAACCTGTATATCTCCAGTATCAAGTGCTTTGTGTGATAGCCGCATTTTAAGCGGCTCCCCTAATCGATGATGGTCATCCCCAAGACCGACATGGCTAAGCACCTTCTCTTTATCTGTAATCGCAATTGCAGCTACATCCAACTCATCATAGAGAAGCTTCGCCATTTTGTTTGCATTAGAGATTAAGGAAGCATCCTGAAGTATCGGCAAAGCTTTCTCAGCAATCGATAAAGCTCGATTTGTTTCAATCGCTGCTTCTCTTTCCGTTTCATTAAGTGCAGCTCGGATTACCATCGTAAAAATAGCAAGCGCAACAGCATTAGTAATGACAAGCGGGATGCCAATTGTATTGACAAGCTCTACTCCTTTTTCTTGATCGGAAATAAAAATCAACAGCAAGCCCATATGCAAGACCGGTGGGAACATCCCAATAAATAATGCCTTGCCCGGTGCAATGACTCGCTCATCCGAAAAAAACTGACCTGTCCACCCCGTAATTAAACCTGCCAATGGGTTAATCAAACTATTTGCAATCCAAGCATCTCCACCAATAAAGGCCAGATAAATCCCCGTAATAATTCCTGTACAAAGCCCGACATATGGCCCACCAAGCAGGCCAGCAATCATGACCACTACCGTACTAAAACCGATCAAGACCTCATTAGATGTCACATCGTTTATTCTCGATTCAAGTGCCAATGTATCCATTTCGATTAATACCCCGGTGTGCGTCCCTAATATCCCAATAAATCCAAATACAATCGCTAGATAAATCATGGTATCAATGGCAAAATCTCTGTCTAATAACGAACGGAACCCCGGTATTTGGGTTAACATAAATGCCGCTAGCAAAAGCAGACCAATCCTTTCAAATAAAACGATGGTGAGGTCAATCATGTGAAACAGCCTCCTGTTTGTCGCTGTACAGTTTTAAGAAAAGATCTTCATAGCTTTTCTCATCTTTCTTTCCTGCCATCGCACCGATCACACCACCAACAAAGCCGGCAGGGATTGATAAAATACCAGGATTAGAGAGTGGTAAGATGCCAATCCCCTCTGGCCCTAACACAACTAAAATGATGGATGTAAGAAAACCACATAATAATGTGGTATAGCCACCGATTCTGTTAAATCGCCTCCAGTAAAACGTAAGAATCAGCAAAGGAAATAGCGTGGAAGCCGCAATCGCAAAGGTAATGGATACAAGAAAAGCAACATTACTCTCTTCCATTCCGATCGATAAGAGGATCGACAATATGCCGATCACAACGGCAACCATTCTAGCAACCTGTAGCTGTTTTTTCTCTTCAACCCTTTTTTTCTTCCAAAGATGGTAGTAGATATCGTGCGCAAAAGAAGAAGTTGCGGCAAAAATCAACCCGGTTACTACAGCAATGATAGTGGCAAAGGCAACAGCCATCACAAAGGCAATTAGAAAATCACCACCAACCGCCTCTGCTAACAATAATGCCGCTAGATTCCCACTGGAGTCTGCCTGTATCAATGTTTCACTTCCAACAAGTGCAATGGTTCCGACACCCAAAATAAGTGTCATGATATAAAACAAACCAATAATCCATGAGGCAGACATAGCAGATACTCTTGCCTCCTTTGCATTATTCACCGTTAAAAACCGAATTAGTATATGTGGAAGGCCTGAAGTACCAAGCATTAAGGTTAAAGTAAGTGAAATTTTGTCTATTGAGTTAGTAAACAGATTTCCAGGATAAAAAAATGACTCCCCATGCGGACTTTGCTCTATTGCATCTGCTATTAGACCAAAAAAGTCCCAATTCAGCCAGGACAACAAAATAAAAACAACTAATAATGTTCCACACATCAGCAGTACAGTTTTGATAATCTGAACCCAAGATGTTGCCAGCATTCCACCAAATGCAACATACACCGTCATTAACACACCGATAATGCTCACTGCTACTCGAAAATCCACCCCTAGTAAAAGACGAATCAGTAAACCAGAAGCTACGAGCTGTGGGATCATATATAAAACCGAAATACAAATACCACTAATGGCCACGGCAGCACGCATCCGGTTTCCTGGAAATCGAGCAGCAACCACGTCTGCTACAGAATAGGTGCCAAGCCGATGGATTGGTTCCACGATTAATAGCAACAATATCACATAAGAAATGAGAAAACCTGTAGCATACAAGAATCCATCATAACCATAAAGCGCAATTAATCCAGTAATACCAAGAAATGAAGCTGCGCTAATGAAATCACCAGCTATCGCCATCCCATTTTGCATACCGGACAGACTACCTGCTGCCACATAAAATTGATGAGCTGTTCTACTCCGTTCTGCTGCCCAATGGGTAATGACCAGCGTACCTATTACGATAACGACGAAAAAGATAAAATAGGTAAAATTCATTGGTCACCTCCGGCTTTGGACTGTTCGCCTCTTTCATCAAGCTTTCGATTAAATGATTTCGTGAAAAAGAAATGCCAGACTCCAATTCCCCAAGTCATTAGAAATAATACAAGGACATATCCCCATGCCAACGGGAGAAAATAAATATTTTGCTCTGACATAAAACTGGTTAAAAAAATAGGAAACAGTATATAAAAGAGAATAATGATTGTAGCGTTAGCGATGAGAATACAGTGTTTTTTCCTTACCTGATCGTTAATTCGGTAAGCGGTTTCATTACTTTGGCTATTTTGCACGCTAATCCTCCTCTTTGAAGGAATTGAAAAAGTGAGACTTATCAGAATGTTAACGTCCGTGATCCCCTACTTAGCTTCTTCGCAAGTAGGAGTTTTATGGACAGTTTAAACCATGATTTCATTTTCTTTATCGTAAGCAATTATAAAGGAGCGTGTATAAATATGTCAATTTTGTGAACGAATATGCGGAGCAATAATTATTCATATATGTCAACCATTTCATTTATATGGTTGACAATTTTATTTTCTTCATTTAATCTATGTTTGGAAAGGAGGAAAAATAATGCAGAATCATAAACGCTTAACAGCACTTGACCTTACCATCGGCAGTATATTTATCGCCTTAATGACAGTAGGTGCGAATATTACATCGATTGCACCTTTCATGGTGATTGGTGGAGTTCCCATCACGTTACAAACTTTTTTTGCAATCTTAGCGGGGCTTATTCTAGGAAGCAGATTGGGAGCTATTTCCATGTTGGTCTACATGTTACTAGGTTTAGCGGGTGCCCCGATTTTCGCCCAATTTAAAGGTGGGGCTTCAACTCTTATTTCACCAACTTTTGGTTTCATTGTTTCTTTTATAATAATCGCCTATGTTGCAGGTAAATTAATAGAGAAGAAACAGAGCTTTCCCATGTATATCACTGCTGCACTGATTGCCATGGTCATTAATTATCTCTTAGGGGCTAATTGGATGTATGCAGCCTATATGTTCTGGTTTGACGCACCTGAAGGATTCTCTTATCAACTTGTTTGGTATTGGTTGGCAGTACCTTTACCTAAGGATATTGTGTTATCTATCGGAGCAGGGATATTTGCTCACCGGCTAGAAAAAAGTTTCATCTCCGAAAGTATGTTTCGAAACCAACATAATCAAAACGTAGCTTAAAAAGGCGGGATTCTATGAGTATTTGGCAATCATTAGCAAGAAAAGCTCTACATAACGAAATGCTATCAAACCAGGAGGCACTTTCCGTTTTAAACTGTCCAAACGAGCAATTATTAAATTTACTAGATAGCGCCTTCCAGGTTCGCAAACAGTACTATGGAAATAAAGTAAAGCTCAATATGATTATCAACACGAAATCGGGCCTATGTCCTGAAAATTGTGGGTATTGTGCTCAATCAAGAGACGCTACCGCCCCGATTGAAAAATATCGAATGCTGGATAAACAATCTATTGTCCAAGGTGCTAAAAGAGCACATGAATCAAAATCAGGTACTTATTGTATTGTCGCCAGTGGTCGTGGTCCATCCAAACGGGAACTTGATACGGTCACTTCAGCAGTTGAGGAAATTAAACAACATTACGATATGAAAATTTGTGCATGCTTAGGACTGTTAGAACCAGAACAAGCCGATCAATTAAAAGCGGCAGGGGTAGATCGCTACAATCACAATATTAATACATCCGCTAATCATCACGATCAAATTACAACAAGTCATAGCTATTATGACCGGGTTTCCACAGTAAATGCCGTCAAAGCAGCGGGAATCTCGCCGTGTTCTGGTGTGATAGTCGGTATGAAAGAGAGCAAAGAAGATGTAATTGAAATGGCGCATGCCTTAAAGGAACTGAATGCTGACTCCATCCCCGTTAACTTTCTGCATGCCATTGATGGAACATTACTAGAAGGAACTAACGAATTGACGCCTACCTATTGTTTAAAGGTCCTTTGTTTATTTCGTTTTATCAATCCATCAAAAGAAATTCGGATATCCGGTGGCAGAGAAGTGAACTTGAGAAGCCTTCAACCATTTGGACTTTATCCTGCTAATTCTATCTTTATTGGGGATTACTTAACAACAGAAGGACAAGCTCGCATACAAGATTATCAAATGATAGAAGATCTCGGCTTTGAAATCGATTATGTTGCCTCAGAAGAATGTGTATAACTTATCAACTCATTGATGTAGTCTGAAATGATTGGGGATAAACGAGGAAAATATAAAATAACCATACCTGCTGCCCCCTTGGTATCTTTATACAAAATCTGTTAATATTCGCTTGGTAATGCTATTTATTATATAATATATATAATTTTTAGTGACGGTAGATTTCTATGAATGATTGGAGGCACCCTATTATGCATCCTCGTTTAACCCACGCTTTTACACCATTACAGTTTGGCGCTGATATTCCGATTCATCGTGGTTCGGATTTCATCGGGATCCGCTTCCGTCCTGGTGCTCTTCGCGCACTATTTAACGTCTCGGTTGCTTCGTATAGTGATCTTTCTATTACTCTCTCTGACATAGACAAAGTGTGGACAGACATACAATACCAGTTAACTGAAACAACAGACCGAATTGCCTTGTTAAATACCGTGCTCTTACAACGTCTAAAGCAAACTAAAAGTGCAAAGAATAGTGCTTCAATCGCAAACTTACTCCATCATATTTATCTGCATCAAGGAAGTATAAAAGTGCAAAAACTTGCTGAAAAAGAATTTATGAGTAGCAGGCATGTACAACGGATATTTCTGGACTGGATAGGACTTAGCCCAAAGACATTTTGTCGAATTGTCCGCATGCAGTATTCCTTACGTTTCTTATACGAACAGCATGAATTAATGGGTGCACCAACCAGTGCTGAGTATGGCTATAGCGATCAAGCTCATTTTATTCGAGAATTCCGAACCTATACAGGGATGACACCATCTAATTATATGTCCGATTTTTTCAAGACAAACTAAAACCCTTCTATTAAACTCAGAAGGGAAGACAAATTAGGTGAGGTGAATAAAATGAAGTTAGACAATATTCGGCTGCTCGTCACTGAATTTGACGCTTGTTTGTCCTTTTATCAAGAAACGCTCGGATTTAAACGGACATGGGGAGAACCAGGTGGGGATTACGCAAGTTTTGATGTTGGAGACGGTATGGTGTTAGCACTCTTCAGAAAGGAGCTAATGGCAGAAGCCGTAGGGACAAAAAATTTACCAGTTAACATGCAAGTGCAAGACAATTTTGCGTTAATCTTTGAAGTGACAGATTTAGAAAAAACGGTCCAGGATATTGAACGGCGAGGCGGAAAATTCGTCACATCTATCGAAGATAAAACGCATTGGGGAATACGAGCAGTCCATTTGCGAGATCCAGACGGTCATTTAATTGAGTTCATTACAACACTACCTCAACACAAATGGGACAAATCATTGCTTGCAAGAGACCAAGCCTACAAGTGAATTAAAATAACTAAAAGGGTGTGCTTACATGCACCCCTTTTTTAAAAGGTACGAAAGTATATAATCAGTGCAATGACCGTGTTTAACGAAGTAGTTATTTTGACATATTTTTAGTGTGTTTGCCGACGCTGCGACTAATTACTTCGCTTTGATAAGCTCCCTTTCGAATAGACAGTTAAAAAATAGATAAGAGCAAGAATCGCTATCCATAAGTATAAAAGCAGCAATGTTACTTCATGCTAGAATTGTAGAGCAGACCTTAGCATAGGCCGCCCACTTTCACTCCTGTGGGAATTGTTTGACCTCAAGATCCACTTTTTCGAGCGGGTTTTGCTCGAAAAAGTTAGCTGAAGGACAACCCCCACGGAAAGGAAAGTGCGCAGCCGAAGCGGTGGTTATGCTGTTCACGTATTTCATAATTAATATTAAAGTAATCGAAATCCAATTAGCATTTAATAAAGGGCCGGTGGGGTTTTCAGGTTTTTCTTATCAGATAGAAACGTACATAATTAGCTCAATCACTCGCTAAATTGACAAACGATTTTGTGTAAATTAATAGATGTAAAAAACAAACCTATTATAGGGCATATTACTCTTTAAAAAGCAAATGCCCCCTTAATAAATCGTTATAATAATATTAACTCACATTTCCATTGTGATGATGACTTTCCACAGCCATTGCATCTCTCTTAGTAACATGCACTGTATTAAACGGATGGTTAGGGGGTGCATATATTGAATACAGCTTAAGTGGAATTGTACCAGTATTAATTACATTATGCCAGGTACCAGCAGGAATGACGATAGCAGTGTCATCATAAACATACCTTTCAAAATTGAAATGATTCTTGTTCGTCCCCATCTGAGCAATTCCTTGACCTTGTTCAATACGTAAAAATTGATCTACTGCAGGATGCATTTCTATTCCAATATCTTCCCCAACGCCAATACTCATTAACGTAATTTGGAATTGCGATCCCGTCCAAATAGCGGTACGAAACGTATTGTTTTGTTTTGTTACTTCATTAATATTAAACACCAATGGTCTTGACCCATAATCTATCAGCCCAATTTCATTTCCTTTTTGAAAGTGTTGATTAGGTGTGTAATGAGATTGAACTGAACACATTCCATTATTATACATTGATTGATTAAGATAAGGGGGATTTGGATGCAGGTTAGAATTGTTATACATGCTTCTTCATCCTTTCAGCATTTCTACAAATATATTATGCTTTGATGTAGATAATGTAGCTTATCCAAATCCAATGCTATTTGAGGGATTTGTAACAACTCTGTTTTCATTCTATTAAAGAGACCCATGGCCTGCGTCTATCAAGGGAACAGCAGCAATTTTGGGTTGTATATTCAATCTATCGATTACCCTTGAAGCGACGTTTTCTCCGATTTTCCAAGATCTGATTGAATATTGATTTATCTTTAAGATAAGAAAAAAATTCAATACTTGGTCCTATCAAATTAACCTCAAATACCCATACTTTCCCTAACTGGTCAATACCTATATCAATTCCACATTCAACTATCCGCCTATTTTCACCAAAAACTTTGCCTACTTCAATACAAATTCTCTCTATTTCCTTTTCTAATTTTTCGGCCTGCTGTTGATCCATTTGTAAATGTTGTAATAAAAGTTGTCTGATTGGTAACGCCCATGCTCCGCGATTTCGATTGACAATACCACTATCTATATCGGCAAGCTTCCCAAGCATCCCTCCCAAAACCCATTTACCTTGTACATATTGGATATGTGCTCGAACACCTAATGCTAGTTTATCTGGCGTAACACTTGAAATACCCTGCTGAATAATATAAAGATTGGAATTCAACTTTCTTCTATAAATAGAGTGAAGAAACATTATTACTGCCTCTAAGCTATTTAATTCTCTATCTACTTTAGATCCAGTAATTGTATACCCCTTGACGGTATATTGTCCGTTTGTGTTTGTGCCAACCTGTACCACTCCCCTACCTTTACAATTGGAGATAGGTTTAACATAAATAAAAGCATAACGGTTTAAAAAATCGTTTAAATTATCGCTACTGTATAATACAGTTTCTGGATAATGTTGTGATAGAAGCGGGTTTTGCTTTATTTTTAGCGTCTGACTCCATTTATTTATACTTTCCATCATTTCACTCCTATTTATTTATATTTTATTTATCGTATTCGAAAAGTTTCATATTAGTGTTAAGGTAAATGTATTAAGATTCGAAATTTTATCGAGTAATGCCTGTTATGGTTAGTTTGCCCACTTCCATCTTCCAGTTATCGTAATGGTACTTTTTTACTAAATATATATCTGAATTTAACATTAACTTAACATTCATTTGTTACAATTTGTCGATGTAAGGATAATTACCTAGGAACTGGAGGATTACAAATTGAAGTTTTATTTCGACAAAACAGGTAAAAAGACTCAAAAGGAAAAGAAACATAGACAAAGCTTCCTATCAAAGATAAATTTACAAACTAGATTACTAGTTTTATTTTTTGTTCTATTAATTATCTCCATAAGTGTTGTCGGCTTAAGTACATACTTAAATGCAAAAGAGACAACAATGGAAACAATGGAAAACCGGTTGACACGTGAAGGAGAATTGCTTGCATACATAGCTGACAACCTGAAGTTTCTATATGTTAGTGATGATGAATATTTTATGCAACAACTCGAAACAGAAATACGCTCCCAAAAAGAGAGACTTGAAGAAGAAGGAATCATGTCTGATATTTACTATATCGTTGATAGCGATGTCACCCCTTTCAAAGTGAGTAATGACAGTAATTTCACTTTTTCCGAATCCTTAATAAATCAAATGATTGAACTAAACAAAGGTGTCATTCACAAAAAAATCAATGGGAAGGACTATACCATGATTGTTGAAGATTTAAGTGAGCAAATCGATGGGCTATACGTTTTAGTTGTCCCTACCCAATCTTATATGGGGGCTGTTCATGCTATGGCTCAAACGATAATTATCGTTATTATCGTTAGTTTAATCATCTCTGTATTCATCGTATTATTTTTTGTTCGAAGTTTAACCAAGCCTTTAACGAAATTACGAAACACCATGAGAGAAGCACGAAACGGAAACTTACAAGATACACTTGCAATAAATACAACTATACCGGAGATCGTATCATTGCATAAAAGTTATGACGCTATGATCGACCAAATGCGGACAATGTTGAAAGAACTCCATGATACTACTTCCCAGCTAGAAACAACTGGAGATCTGTTAAAAGATTCTTCAGGTAGTTCTTTAGCGTCAAGTCATCAGTTAATTACATCCATTAATGTTGTAAAAGAAGGTGCCGAACAAACTGCTAACAGTTCAGAACATAGTACCAATAGTTTCAACGAAATGAAAGAAAAGATCTTTTCTTTATTAGAAAATATGAAAATGGTTGATAACAGTTCGGAGAATATGAATAACTCTGCAGCATATGGTGAGAAAAACATGACAAAGCTGATCGAAATGATTACTTCCTTTGGGCAAGGTTTTGAGCATTTGAATCAAACGATACAGCAAGTGAATGCTCACTCATCGTCCATTACCAGCTTAGTCGATTTAATTAAAGGAATAGCCGAACAAACCAAACTTTTAGCATTGAATGCTGCCATTGAAGCTGCTAGAGCAGGTGAATCTGGTAAAGGATTCGCTGTCGTTGCAAATGAAGTCAGAAAGCTAGCAGAACAAGCTACCAATGCGACAGAAGAAATTACTAACTCCATCTCGGAAATGGAGAGTGTAACAACACAAGCAGCCGACGAATTCGATCAAATGCATACAAGTATCACGTCTAACTTAACTATTGCTAACGATACGAAATTATCTATTGATGAATTAATGGAACAAATCGATACGGTTAGCAATCGCATTAACAGTATGGAAAATGAACTGCAAAACGTGCATCAAGTTCTACCTGATCTTGAACAAGCTACTGTGAGCTTTGCATCTGTCTCTCAAGAAACATTAGCAAGCGCTGAAGAAATGTATGCAACAAGTGATGAGCAAATCCATCAAATGGAAAGAACACACGATATTGGCTTAAAACTAACAGAATTATCCCAATCACTAGCTAAATTGACTAAACGGTTTCGTATACAATAGAAACTGGGACATAGCTAGCCAAAACAACAAAAAAGTTGAGATCATCATCTTTGTTGATCTCAACTATATTTGTTGTTTATTCTTATTAACTGTTCTACTGACACAGTCTCTCTTGGTTCCTGTTACTGTTCAGCAGAGTTAATTCTAGCCTTCTACTTCACTAATCTAGAACTCAAAAAATTGAGACACTCCTGTCCCAATCTCTATATTCTTTTCACCGTAATAGCCTCGCGCATTTTATTAAGCGCTTCTTGTCCCGTTTCTCCCCTGTTCATCAAAACGTTCACAAATAATAAATCAATTAAGGTCAACTGAGCAATTCGGGAAGAAAATGCTTCTGTTCTAAAATCGGTTTCCCCAGAACTTGTATATAGTGGAATATGTACCGCTTCACTTAACGTTGATTTCGCAAAGTTGGTAATCGCGATCGTTTTTACTTGATTCTTTCCCAATACGTTTAAAATATGTAAAATATCCTTCGATGACCCTGAATGTGAAATAAGAAGAGCACAATCCTTCTCATCCAGCTGAGAAGCAGCCATCAACTGAAAATGAGTATCCACTGCAGTTTGTACCGGCAAACCGGTACGAATAAACTTATGGTATGCATCTAATGCTACCGTATTCGATCCACCACTACCAAAAAAGTGAATTTGACGGGCAGATAATAAGCTATTTACAGCCTTTTGCAATTGTTCTTCATCGATAATCTTCAATGTTTCTTCCAAAGATTGAATATTGGTTCGAAATACTTTGGCGGCTACCGTATTTAACTCATCATCACTGTCCACTTCTTCATGAATATGTTGAATAGAAGATACTACTTCAGAGGCTAATGCAATTTTCATTGCCTGGTAACCTTTATAACCTATCCGCTTACAAAATCGAAAAACAGTTGAATCTGCAACATCTAAATCCTCAGCCAACTGATTAATCGAAGAATGAATAATCTGATTAGGATTTTCTAAGATATAATCAGCAATTTTTCTTTCTGTAACACTGAACTTCGGATAATTTCTTCGTACCTTATCTAAGCATGTTTGCTCTCTTTTTATCATTAGCATTCTCCTGAACAATCTTTAGTTCTCATTATACAGGATTAGTCTTCGAAAAAAAATATTTTTTGTAAACGGTTGAAAAAAGAATTTTTTTTCGTATAATGTATGAAGAACGAAAATTTTTTCGAAAAAGGATTGGTAATGATGCAAATAGGAATGATAGGTTTAGGGAAAATGGGATATCAACTATCACTAAATCTACTAAATAAAAATTATACTGTTATTGCTCACGATATGAGTGAAGAAGCACTACAGCATATTATTTCAGATGGTGGTGAGGCCGCCCCAACGATAAAAGAACTAGTGAGTCGTTTACAAGCACCGCGCACTATTTGGATGATGGTTCCTGCAGGTGATGCTACAGAATCTGTATTTCAAGCTTTACTGGAGCATCTTGAAAGCGGTGACCGCATTATTGATGGCGGAAACGCTCATTACAAAGATTCCATCAAGCGTGGGGATGCGTGTAAAGAAAAAGGGATCTACTTCTTTGATTGTGGGACAAGCGGTGGTGTTGATGGTGCACGAAATGGCGCCTGCACAATGATAGGTGGAGAGCAGCAGGAGTTCGAAAAGGTAGAAACACTTTTTCAAGACCTAACCGTTGAGAATGGCTACTTATATACTGGTCCTGTTGGAAGCGGTCACTTTCTTAAGATGGTCCATAACGGAATTGAATATGGTATGATGCAAGCCATAGCAGAAGGTTTTGACATACTTGAGAAAAGTCCTTTTGCTTACGATTATGAAAAGGTTGCCAAAGTGTGGAACAATGGCTCCGTTATTCGCTCCTGGTTAATGGAGTTAACAGAAGACGCTTTCGGAAAAGATCCTAATCTCGAACAAATAAAAGGGATCATGCACTCCTCAGGAGAAGGAAAATGGACAGTAGAAACAGCACTCGACTATGAAATGGCTGCGCCTGTCATCACACTCGCTCTAATGATGCGCTATCGCTCACAAGAGCAAGACACATTTACCGGAAAAGTTGTCGCAGCACTCCGTAATGAATTCGGTGGCCATGCTGTAACTAAGGTCTAAAAAATTTTTCAGCAAAGGAAGGAAACAACATGTCAGATCAAATGTTAATACTTATTGCATTAGCAGGAATTTTCTTATTATTATTTCTAGTTATTCGAACGAAATTACACGCGTTTGTTGCTTTATTAGTCGTCAGTTTAATTGTCGGTATTTTAGCAGGAATGCCTCTTGGCGATGTAATCGACACGATGGAACAGGGTATGGGTGGAACATTAGGTTTTGTCGCTGTCGTTGTCGGTCTAGGCGCTATGTTTGGCCAAATGCTTGAAGTATCTGGTGGTGCTGACCGTTTGGCACGTACCATGATTAATAAGCTTGGTGAAGATAAAGCTCAATGGTCATTAGGGATTACAGGTTTTCTTGTAGCTATTCCCGTCTTTTTTGATGTTGGATTTATCATACTTGTACCACTGGTATACGGTTTAGCAAAGAAAACAGGAAAATCATTATTGTATTACGGTATTCCTTTACTTGCTGGTTTAGCGGTTACACACAGTTTTATTCCCCCGACTCCCGGACCAATTGCGGTTGCAGATTTAGTTGGAGCTGATTTAGGTTGGGTTATCTTATTCGGCGCACTGGCTGGTATACCTTCCATGATTATTGCTGGCCCATTGTTTGCACGTTATATTTCCAAGCGTCTACATGTAGTTGTACCAGAATACATGAATATGGAAGAAATAGAATATGATGATCGAGAATTGCCTAGCTTTTCTTTAATTGCTTCCATTATTTTAATACCTTTAGTATTAATTTTATGTAATACATTTTCGGACTTCTTTTTAGAGGAAGGAAATATGGCTCGTGAAATATTCACTTTCTTAGGACACCCTTTTGTTGCATTAACGATTGCAACGATCTTAACCTTTATTTTCTTAGGAACAAAACGCGGTCTTTCTCGTCAGGAAGTACAAGATATTGCAACGAAAGGATTAGAACCTGCAGGGATTATTATCTTAGTAACTGGTGCAGGTGGAGTATTTAAAGAAGTCTTAATTCAATCTGGTGTAGGTGATGTGATTGGTAACATGATGGCTGGCTCAAATCTGCCACCGATTTTACTAGCATTCTTAATCGCGGCTTCCGTACGTGTCGCACAAGGTTCTGCAACTGTATCGATGGTAACAGCAGCGGGACTTGTATCCCCTTTAATTGATATCTTAAGTCTTGAAGGTCCTGTTTTAGGGTTAATCGTTATCGCAGTTGCATCAGGTGCAACAGTGTTATCACATGTCAATGACTCTGGTTTCTGGTTAGTTGGACGATACTTTGGTTTAGATGTAAAGGATACCTTGAAATCTTGGACAGTTATGGAAACATTAATAGGACTTGTTGGTTTATCCGTAGCACTTATCCTAGGCATTTTCATTTCATAATTGATACGATGGGCGCTGCTCTTTTGAAATAAGCAGCAGCCCATTTTACATAGGAGGAATCTATCAGCATGAGTAATGTTATGATTGGTGTCGATATTGGCACGACGAGTACGAAAGCAGTAGTTTTTAATAATAATGGAGAGGCTTTAAGCAGAGCGGGCGTGGAATATCCATTACATACTCCCAAACCAGAAGTTGCAGAGCAAAATCCTGAAGAAATCTTTCAAGCTGTTTTAACCACTATTAAAGAAAGTATGAAAGAAGCAAAAATAGCTGGAAATAAGGTACAATTTATTTCATTTAGCTCTGCCATGCATAGTTTAATGGTCGTTAATCACAATGGTGAGCCATTAACTAACTCCATTACATGGGCAGACAATCGCAGTTCTCATTACATGGAGAAAGTAAAGCAAGCGTATAATGGACATCAAATTTACTTACGTACTGGAACACCTATTCACCCAATGTCACCCTTACTGAAATTGGTATGGTTAAAAGAAGAGCACCCTGAGTTATTCAAGCCTGAACATAAGTTTATTTCTATTAAAGAGTATGTTTTCTACCGGCTGTTTGGTCAATATATGATTGATTACTCGATTGCTTCTGCAACAGGCATGTTTCATTTAGAGCAATTGGATTGGGATCAAGAAGTACTGGAACTACTACAAATTAATAAGGAGCAGTTAAGTACGCCGGTAGCAACGACACACTCCATCACAGGTTTACATCCACCATATGCGAAAGAGCTAGGGTTGCCTTCCGATCTACCTTTTATCGTTGGTGCAAGTGATGGCGTATTGTCTAATTTAGGAGTAAATGCGATTGAACCCGGGGTCGTAGCTCTAACAATTGGAACAAGCGGGGCTATTCGCACCGTTACAGATAAACCTGTCACCGATCCAAAAGGGAGAATTTTCTGTTATGCTTTAACTGATAAGCATTGGGTTATTGGTGGCCCTGTCAATAATGGCGGCATGATTTTTCGCTGGTTGAAGGAGGAATTGGGACAAGCAGAAGTTGAGAAGGCCAAACAGACTGGTGAAAGTCCTTATGATTTACTTACAGCGCTCGCTGAAACCGTTCCAGCTGGATCAGAAGGATTGCTTTTCCACCCCTATTTAACAGGAGAACGGGCTCCATTATGGAATGCAAATGCGAGAGGCTCCTTTTTTGGACTAGCCATGCATCATAAGAAAGAACATATGATACGCGCCGTACTAGAAGGAATTATGATGAATCTATATAGTGTATTACTAGCTCTGGAAGAATTAATCGGCGAACCGAAACGCATCCAAGCTACTGGTGGATTTGCACGCTCTCCATTCTGGCGACAAATGCTTGCTGACATATTCGACCAGGAAGTCATGGTACCTGAAAGCTATGAAAGTTCTTGCTTAGGTGCTGTTGTGTTAGGCATGTATGCTAAAGAAGATATTGATTCTTTAGAAGAAGTGGAAAACATGGTTGGTTCGGTTCATAGCCATCACCCTAATCCAGATGCCACAAAAACTTACCAAGACTTAATGCCCATCTTTATTCGTCTACCTCGCCTACTGGAAAAAGAATATGAAGCGATTGCTAGTATTCAAAAACAATGCACTCAAGCTTGAATTATTGTAGGAAGGCAGTTAAAAAATGAGCAAAATTCTCTCAGTCCTTATCCCTGGATCTGCGATTGTTTTTGAAATATATCAATCACTTAACCGCCACTCCGGCTGTCCACTTCCCTTTTCGTGGGGTTTGTCCATCAGCTAACTTTTTCGAACCAAAATCGCTTGAAAAAGTGGATTTTCAGGTCAAACGATTCCCACAGGAGTGGAAGTGGGCGTCCTTCGC
>NZ_WJEB01000042.1:0-8503 GCF_010994085.1 Gracilibacillus saliphilus | reverse complement strand
AGCGATTGCTAGTATTCAAAAACAATGCACTCAAGCTTGAATTATTGTAGGAAGGCAGTTAAAAAATGAGCAAAATTCTCTCAGTCCTTATCCCTGGATCTGCGATTGTTTTTGAAATATATCAATCACTTAACCGCCACTCCGGCTGTCCACTTCCCTTTTCGTGGGGTTTGTCCATCAGCTAACTTTTTCGAACCAAAATCGCTTGAAAAAGTGGATTTTCAGGTCAAACGATTCCCACAGGAGTGGAAGTGGGCGTCCTTCGCCATGTGCTACAACATTTGTCAGATCAGGCAGTTTGAGTAGTTATCCCTGTGAAAATACAAGGTATGGTATAGCAAATTACTAATAAGGACTATAAAACCCAATATCCTTTTTCTATTATTCGTTGTAGAAAAAGGATAGCGAAGGCGACCGTTTCGACTCCTTTAGCGTTAGCATGCTCTTGGAAAGCGAAACGGTAAGCCGTAGCGGTTGACTGCACTAGCTAGCTTTCAAAATGGCAACTCCATATGTATAGCTATTCTTGCTTCTTAAAATATGCGTGTTGAATCACCTTTTCCTATCATACTTGCTTATAAAAGTTGTGCTACCAATGTTTATGCTTTCCTTATAAGAAAGTAAATGCTTTGCTGCCTCTTGCGTTTAAAATATATTTACTATGCACGACTGATCTCCAATCGATCCATCATGGGGATATTATCTTGCAATTTTGCAAATAAAAGAATAGGCATACTGGTTCCACCCAAGTAAAAGAGCTGCCAGAACCAGATAAACGATAGTATATATCCAAAAGGGAATTTCAATCATGAGTATACCTACGTAATACAATGGCAAGTCAACTCCAAAAACCAAAATAGGTGCAAGTAATCGCCAGCGAAACTTTTGGAAGAGTATAATCGCTGTAACAAATATTAAACTTTTCAAAATCCCCATTACTGCTGATACTAAAATGTCATCACGATAAACATTTTCAAAAAAACCAAATTCATAATGACGAATGGTAGCGACAGACATGATGAACATCACGGTAGCAACACCACTCCATCCCTGCATCCACAATGATAGAAAACGTGACCATTTAGCACCTAATTGTAGAGCTCGTAACCAGAATTTAGATAATAAAAAGAAAAACAATGTGCAGATAAACGTATATTCTTTCCTCCACCAGTTTGTCTGATAAATATCAAACCATTCAAATAACCATTCTATAACTACCAGCATTACTGAAAAGAGTACGATCCAACGAAATCGAAGCTTATACATCGCTGCTACAACACCCAAGATAGGAATGACAAATAAGTTTGAAACAATTGCGCCTAGTACGTTATCGTAATATGGTACGGAGAGTACTTCAGGAAAATAATTGTAGCTATTTCCGATGATCATGACAAAAAGTTCTGCTATATACACCATTCCCGAAAAACATAGAAATAGCACAATAACACCAAATTGACGTTTATGCACAATTATTGCAGTCAATATTGCAATGCTTATCATAGTCAGAATCATATAAGGGACATAGTTAGGCATTTGTCAGACTCCCTTCTCCCTTATCATGTCCAATAGACCTCCTAAATTATACGCCAAGATCATTTTGCCACATTAATAAGCCATTTATTATTACATCAACTAAAGGTTTAGTTTATTTAGCTAGACTTCAAATTCTTCAAAACATAATACAGCCAATTTCTAACATTTCAATATTATTACAAAATCTAAAAATTCAAATCTAAAGTTTAACTATAAATTATCGAGGTATGACAGTAATACGAGTTATATAACTCAATTTCACTAAAATCAATACATTTTTAAAGGAGGTAATTACAAGAATGGTACGAAACAACAATGGAAACATGAGCAGAGAAGAAGCTGGACGTAAAGGTGGCGAAAAAGTGAAACAGAAATATGGACAAGAGCACTTTGAAGAAATCGGCGAAAAAGGCGGCCGTAATTCCGGTGGGAACAATAATAAAAACAACTCATAATTACGAGCACATTTCTTGTCAATAGCCATTGCAACTACCTATATAGCACTCTATGAGGTGGAAGTTTTGTGTTTCAATTTTATTACAAATTTAAAAATATTTAGAACATTAGTTTATTTAATATATTTCTGAGGTATGAAAGTAATGTGGGTAATACCACTCACAAAAATATTAAATTTTTTAGGAGGTATGGATGATGGCACAAAACAACAATAACAACAACAATGGAAACATGAGCAGAGAGGAAGCTGGACGTAAAGGTGGCGAGAAAGTTAGCCAAAAATACGGACAAGATCACTTTGAAGAAATTGGCCAAAAGGGCGGCGAAAAGGTGAGTCGTGAATACGGACAGGAGCACTTTGAAGAGATTGGTCAAAAAGGCGGCCGTAATTCTGGAGGAAACAATAACAACAATAATAACTCCTAATTAAGCTAATTGGTAAAGATTAATCGTTTGGTAGATTAGAGCAAAAAACTAAACTGAGCATTTAACAAAGAGCTTGAAGAATTATCTGGAGTGAAAAAATCACTAACGCTTAAATTTCTAAAGGAGGTATTTTTAAATGGCACGAAACAACAATAACAACAACGGAAACATGAGCAGAGAAGAAGCTGGACGTAAAGGTGGCGAGAAAGTTAGCCAAAAATACGGACAAGATCACTTCGAAGAAATTGGCCAAAAGGGCGGCGAAAAGGTAAGCCGTGAATACGGACAAGATCACTTCGAAGAAATTGGTCAAAAAGGCGGCGAAAAGGTAAGCCGTGAATACGGACAAGATCACTTCGAAGAAATTGGTCAAAAAGGCGGCGAAAAGGTAAGCCGTGAATACGGACAAGATCACTTCGAAGAAATTGGTCAAAAAGGCGGCGAAAAGGTAAGCCGTGAATACGGACAAGATCACTTCGAAGAAATTGGTCAAAAAGGCGGCGAAAAGGTAAGCCGTGAATACGGACAAGATCACTTCGAAGAAATTGGTCAAAAAGGCGGCGAAAAGGTAAGCCGTGAATACGGACAAGATCACTTCGAAGAAATTGGTCAAAAAGGCGGCGAAAAGGTAAGCCGTGAATACGGACAAGATCACTTCGAAGAAATTGGTCAAAAAGGCGGCGAAAAGGTAAGCCGTGAATACGGACAAGATCACTTCGAAGAAATTGGTCAAAAAGGCGGCGAAAAGGTAAGCCGTGAATACGGACAAGATCACTTCGAAGAAATTGGTCAAAAAGGCGGCGAAAAGGTAAGCCGTGAATACGGACAAGATCACTTCGAAGAAATTGGTCAAAAAGGCGGCGAAAAGGTGAGTCGTGAATACGGACAAGATCACTTCGAAGAAATTGGCAAAAAAGGCGGCGAAAAGGTGAGTCGTGAATACGGACAAGATCACTTCGAAGAAATTGGTCAAAAAGGCGGCCGTAATTCTAGAGGAAACAATAACAACAATAAAAACTCCTAAATTACGACCGTAAAAGAATATGTTAATAAAACATTCTCCTATATCAATAAAATATAATAAAAAATTTAAAATTGCAACAATAGAACTTTAATGAGAGAAAATACTCAGATATCTCTGGATAAAGGATTAACAGAAACCTCTCTTTTAAGGGGAGGTTTTCTGTATTTTTTAAAAACTAAAGCAGAAAGGCGGGTTTTTTATGTTTTTTCACAAAAAAGAACTGCAATTTCATGCAAAACCGGAACGCCCCGATCCTCTCTTTGCTAAAAAGCTTCAGGAAATTTTAGGAGGTCAGTTTGGTGAAATATCTGTTGCAATGCAATACCTGTTTCAAGGATGGAATGCACGGGGTGAAGAAAAATATAAAGATCTTATAATGGATACTGGAACAGAAGAATTGGGACATGTTGAGATGATCTCTACCATGATCGCTCGGTTGCTAGAGGGTGCACCTATTAAAGAACAGGAAGAAGCAGCTGAAAATCCGGTTATTGAAGCAATATTAGGAGGCATGAATCCTCATCACGCAATTGTATCTGGCCTTGGTGCAATGCCCGAGAACAGCAATGGTGTTCCATGGAATGCTGGATATATTATTGCCAGCGGAAACTTAATCACTGATATGAGAGCAAATTTAAATGCTGAATCCCAAGGAAGACTGCAAGTAGCTAGATTATATGAAATGACAGATGATAATGGGGTTAAAAAAATGCTTTCCTTCCTATTAGCACGTGATACCATGCATCAAAATCAGTGGATTCAAGCTTTAAAGGAATTGGAAGAAGAATTTGGTACGACTGTACCTGGCACAGTACCTGATGAATGGGAAGCTAGCGAATTTTCTTACGACTTACTTAACTTTTCAGAAGGAGAGGAAAGCAGAGAAGGTACATGGGCTTTTGGAAAAACTCCCGATGGAAATGGAAAATTCGGTTATGTTAAAGAACCTAAAGCACATGGGGATAAACCTCAATTAAAGCCATCCCCTTATTATATGCACGGCACACCACCAGACAAAAAGGATTAGATATATAACCATTTATAAAGAGAGCATTGTAGCATCCTGGTCAAGATATTGGCAGGATGCTACAATGCTAATATGATATGCTATAAATGAGCAATCTTTATTAAAAGAGTTCTCATTCAGCTACTTAATTTAAAAAGATCCCACTTCCTCAATCCTCAGCTAAATAGCTAAAAAGAATATATGAATTGGAACAATTACAATAAAATAGTAAAATATAGTTGTAGGAGATGAATGATATGAAAAATGAATACAAAGTTATACTACTCAATGATCGAAATGAAATGGTAAAACAATGGTACACTAAATTCAGACAAAGAGACATTTCTGTTTGGAATGCTGAAATATCAGACCATGTCATAGAAGAGATCAGTCAACAATTTGCCAAAATTGTTTTTACACACCTTGAAGAAATAGAAATAACAGAAGAACTAAATCAATTTAGTGAAAAAATTGTTAATTTAGGATGGCCACTTGCATATCTGACGGAGGGCATTCAAATTCTAAGAACGATCTGTCTTCATCGACTAATAGAAAAAACGGATGAAGTAAACAAGTATGCATTTATAGATATGATAGAAGAATTAAACGGCTGGATTGATCCGATAAAGAATGAACTAATTCACACCTACTCTACCCATTGGATGGACATGGTTTCCAGACAAAAAATTGTACTTGAAGAGTTGTCCACTCCACTAATACCAGTGGTAGAAGGAATAACCATTATGCCCTTAATAGGAACCATTGATGAAGAAAGAGGACAACTTATTAATCAAAAGCTGTTAACAGGGGTTGCTGAGCACCGTTCAGAGGTAGTTCTGTTGGATATTACAGGTGTTCCTACTATAGATACCATGGTAGCTCATTATATTGTTAAGGCAGCAGAAGCAGTCCGTTTAATCGGGACTACCTGTATTCTGGTTGGTATTCGCCCTGAAATCTCCCAAACCATCTCTAACCTAGGGATAGACTTAAGTAAATTTATAACGAAAAGCTCACTAAAACAGGGATTTGGAAAAGCATTGGAGCTTACAAATCGTGAACTTAATTCTAAAAATGAGAATGCTGCCAACACAGTAGAAGAGATTATTCGCTCGCTCAAACACCCATCTTAACTAAAAATAGCATATCGTTATGGAATATATAATAATCTAACATGTTTTTTAACAACCGCAATAATAGACCACTCCTACTAAAGTGGTCTTTATTTGTATTTACTAAAAAATCTTCATCCTTAACGGCTATTCACTTCATGCTGTACGTTTTTTTGAATAAAATCCTTCATTATTTCAATATACTCTTTTAAAGAATCAATATATACCATTTCATTTCTTCCGTGCCAATCAGCTCCTACCGGTCCAAACTCAATTGCTGCACAACCATACTTCGTAAAAAATTGCCCATCAGAAGACCCGTGCTGACCAAATATATTTACTCTCTCTAACTGAGTGTTCCTTTTGATTGCTTTACAAAGATTTTCTACATAAGGGTTATCTGATTTGGTTTTCACCGGATCATTGCAAATATGGATATTGACTTCGCCATCTGTTATCTCCTTAATTTGCTGATAAATATCATCTGGCGACTGATTAGGCAAATAACGTATATCTATGGCCATATCGCATACTTCTGGTACTTTATTGTATACTTTCCCTCCTTTCAATTGAGCAAGGTTGATAGAAGGCTTGTCATATAGAGGTGGACAGGTTTCTTCTGCAAATGGTAGTTTAAGAATGTCTTCGTACAGGTTAGTAGCTTTTAAGATAGCATTTACTCCATCCCACGGCCTGCTGCCATGAGCTGGTTCACCACGGATTTTAAAGTTAAGCTGCAGCACTCCCTTAGATTGAACTGCAACGCCAAGATTTGTAGGCTCCCCACATATAACAAATTCCCCTCGATATCCTTCTTCAGCCAAATACTTACTTCCGTATAGCCCACCTGTTTCTTCATCTGGAACTAGCTGTAGCATCACTTTAGTTGATAGTTGTTGATCCTTTAATTGCACAATTGTTTCGATCATAGCCGCTACTCCCGCTTTCATATCAACTGAACCACGACCATACATTTTTTCATTAATGATATGAGGATGAAATTGCTCATCTTCCCCTTCTACTACATCTACATGCCCATTAAACACAACCGTTTGATCTCCTTCACCAATTTCACATACTAAGGATTGGTAGCCTTCGTTATTAAATTCTTTCACTTGGAGACCTTGTTGTTTCAACCAATTCGAACAAAATTCAATTGCCTGGTTTGCTCCGCTTTTGGTAGAGCTGTCAATTTTTATCAGCTCATTTAATAATAGAACAACCCGATCTTCCATTATATCCCTCCTGAAGAAACATTTAGTTACTTGTATTCATCATAAAGAGGCTGTTAAAATACAGCCTCTGCTTTACTGTTTCCCGATCAATCACTAAACAAAACCTCTTAGAACTGTTTAGTAAGGTTATCAAACTGGAGATGTTTTAATTTTCTCTTTATCAATTGAGACAACCGTATCATGGCGAGCCAATTCTACATCACCTTTTTGTGTTAACCACTCTTCTTTTATTTCTTCTCCTAATGCAATTGCAATAATGGCTAAAGGTATATTAGCACCTGCTCTATGGGAGAATGCATAACCTCCTCCAAAACGGGGGTTAATGTCAATCACATAATAATCCTTTCCATTATAATAAACATCTGCATTAATATAACCGACATGTCTTAAGTTTTGCCCAATTTTTCGTCCGATTTCTATTAAATCTGGGGAATTCACGGTAATACAACGATCAATATCTCCTCCACGCATAGACAGTTGCTTACGAATTAATGTAGTTACAAAGTTTCCATCTAAATCATTAAAAATATCTACACTGAACTTGTCTCCTTCAATTACCTCCTGAATAACTACATCTTCTTCAGGTTTTTTTTCACTATCCTCATTTAAGGGAGAATCTAATATCTCTCTAATTGCATTATCATAAGCAAGCTTTAAGTCTTCCAAATTGTACGCAAATTCCACTCCCATTGATGCAGAACCATTACGAGGCTTAACGATTAAGGGATAATCTACCTCTCCTCTAGCTAACCCTCGCAATGCGTCTTCCACCTTTAAGTAAGAATAGGGGGCATTTATTTCAAAAGGCGCTAGTAACTCTCTATATTTTGCTTTATCACGCATCTTTTCTACTATTGCTAAATCTGGTACAAACAAGCAAATATCCATCTCATCAAATTTACCCTTATGCTCAGATAAAGCAGGTACTTCCCAATCATTTAGTGCGACAATACAATGTACGTTTTCCTTTTTACAAATTTTTAAAATAGAATCAATATAATTCTTTTCTGTCTGATGAGGGGTAATATAACTTTTATCACCAGCCTGTAAAGAGGGGGCATTATCGTCAGGATCGGCAACAATAACATTCCCTTCGATTCCAGAATCTTTTAAGGAATTCTTAAAAAAAGTTACAAAATCAATTCTTCTTGCACTTGAAGTTATTAAAATGTTCAACTTTCATCATCTCCTTACAAATTTAATTTTTGTTAAATTTTTTATTCCTTACAATAATTCACTTCTTCCTAGTTTTCTCCAATACTAATTACATAGCTTGGTGTAAAAACTATACCCTGATTCTCTATTGTGATAAACTCTAAATCTATATCTGTAATAAATATGCAACTCAATTGTAATAGTACTCATCCCTGTTCTACCCTTGCTTTTCTTCTTTGTGATATGTTTTGAATAAACCTTTTCCTATCATACTTGGTTATAAACTTTCTTTACTTGCAAAATAGATTACTTCTTTTTCTATATATAAAAAAGGACGCTTCCGCAAAAGTAAAAACTTTATACGAAAACGTCCTTTCGGATCTAATTTAGATTATATTGTGACAAATATATGACGTTTATAGAATTTCAGTGATTTATAAACTCTGTAAGTTCTGATAAATCAACAATTCTTAATGTCACATTACATCATGCCTGGCATTCCGCCACCCATTCCACTCATGTCTGGTGCACCGCCACCATTTTCTTCTGGAATGTC
>NZ_WJEB01000041.1:0-56527 GCF_010994085.1 Gracilibacillus saliphilus | reverse complement strand
TATTATTTCATACACCAGGAAATTATAAAAGCAACCGTGTAGAGCAGATCTTATCAACGTTATTTGTGCTGAATAACGGCATAGATGTCCGTGACCTTCAAAAAACTTTTGTCACAAATAAAGGAACGAATGTCTGGTTCTGCTTCAAACATAAAGTGCTAGTTTAGCTGTCTGCTGTGATTGTTACGGTTGTTTAAATTCGTTTGTCTTGTTCATTTTCTCACTTTTGCTGCATACATTAATAAGAGCTACTATGATAGGGAAAGGTGTGTCATTACAGTATGTGTGGGATTACAGGTTGGATTGACTTTACCCGAAATATCGAGAATGAACATGAACAAGTACAGCGTATGGCAAGTAAAATCAGTCATCGTGGACCAGACGAAACAGATTTTTACTTGGAGACACATGTGGGATTTGGACATCAGCGTTTAATTGTTGTTGATCCAGCTGGCGGCAAACAGCCAATGAGCCATACAAAAGACCAACATTCTTACGTATTAGTGTATAATGGTGAGCTTTATAATACAGAGGATATTCGTAGTGAATTGTTAAAACAAGGATGGCAATTCAATTCTCACTCCGATACAGAAGTTCTGTTGAAAAGCTATATCGAATGGGGAGAGGCACACGTCGAGAAGTTAAACGGCATTTTTGCATATGCTATCTGGGATCCATCTAAACAGCAACTATTTCTTGCTCGTGACCGTCTTGGTGTAAAACCGTTATTTTACAAGCAACTTCACAATGGTTTACTATTTGGATCTGAAATAAAAGCGATTCTCGCCCATGATGAAGTAGATCCTGTCATCAAAGAGGAAGGGTTGTCTGAGATTTTTGCGCTTGGTCCCTCACGTACTCCAGGTCATGGTATATTTGACGGATTGAAAGAATTACGCGCAGCACATGTAGGCATCTTTAACCGAGATGGCTGGAGAACAAGACGTTATTGGAATGTGGAAAGTAAGCCACACGAAGAATCCGTAGAAGAAACTGCCGAAAAAGTTCGCCATTTATTAGTGGATGCAGTAGAGAGACAGCTAGTTTCTGATGTTCCACTGGGCACTTTTTTATCAGGGGGAGTGGATTCTAGTGCGATCACAGCTATAGCAGCACAATATCTCGAAAACAATCAAAAGGATGCTCTTCAAACCTTTTCCATTGATTATGAGGATAACGACAAATATTTTAAGAAAAGTAATTTTCAGCCCAATCAAGATAAAACCTATATTGAAAAAATGGTACAGTCATTGGGAACTGAGCATCATAACTTTGTGATAGACAATGTTACATTGGTAGATTTATTAAAAGATGCAGTGCGATACCGTGATCTGCCAGGGATGGCTGATGTTGATTCTTCGTTATTATGGTTTTGTGAGCAAACCAAAAAAGAAGTGACTGTTGCACTATCCGGAGAATGTGCCGATGAAATATTTGGTGGCTATCCATGGTTTTATCGAGAAGATGATCTTAATCGTGAAGGATTCCCTTGGATTCGTTCTTCCGAAGTCAGACAAAATCTATTACGGTCAGATGTGAGTCAACAATTAAATCTAGCAGCATATACGAAAAAAAGATATGAAGATACCATGAAAGAAGCTCCTTTATTAGATGGAGAAGGAGCAGAAGCCAAAGCAAGAAGACAAATGTTTTACTTGAATATGCAGTGGTTTATGCCGACATTATTAGATCGTAAGGATCGTATGAGTATGGGAGTAAGTTTTGAGGCACGTGTTCCGTTCAGTGATCATCACCTAGTTGAGTATGTGTGGAATATTCCCTGGGAAATAAAAACACACGGAGATCGTGAAAAGGGCATACTAAGAAAAGCGCTAGAAGGAATTTTGCCAGATGAAATTCTTTACCGTAAGAAAAGCCCTTATCCAAAAACACATCACCCTGCTTATACCAATGCAGTCATCAACTGGATGAATGAGATCATTGATGATAAGAATGCACGTCTATTCGAGATACTGGATCGTTCTAAAGTAAAAGCATTGGTCGACCATAAAGCGGCAAATATCAGTGCACCATGGTTTGGCCAATTAATGACTGGACCACAACTGTTGGCTCATCTCGCGCAAATTGAATACTGGCTGCAAGAAAATGATGTAATGATTGATATATAATGTTGTAACGTCGAAACTGGAAGAAAGTAGTGACGGTTATGAAGAAATTATCTATCGGTATGTTGCTTCTGTTACTTATTCCTATCACCTTACATGCACTAGAATGGGCGCACCCGTTTGTAGTGTTAGACGGCCGTGTATATGAAGTTACCGACGAATCAGTAAATCAATCTCTTATCGGCCAATCGATTGGAGAAGTAACCACCCAAGCTGATGAGCGCACAGGTAAATATTATGGCAATGCATCTAATCATTATCCTATAGGTACTAAGTATTTTAAAGTAGAAGGTGTAGACATTTCCGAGGCAATTGCAGTAGCAGAACAAGGGGCATATGTGAAAGCTGAATTTGTCCAACGTGTTCCTTTACACTGGCGTAATATTGTCTATTATCTTATACCGATCCTCTTTTTAACTGGATTAATTATCACGTACCGAATTCGGGAAAAAGTAAAGAAAAAATACCAAAACTCTCTATCTATTTAAGATAGGGAGTTTTTCAGTCACAAAAAATTCATGTTATTTTTCAATAAGGGTATTTGACTTTCTTTGATTGTCTAGGATAATAGAAGACGAATATAATTTGAGAAAAGGGGACCATTATGCTCTACATAAGAAAAGTATTACTAGTTATGGTTCTATGCCTGCTTTTAATTCCGAATGTAAGTGTCATGGCAGAAGAACAAACAGAAGAAGGAATCTATTATATTTTAGTAGACCGATTTGTAAATGGAGACAGTAGCAATGATATAGAGATTAATATTGATGATCCTTCTGCATATCATGGTGGGGATTTACAGGGTATTATCGATAAAATTCCTTATTTAAGTGAATTAGGTATAACTACAATTAACCTAAGTCCTATCATGACGGCAGCTTCTTACCATGGATTTGATCCTTTAGATGCTCAAAGCGTCGATCCTCAATTTGGAAACATCGCGGTGCTGCAAAATCTAGTAGCCGAAGCAAATGAGAATGACATCAAGGTAATCTTAGATTTTGTTTTATCACATGTAGATAAGGAACATCTCTGGGTAACTGAACAGTCAGATTGGGTATCTCAACCTTCCGTCAATCAATTGAATGAAGAATTGCCAACCGTTAATTTGCAAAATGAAGATGTACAGCAATATTTTTTGGAAACAGCGGTATATTGGATGAATAGTACGGGGATTGATGGTTTTCATGTTTATGTAGATGAACAGACACCACGATCCTTTATCGATGAACTGCGTCAACGTATACAATCTGAGAAAGAAGATGCGTTTTTAATAGTGGATGGAATGGAAGACGAAAATAATATCGATCATGATTTTCGAAAGGAAGCGGTTGATATCCTGAAACAACCCGGAGAGTCCTTGGAGCCATTATTTTCTCATGAGATAACTGGCGTACATTACATGGAATCTGTCCTTACTTCACGCTTTACGCATGAAACAGTGAAAGAAGGCTATCATCCTGTCACAAGGTGGAAGCTTGCATCTACCTTACTCTATACATTACCAGGATCTTCTTTGTTTTATCAGGGAGTAGAAGTGCCAATGGATAATGGTGAAGATGAACCAGATCACCGCATGGCCGAATTAAATAAAGAGGACGAAGAAATAGCCCAACATTTAGAAAAGCTAGCAGCAATCCGTCAAGATTCCTCTGCGTTACAAAACGGGGAAATGGAACTAGTAGCTCAAGCGGGCGCAATGTCTGTTTACAAGAGAAGTGCCGAGGATCAAACGATGTACATTGCGATTAATAATGATACCGAAACCCAGACAGCCTCCCTGGATGGGATCGGTGGGGATATGCAACTGAGAGGTTTGCTAGAAGATAACATCGTCAGACAACAAAATGATGGTACATATCGAGTGATACTAGATCGCGAAACAAGTAATATCTTTGTTTTAGAAGAAGACAGTGGGTTTAACTGGTTCTTTATTGCCATGATGGTTGTGATTCTTGGTGGGTTTGTCGCGTTTATTGTAGCGGTTAGTGTGAAGAATCGTAGAATGCAAGCAAAATCAAAGAACTGAGCAGAACTTTACTGTGGACAAACTTTGAAATTATATACTAAACATAATGCAGAAGCTAGGTGTAAGTAGAAGGGCGCTCACAAGCTGTAGTGAAAATATTGTGAATGAGCGAAGTTAGAGCTCTAGATGAAAACCAGTTATTCTCCTAAAAGAATAACTGGTTTTCTAGAAAGGTAAGAAAGTATAAAATTTAGGTATTTGTCTAGCTCCGAGCGCCCAGAAACTAGGCGACTTCACGAATTGCCCTACGATAAGTCATCATCGGTTCGCAAACTTACCGTGATTCCTTTATCTCAGTTAATTCGTTCCAGTCGCTACGTTTCTAAACGGGCACTCTGCGCTTTTCTTAGCTATATTTTTACTTACGCTTATTACTCTAGTTTGACAAGAGAAATGCTTTGACTCACTATAATAGAGTTTTATCCAACCGTTTTCTTATAAATTCTCTAGTTAACTTTCTTCAAAAGTATTATGATTATTTTCGTAATCGAATTTGAAAAGTTTCTGTAATTCATTTTTTCCGGTTGGAGTTACTTTAACAGCCCGTATCTTAGGTGTACGTGTTATCCATTGTCGTTCGATCATCTTTAAAAGCAATGCATTACCAAGTGCTCCAGCAATATGATGTTGCCGTTCACTCCAATCTAAACAGCAACGTGCAAATGCTCTCCGTTTCTTTTTTTGTTCCTCAAGATTAATGCCGAAGTCTCGAAAAAACTCGATGCCTTCGGGAGTTACTTCAAAGTTTAAATCTACCTTTTTTATAAAACCTTGTTCCAGTAGAGAATTTGTAATTTGTACACCGAGATAGCCTGCTAAATGATCATAACAAGTTCTAGCGAAATGAATAGCCTCTTTTTCTTTGGATTCTCTAAATGAAGTAACAGGAGAGTTAGGAGAAATACTTAACATTTGCTCTATCACTTTTGCTACATCACTATTAATCAACTTATAATAACGATGCCTTCCGTGTTTTTCCACATTAATTAGGTTAGCCTCGAGCATTTTATGGAGATGGAAACTTGCTGTTTGAGGTTTTACCTTTGCAAGAAAAGCCAATTCACTAGCAGGGTGGATTCTACCGTCCATAAGGCTAAGTAAAATAGTCGATCGAGTTGAATCAGATAATAATGAAGCGATTTTAGAAATATTGGGATTCATCATTTTTCCTCCTTACATCGATATTTCGATGATAGTTGAATATTTAAAGATTTACAATATAAATGTAATGAAGTTAAAGGAGGAAAAAACTTGAATAAGACAACAAATGTGAACATGTTAAGTTTTAAAGAAATTAAGCCTAAAATTATGTATTATGGAACACCAACATTACTTCTTAACACGTTAAATGAAGACGGGACAACAAACATAAGTCCAATGTCTTCTTCTTGGGCTCTAGGTGATTGTATCGTTCTTGGTATAGGACTTGGAGGGAAGGCTATTGAAAACTTAGAAAGGCATAAAGAATGTGTTATTAATTTACCCAGTCCAAACCTTTGGGAAAATGTTGAGAAAATCTCTTCTTATAGTGGAAAAAAAGTTATACCGTCTTATAAGCAAGAGATTGGATTCACTTATAAAAAAGATAAATACGAATCTTCAGGGTTAACTCCCTTAGAATCAAAAACTGTCTTTCCTACTCGGATAGAAGAGTGTCCTATTCAAATCGAAGCATTAGTTAAAAACATTCGAATACCCGAATATAATCCATTGTTTGCAATTGTTGAAACGCAAGTATTACATTTTCATGCGGAAGATAATATTATACAAAATGAAAATTATATTGATCCATCAAAGTGGAGTCCATTAATATATAATTTTAGGCATTACTTTGAATTAGGTAAAGAGGTAGGAAAAACATTCCGTTCAGAAACTTGAAAATCATTAAAATGTATACAGTATTATAGAAAAGATAGTTACAGATAAAACGTTTGGATCCATAACCTAATCCAAGCGTTTTAAGTTATTTAGGCTGAAGTTGTTCTGAAACCCTCTTGAACAATTCCTTCTCAATATTGATGTAAATATTACAACACATCGTCGCTTCTGCTATGATTTGATTAACTTAATGGAACGGAGGGTTGCTTAAAAATGGGTATCTGCTATATTAGAATCCGATTTTAATCTTTATGCTACTAATTTTATAGTGTTTAAAGGCTCTACCTGTGTGTAGAGTAATCGGATAGGTCTGCCTATTTTTAAGTAATCATCATAAAACTATAAATTGTATATTCAAATATATGATTCATAACGGAGCAACTAGGGATTTTTTTAAAATGGTTTGCTAGTTATATTTTACTGGTGATTTTATTACTCACAAAGCGAAAATCCGATTATTCAGCACAGGATAGTACCTGTGTTTTTTTATTCGAGAAATATAATAAGGATATGATGTTAAGTGAGTAAAACAATAAAAGAAGTGATGGACATAACTAAGAAACATGGTCTATTCTTACAAGAAGATACCTTACAATATAATGAGTCAGGGTTAGATTTTCAGGTTGTCTTTGCAAAAGATCAGGAAGGAAATGAGTGGACGTTACGTATCCCGAGAAGGCCGGATGTGATGCCAAGAACGAAAGTGGAGAAAAACGCTTTAGATGTTGTGAATGAACAGGTATCTACTTTTCAGGCTCCGAATTGGTCGATATATGCAGAGGATTTGATTGCATATAAAAAATTAGATGGAATACCTGCTGGGACAATTGATCATGAGATTCAAAATTATGTATGGGAAATTGATATCAACGATGTACCAGTTAATTTTCATAAAACATTAGCAAGTGCGCTGGCAGATCTGCACAGCATTCCATTAGAGAAAGTAGCAAAAGCTGACTTAATGATACACAGCTCAGAAGAAGCGAGACAGTCAATGATTGAAAGAATGGAGGCTGTGAAGGAAAAGTACGGGGTAGGAGAAGCTTTATGGCATCGCTGGCAAACATGGGTAAATAATGATGAAATGTGGCCAAAACGAACAGGTTTCATTCATGGAGATATTCATGCAGGTCACCTATTAATTGATAAGGATACCAACGTAACAGGGATAATTGATTGGACAGAAGCGAAAGTGACAGATATATCCAATGACTTTGTGGGGTACTATCAACTTTTTGGAGAAGAGGGTCTTGTTTCTCTTATCGACGTATACAAAGAAGCTGGAGGATATAGCTGGCCCTTGATGAAAGAACATATTATCGAGCTGAGTGCTGCTTATCCAGTAGCTATCGCAGAGTTTGCCTTAGTTTCAGGCTTGGAAGAGTATGAGGAAATGGCAAAACAAGTGTTAGAGGTTACTGATAAATAGCAATTTTCTTTCAGTTGTAAAACAAAAAGCATACCATTCACCACGTGTGCTGGTATGCTTTTGATTATTCCGCCACAGCTTCTGTTTCTTTTTTGACAAATGCTTTCTTCATCCAAGTTCTTGAACGCCATCTTCTTAGCATTAAGACTCCTCTTAGCCATTCATCGGCAATAAAAGCTATCCAGACACCTACTAATCCTAAATCTAAAAAGATTCCAAAAAACCATGCAAAGGTAACACTGACACCCCACATCGAGGCAATCCCAATCACAACAGGAAACTTGACATCTCCAGCAGCTCTCAGTGAGTTAATGACAACAAGGTTAAATGCCCGACCAGGTTCAAGAATAATCGTTACGAGTAAAAGGAACATCCCTTTTTCAATAATAGTAGTGTCAGTTGTGAAAATGCCAAGTAATGTCGAACTGAAACTATAGAAAAGAATTGCCATTAAAGTGCTGATAACAATTGCTATCTTCAAGCTTTTAATACCACGTTTATAGGCACTTTCCATATCTCCTGCTCCGATCATGTGACCGATCAGAATTTGTGAACCTTGCCCAATGGCGATGGAGAACAGGAGAATAAACATCATTAAGTTTTGCACATATACTTTCGTTGTAATTGCGATCGTCCCCATCTGAGCAATAAAATAGGTGATTGCCATCTGACTTGCATTATAGGATAACTGTTCCCCTGCAGATGGTATGCCAATTTGTAATAGGTCTTTCACGTGGCTCTTTTCATAATGGAAAAAAGATTGGAACGGAAGCTGCCGTTCACTACGCCGTGCCAAGATAAATAATAAGATAACAAATCCAATAAACCGACTAAGCATTGTGACATAGGCAACCCCTTCGACACCAAGTATTGGAAATCCAAACGGACCGAAAATAACAAAAAAGTTACCAATCACATTTACAATATTCATGCCAATCGTGACAAACATGGTATCCTTGGTAAAGCCATAGCTTCGTAAAATAGCTGATACTGTCATGATCAGTGCTTGAACGAAAATAAATCCGCCGACGATGTTCATATAAGTAGAAGCTTCATGCATTAGTTCTGCAGGCAAATCCATCAAACGTAAAATAAAGTCACTGAAAATAAATAAAATGAGACTTAATGCTAATGAAAACCATAAATTTAAACTAATCGATGTTACAGCGATCTTTCCAGCTGTTTTTGACTGTTCTGCCCCGAGATTTTGTGCAACGAGTATCGATGCCCCAGCGGCAACAAAACCAAACATCACAATCACAACCGATAACACTTGATTGGATACACCGACCGCAGCAACCGAATGATCGGAGTACTGACTTAACATCAACGTATCGGCATTCCCCATCAACATGTGTAACAGAATTTCAATGAAAATAGGCCATGTTAAAGCAAATAAACTTAAATTTTTAGTCTCAGTTTGTTTCATTATGTTCCTTCTTCCCAATCATTTTGTTGTAAGAATATTACTTTACACTAAAAAATAAAAAAAGGAAACGGTTTAATCTTTATTATTTGGTGAAAAATTTAAAGATCGATGACATCAAGCTTATAATCGTATTGTGTTTGAAGTGATGATTAGCTGGCAGTATTTGTTGCTATGAAAAATTAGTGAAACACAAATAGCTTTTGAAACGTATTTCTAGTATAAGCTGTTAAAGTAGAGGAGTTGTTGTTGGATGCAGTATCAAGGAGTATCGGCGTGCCCGAAATGTGGGGAAACGGAATTGGGGCTAGGTAAGCATAGTGGATATGCAGTGATGCAACCTGTAAACAAAATGAGCTTTGGTTCTGATGTTGAGTATATAATTTGTACTAATTGTGGCTATATTATTGAAGGTTATGTAAAAAAACCGGAGAAATTTAAAGGTACCATCTATTGATTTAAAAGGAGTGATCAAATGACAAATAGTCAGGTAATAAAAATGTATAATTATCACGTTTGGGCGAATAAAAAAATATTCGAACATTTAAAGCAGTTACCAAATGAAATTTTAAACGGCAAAGTTAAAAGTGTTTTTTCCTCCATATCCGAAGTGTTGACTCATCTTTATGCTACCGATATAACTTGGCTGGAAGTAATGAAGGGAAGTAACTTTCATACCATCATTAAAAAAGTGGAACATCAAAAATTTAAAGCTTCACAAGCTTCAATTGTTGAGCTAGAAGAGCTGTATGATCAACTTTCAACAGAGTATTATGATTTTTTCCATATGCATAAGAATCCTGAACATTCGATCACTACAGAGCATCCACAACACGGAGTATGTGAGTTCACCCTTGTTGATTTAGTGCATCATGTCGTTAATCATGGAACATATCATCGTGGCAATCTAACGGCGATGCTTCATCAACAGGGTGAACGGGGAGTACCAACAGACTATGTGTTTTTTCTCTTTAAATGATTTTTCCACCATTAATATGAATGGTTTGACCTGTTACATAACTAGCATCCTTACTTGCAAGGTACACATATGCTGGTGCAACTTCTGATGATTCACCAGGACGTCCCATTTCTGTATCAGAGCCAAAGGTGGCAACTTGATTCTCATCAAAACTTGCTGGAATCAGTGGTGTCCAAATTGGTCCAGGCGCAACACTGTTGACGCGAATTCCTTGAGAGACTAGTGATTTTGCCAGAGATTTCGTAAATGTCGTAATGGCTCCCTTGGTACTAGAGTAATCAATCAGACTTTCATTACCTTGGAAAGCGGTAATCGAAGAAGTATTAATGATTGCACTACCTTGCTTTAAATGAGGGAGGGCTGCTCTTGTGAGATAAAAATAACCAAAAATGTTTGTTCGAAATGTTTTTTCTAATTGATCGTCAGTAATTTGGAGAAAATCCTGCTGTGGATATTGAACCGCAGCATTATTCACCACAATATCAATTTTTCCATGTTCATCCATGACTTTTTTCACGACATCTTTACTAAACTCACTATGCGAAATATCTCCGCGAAATAGACTACATGCTTTACCTTCTTGTTCCACCAATTTCTTCGTATCATTGGCATCTTGATCTTCGTCGAAGTAGATGATGGCGATATCTGCTCCTTCTTTAGCAAAATGAATCGCAACAGAACGACCAATACCACTGTCCCCACCAGAAATGATTGCAACTTTATCTTTTAATTTATTACTCCCTTGATAATTTTCATTTACACTGACAGGAAGAGGTGTCATCTTATATTCGAAACCCGGCTGTCGATCTTGATGCTGCTTCGGTAATACTTGTTTTTGCTGATTTGCTGACATTTCGGACACTCCTAGAAGCTTTTTCTCCTAGTATGGCAAAAAAGCAGGGCAACATACGTAAAAAAATCCCTGCGAGTGCAGAGATTTTTTGAAAGTGTCCAGTAAATGATGAAAAGTGTCCAATAAATCAGTGAAAGTGTCCAATAAAATCCGAAAAGTGTCCAGTAAATCGTCCAAAGTGTCCAATAACCCCAAAAAAGTGTCCAATAAAAGATGAGGTGACGATGTTAACTCGATCGCAAAACTCCTACTTGGAACAGTCTAACCTTACTTAGGAGAATCATTTAAGAAAAAGAGAGCGATCGTACCTGGTCCGGAATGTGCACCGATGGCAGAACCAACCATGTTAATTTTGATATCTTTCACATTCCATTTTTCCCGAATCATGCTTGCAATATGTTCAGCTGTATCCAGTGCATCTCCATGACTGATCGCTACTAATTGGTTGTCTAGATCTTTACCTCGTTCTTCCATCACTTCGATCATACGTTTGAACACCTTTTTGGATCCTCTAACTTTTTCTAGTGGGATCAATTTACCATCTTCCATGTGTAATAAAGGCTTTACTTTTAATAATGTACCGACAAAAGCGGCTGTTTTACTAACACGACCTCCGCGGTACAAATATTCTAAGTCATCGACAGTGAAAATATGCTCCATATGTTCATAGTGATGTTTGCTTACTTCTAGTATTTCCTCCATACTTGCACCTGATTGAGCTAATTCTGCAGCCCTTAGCACAACAAGTCCATATCCTAAAGATGCACATTTCGTATCAAGCACATGTAAGTCAAAATCAGGATACGCTTCTTTCACTTCTTGCTCCATTAACTTTGCCCCTTGATATGTACCAGACAGTTCTGAAGAAAAAGCTAAATATAAGACCTGGTTTCCTGCCTTGGCATGTTTTTCGAAAGCATCTTTAAAAACTTTGGGACTGACTTGTGCCGTTTTGGGCGCTTTGCCTTCTCTCATGGCATCATAAACTTTTTTTGAAGAAATACTAATCCCATCTTCGTAATCTTCACCATCCAGTTGAACAGTTAATGGTAACATTTCGACGTCAAGTTGTTGAAAGTCTTCAGATGAAAGATCACAAGCAGAATCTGCAAGAATTTTTACAGTCAATGTAACCCCTCCTTTTTTTCCTTTTTGATCATGTATGATGATCGTGTTTTAGCTTAATATAAGTGTAAGCTTAACGAACAGTTACGTCAAAACAAATTTACAAACTTTTTTGTTCAAAGTACTTGGTTTCTAGATCAGATTCTAGTATAGTTTATTCTTGTGCAAAAAAGATTATGTGATGATATTAAAGGGTATGGAATCATGTGGGTTCCGTTAACAGGAGGGGTGTACAACATGTTTTTAATGGAAGCAAAACGAATAGCAATAGTCATAGTTGGTGCAATACTTAATGCCATTGGTCTTAATTTTTTCTTAATTGGCGCCAATGTATATGCTAGTGGCTTTACTGGTATTTCACAAATTTTAGCTACTGTTTTTTCTGATTACTTAGGGGTAGAAATTGCAAGTACCGGTATTATTTTATTCATTCTTAATATACCAGTAGCTATTATCGGTTGGTTAATGGTAGGTCGTGGCTTTACAATTTACAGTTTTCTTTCGGTTATTGCTACCTCTTTTTTCCTAGAGGTGTTGCCGATTGTTAATTTGTCCAATGATATTTTGCTTAATGCAGTATTTGGTGGAGTTATAGCCGGTGTTGGTGTCGGTATTACCCTAAAGTGGGGTGCTTCAACAGGTGGTTCTGATATTATTGCAATGGTTTTATCTCGAATGAAGGACAAGCCAATTGGTAGTTATTTAATGGCGATCAACGGGATGATTATTGTTATTGCAGGTATCTTAAATGAGCCGGAGAACGCACTTTATACTTTAGTAGGTTTGTATGTAACAACACGAGTTATCGATGGTATACATACTCGTCATGAGAAAGTGACAGCTATGATTGTTACGAAAAAAGCAGATGAGCTGCAACAAGCAATTCATGACACGATGATTCGCGGAATTACGATATTGCCAGTTAAGGGAGCTTATACAAAAGAAGATAAGCATATGTTATATTTAGTTATAACCAGATATGAGTTATATGATTTAGAGCGGATTATCCATGAAGTTGATGAGAATGCATTTACGAATGTTATTCAGACAGCAGGTGTCTATGGATTCTTCCGACGAAATGATTGAAACCTTTTCTCGTATCTAACGTCTAATCTTTTAAAGGGGGTCGCAGAAATATGAAAAAATATTTCTCTCTCATATCTATTATTTTGATGTTGTTGTTAATGGCTTGTGGTTCTTCGGATGTGGAAGAAACAGAAACAGATGATTCGGTACCGGTAGATAATTCTACATCCGAACCAGAGGATGCTAATGAAGAAGAAACTCAATCCGAAACGGAGGCTCTTTCAGCTATTATGGAAAATTTAGATTTGAAAGTTGCTGCAGAACAACAAGGTACAACGATTGATTTTAAATTTCAATTAATCAACAAAAATGAGGAGACCGTTGACTTGATGTTTACTTCTGGTCAACAATTTGAAATTAAGTTGTTTCAGGAAGATGAATTATTTTATCAATATTCGGAAGGAAAAATGTTCACCGAAGCTTTAGTTGAAGAATCATTAGCACCTGGTGAATTCAAAAATTGGGCAGAGTCCTGGGATATGATTGAACATTTGGAGCCTGGTGAGTATCAAGTAGAAATGACGCTCTTACCAGCTGAAATTAATGGGCAGCAGGTAGAAGGTGAGCCGTTACAACAAACAATTACCATTACACTAGAGGACACAGCAGCTGATGAAGATGGCCCTTTTCGCTCGGTTGATGTTGAAGGAGAAAATGGCGAATATACCGTAACAGGAGAAGTTAATACAAGCGTTGGTGTAACTTATTATGAAGTAGAGGATGGCCATAATTATCTAGTGGAACAAACAGAAATCCCTGTTGAAGGCGATGGATGGCAGGAGTTTCAGATCCAAATTTCGATTGACGAGGATATGTTACCTCAAAACGGAGCAGTAGTTATGTTACTGTATACAGAGGATCGTTCCGAACAAAGACCTGTGCAATTAGAAGTAATGCCATAGAAGCAAGAAGAAGTGATAAAACTTGAAACAAAATCACAAAATAATGAACACCTAAAAGGCTTGGTTAGAGAACCAAGCCTTTTTTTAAGATAAGAAAGTATATAATCCGCGGTATCAACGCATTTGTAAGCAGAGTAGCCATTTTGAAATAGCTTGTACAGGAAACCATTGCTTCGACTGTCCTATTCATACATCCTTTTTTAAAAAGATCTGCTGCTCTTAAATTTTAGTAGTATAACTATTAAGAGATTACCAGAACATAACAGCCCTCATCAGGATATTACACTGATGGGGCTGTTTTAAGTTAATGTTTATTTCAGTATTTCTTTTGCTTAATAACCATATTTTGTAATAACTTCTTCTACATTACCAATCAGCTCGTCCCACTCGACATCCATTTTTTTATTAACTGTGATAAAGTGTTGGAAGCCAAATACATTATCGACACCTTCTAGTTGCATTAGTTCATTTAAAATATCATATTCACTTGTTTGACCAGGCATAACAGAAATACTATTGTTTCCTTCAAAAATCATTTTGTCACTAGTAAATTTCATTGCGTTTGGATTTGGTGTTGCTTCTACATGAATACTCATCGTATTTCCTCCTATAAAACGTACTTTATCACAATCATATCAAAATGTAGTTGATTATGAAAGGAATTCAACAGATGCTGGAATGAAGAAAAGAAGGTATACGAATCCGTATACCTTCTTTAAACAGAGGAGCTTATTTTAATTCATTTTGTTGCTTTAATTGATTCTCTAATTCGCGGAGTTCTTGCTGTTCTTCTGCTGTTGCATTTGTATAAGCAGACTGAATCGCATTTTGAGCGGCTTGCTTATCCTGCTCACTGAAGTTCCCGTTCGCACGATTCATTAAGCGATTGACGGCATCTCTTGCTTGCTGAAACAATTGGTTTTGCATAATAAATCCTCCTGTCTATTGAATCACTAGGCTTATCAATTGGATTACCGTTATGATCCTTTTTAATGGTGGTAGAGAATTACTGGAAGCTTTGTTCTTTGATAAACCACCACTGAAACAGAGCTTAAGAAAGAAGCATGAACACCAATTTGATGTTCATGCTTATTATGGATTAATCACGGATTTCTATTCAGATAGATCTTTGCCAACCTTAACGTTAGCTTCCAATTTTAAATAATCAACAAGGAAATTGCCTATTCCGTCTTCTTCATTGGTTTTAGTTTGGTAATTAGCAATTTGTTTTAATTCATCAATAGCATTCCCCATCGCAACACCGACACCGGCAAATTCGATCATTTCGAGGTCATTATCTTCGTCACCAAATGCAATGATATTATCTACAGGGATGTGAAAGTAATGTGCAATTTTTTTCAAACCAACAGCTTTGTTAATCCCTTTTCGTACAACTTCAATTACATTCCAAGGCACACCCCATTTTCTATGTTCAATAATGGATGCATGTTTATCATCTAAGTATTGACGTAATTCCTCAATATGGTCGTCCTTCGGGTGGATTAATAATGAAGTAGGATCCTCTTGTAAGTGATTTTTTAAGCTTCCAATTGTAATCAAATCCTGTTGATTAGGCTCCGAAAAAACATCGATAATTTGTTGGTCAAACTGATCTAAGTACATATTATCCCGAATTTCTGCAAAAATATTATGGACTTCAAAATCGTAACACGTTTGAATAATTTTTTTGGCAGTTCGATTTGGGAGTGGTGTGTGTAATACGTCCCATTTTTGATCGGTTGGATGATGGATAAGTGCACCGTTGAAGTTAACCATCGGAGTCTGTAAACCAAGCTCTTGGTAATACGCAATACTTGCACGATGCGGTCGTCCTGTGGCGATCACCACAATATGTCCTTCTTGGATAATTTGCTGTACAACTGATTTGGTATAAGGACTAATTTCCTTTCGATCAGTTAACAGTGTTCCGTCTAGATCTAATGCAACTAAGTGTCTATTTGTTCGCATATCTTCACCTCACTATTGTAATTATAGTTTAAAGATCTTTCATTCAGGTGTAAAGTTTTGTATATTTTTATTTCTATATTTTGCATGTTTGAGTAAGAAGTTATATCATGAAAAGTAAGAAAAGATACGAGAAAGGGGTGTACCGATGATAGCTATAAATAAAGAATATTGGAACGACATACCGTTATTACATGTCGTTGACCAAGAAAAGAAAGAGCAAGCATTACCAACTTTAACATACATACATGGCTTTACAAGTGCGAAAGAACATAACTTACCAATAGCATACTTATTAGCAGAAAAAGGATATCGAGTATTATTACCTGATTCGATGTTACACGGTGATAGAGAAACCGATCTTTCACATACGGAAAGAGAGTTTCACTTCTTCGATATAGTAAAGCAAAATTTGGATGATATTGAAACTATTTACCAAGAGTTAGTCGCAAAGCAATTACTAGAAGGCAATCGCTTTGGGTTAGCCGGTACAAGTATGGGAGGAATCACGACTGCAGCTGCCTTAACACAATTTTCATGGGTTAAGACAGCTGGAGTGATGATGGGATCCCCGAAAATCACGGCATATGCCGAACAATTAATTGGCTTTATGAAAGCTCAGCATAAAGAACTTCCAATCACTGATGATCAACTTCACTTATTAATAAAGGAATTAAAAGACATTGATTTATCGATACAAATCGAGAAATTATTTGGCAGACCATTATTCTTCTGGCATGGGGAAGAGGATGCGGTGGTACCATTTGATCATGCCTATAGCTTTTATGAAGAAGCGATTGAGCACTACAAAAACCCCGAAAATATAACGTTCTTAAAAGAAATAGGACGCGGACATAAAGTTAGCCGTTTTGCGATTTTAGAATTTGTAAAATGGTTAGAATATCAACTATGATTTAAATCATTTAAAAAGTGTCCGATTTGTTTTATAATAAGTGATAAGAGTTTGAAGGAGGGATTGAGATGGATCAAGCACTAGAAGAGAATTTAATGGGAGCACTGGAAAATGTGATTGACCCAGAGCTTGGAATAGATATCGTTAATTTAGGTCTTGTGTATGGTGTAGACCTTGATGATGAAGGTATTGCTACGGTAACAATGACACTAACTGCAATGGGATGTCCTCTTGCAGGTCACATTGAACAAGATGTGAAGCGTGTTATGGAAGATATTCCTGAGGTAAAAGATACAGAAGTGAATATCGTTTGGAATCCGCCATGGTCAAAAGACCGTATGTCGAGATACGCAAAAATCGCACTCGGTATTCCGGATTAAGAAGAAAAGCGCCCTTCTAACAGGCGCTTTTTTTATATGGAAAGAAAGTATAAAAACAGTGCAATGACCGTGAAAAACGGGTGCTATTCCGTAAAATAACGAACTAAATGTCCGCTCAACCTATTCAAACAACTTGTCCTCTATTTTCTCTACTTCAATTTTCCACATATTATTTGCTGAAAGCTCGATTAAGCTTTCTTTTTTTAATTGACTGAGTGTTCTGCTGATTGTTTCTCTAGTCGTCCCGATCATATTCGCTAGCTCTTTGTTCGAGAATTGTTTAGCTAACATCACATCACCATGTCTATTTTCTTTACCATGTTTCTTTACCAATCGCAAAATCAACATCATGACTTGTTCCTGCGTATTATGCAGGATTTGTTCTTCGAGACGCTGTTGTAAATCGACAATCATATCACCAAGCACGCGAAACAATTTAACACTTATTTGTGGAAATTGCATTAAAAAATCTTCAAATTGTTGTTTCGGTATATAAACAAGGATACTGGGCTCGATTACTTCCGCATGTGCCGGATAATTATCGTGACGGAAGAATCCTTGGTGAGGAAACATATCGCCACTTTGTAAAATATTTACGATTTGCTCCCGACCATGGATATCTGTTTTATATATCTTTATTTTACCTTCTAATATAAAGTAGACATTTGAAAGGTGGTCATCTTGCATAAAAACATGTGTATACTTTTGATATCGTTTAGTATGGGCAATTGTTTTTAAAGAGTCGATTTCATACACCGTTAATTCCTTGAAAATTGGAATCGAATGTAAAATTTCTTCAATAGATTGCTGCTTCACAATGTTTCCTCCTTCTCACCTCATATCATAGTAGTAACGCCAAGCCTCACTTTATAGGAGGATAAAGGCGATAATACCTACGATAAAGCAATAGAAAGCGAAATATTTTAAATTACCTTTCCGCATAATATTCATAAACCAGCGCAAGGAATAATAAGTTGCAATAATAGCTGCGATAAAGGCGATGAGATATGGAATCCAAAGTGTATTAAAGTTTGGGTCATTTACTACATCATCAACAGACAGCATCATCGTACCAACACTGACAGGAATAAACATTAGGAATGAAAAACGTAATGCTGTTTCTTGTTTCATCCCTAATAACATCGCTGCTACTATCGTTGCTCCTGAACGGCTAATTCCTGGCAATAAAGCAACAGATTGAGCAAAACCAACGATAAGCGCATCTTTCATCGTTAAAGCACCATCATTTTTGTTTCCACGTAAGTTTCGAATAATCCAAAGCGCAATACCTGTAATAACTAAAGTAATTCCAACCATTTTTGCCCGATCAGCAAAGGTTACTTCAATATAATCATCTAATAGCAAGCCAAGTACTGCTGCTGGAATCGTGGCAACAACCAGATAAATGATAAACATAAAATCATCATGATAGGCTTTATCTTTTGTCGTTAGATAGTTAATCCCGTTTTTAGCTATCTGGATAATATCTTTCCAGTAAATCATCAGTACCGCAATTAAGGAACCAAAATTGACTAAAACTTCAAACGATAAGCCACTCACACCTACACCAAATATGTCCTGTAATAATACTAAGTGACCACTTGAAGAAATAGGAATTGGTTCCGTGAAACCTTGTACTAACCCTAAAAATAAATATTTGATCAATAACAGTAGTTCTTCCATTTATGTATCCCCCTAAAATCCGTATTCCATAAAGATAACCCTTGTCACTGTTTGTTGACAAGGGTTATCTGTTAGTCGAAAGTGATCTATCTTTTAAGTTATTCTTCTTCTTTCAAGATGCCATCGCCGAGAATGATTGCAACAATACTAAAAATTGCTGCAATGGAAACTGCAGAAGCAAGATTAAACTCTTGACCACCCATACTTGTTAATACATATGATACAACGGTTAAAATAATGACTGCCCAAAAAATAGTTGCGAAATATTTCATTGTCTCACCTCTCTATCTATTATGAATCCTATACTATTTATTATGAATTATGTATACCCTTACGTTTTTCGCCATCTATAGTTTATCAAATTTTATTAATAAAATAAACAAAAATCTTGTACAAAAGGAAATTTGTGATCTTTTTGTGAATGCTGATGTTACGGGGGTTTCTACATAATTGTAATCTATTTGTAATGTTTTCTTAGTTTACGGAATGTCGACTAAGCGATAAAATAGTCCTAAGGATAGTCTGTTCGTCTATGCCATTCTTTAAGGAGTGCGGATATTGAAAAAATATATGATCTTACTCATTTTTACTTTTCTTATAATTATTCCAATATTATCCGGCTGTAACAACAACGCAAGTGGTGAAAAAATAGAACGTGTGGGAATGCTGATTGAAAACACGATTCATGATCAAAATTGGGGCAATAAAGGTTATCGAGGTTTACTGGATATACAAGAAGAATTTAATATGGATATATATTTCCGTGAAGGTGTCCAGACGCAACAGCAAGTAAATATTGCCGTTGAAGAGTTTGCCAATGAAGGGGTACAGGTTATTATCGGCCATAGTAGCAACTTTGGTGAATTTTTTAATCGAATACAAGCGTCATATCCTGATATTCAATTTATATATGTAAACGGTGGCTATTCAGCAGATAATTTGATTAGTTTAAATTTTAACTCATTGGCAATGGGGTTTTTTGCTGGAATGGTTGCAGGAGAAATGACGGAAACAAATCATGTAGGAATTATTGCTGCCTATGAATGGCAGCCGGAGGTAGAAGGATTTTATGAGGGCGTTCTCTATCAAAACGATCAGGTTAATGTCGATATTCAGTATGTCTATGATTGGGATGAAAAGGATCTGGCAGTGGAACATTACCAGAAAATGCTTAATCAAAATATGGATGTTATTTACCCAGCTGGCGATGCTTATAGTGTTTCCATCGTGGAGTCTGCTATGAATCAAGGTATATATTCGATTGGCTATGTTAATGATCAGCAACCTATTGGTGGGCAGTCTGTATTAACCAGTACGGTTCAACATATTGATAAATTATACGTCTATGCCATTGAACAAATACAAGAAGGTGAATTAGAAGGTGGAATTTATAACTTCGGTTTTGAAGAAGAAGTTATAACCTTGGGCCCGTATAGTGAGCATTTGTCTGAAAATTTCATCGATTACTTGAATGAACTAATCGAAGAGTATAAGGAAACAGGCTTATTACCTCATCAAACGGAAAAATAGCTGTCATGTCGATGTGACAGCTATTTTTTTATCAAGGTATAATCTCATTTTATGTTTTTGAACATATCTTTGATTGGTGATAATTTCTTGTACGTATCATTTAGTAATTGTACGGTTTGAAATAAGTCAAAAGCATTTTCGTCTTTTTCCTCATTTTCTTCTCGTTCTTCCGACTCCTCCTTGTGCTTTTTACCGAACATTAATTCATCAAATCGATTTTGCTTTTCCATATCTATCCCTCCTAAAGTCATTGTATGGGAGAATCGACTAGAATGTATGGGTTCTTTTAAACTTAGATTAGCGAGTATTTTTCCATAGAGTGGATAGACTTTAAATAAATAAACTTGAAAAAAATGAAATCTTGCTATAAAATTAGTACCAAGTCTTAATAATTGATAACAATTCCTTTGAGAGGAAGGATAAACATGAAAGCAGGAATAATTGGAACTGGTCATTATGCGCCAGAGAAAGTATTAACTAACGCTGATATGGAAAAAATCGTCGATACAAGTGATGAGTGGATTCGCACAAGAACTGGAATTGAAGAAAGAAGAATCGCTCATGACAATGAAGATACATCAGATATGGCATTTAAAGCAGCAGAACAAGCTTTAGAGGAAGCGCAAATTACAGGGGAAGATTTGGATTTGATTTTAGTTGCAACTGTTACACCAGATCAACCTTTTCCTACAGTATCCTGTAAACTGCAAGAACGATTAGGTGCAACAAAGGCTGCAGCAATGGATATCAGTGCTGCGTGTGCAGGTTTTATGTACGGTGTCATTACGGCAAAACAATTCATTGAAACAGGTGCTTATAAACATGTTTTAATAATCGGTGCGGACAAATTATCGAAAATCACTGATTGGACAGACCGCAATACATGTGTTTTATTTGGAGATGGTGCAGGTGCTGCAGTAATGGGACCTGTAAGTGAAGATAAAGGTGTGCTAACCTTTGAATTAGGTGCTGATGGTAGTGGTGGCAAGCATTTAGAACAAAATGACGACTATATTTTTATGAATGGTCGAGAAGTTTTTAAGTTTGCGGTACGACAAATGCCAGAATCATCAGTACATGTGGTGGAAAAAGCAGGTTATGCTAAAGAAGATGTTGATTATTTAATTCCACATCAAGCAAATATTCGCATTATGGAAGCTGCTAGACAACGGCTTGGTATTGAAGAGGATCGAATGGCAGTCAACGTTAATAAATATGGTAATACTTCAGCTGCTTCGATACCTATTGCTTTATCTGAAGGAGTTAAAAACGATAAAATAAAGGATAACGATTTGGTCGTCTTAGTTGGCTTCGGTGGAGGTTTAACATGGGGCGCTGTAGCATTAAAATGGGGAAAATAGAAAAATAGGGAGGAATCGATATGAGTAAAAATCGAGTGGTTATTACTGGTATGGGTGCCGTGACACCATTAGGAAATACTGTCGCTCAATTTTGGGATCATTTAAAATCTGGGACTTCGGGAATCGATTATGTGACAAAGGTCAATAAAGATGATTTTCCGGCAAAAGTTGCTGGTGAGGTAAAAGATTGGGACCCAACCAATTATATGGAGAAAAAAGATTCAAAACGCATGGACTTATTTACACAATACGCAGTAGGTGCCGCTAAAATGGCGGTAGAAGATGCTAATCTAGAAATTACTGATGATATTGCTAACCGTGTAGGTGTATGGATTGGCTCTGGTATTGGTGGAATGGCAACGTATGATGAGCAATTTAGAAAATTTGTTGATAAAGGCTATCGTCGGGTTAGTCCATTCTTTGTACCGATGCTAATTCCGGATATGGCTGCTGGTCAAGTGTCGATTCAATTAGGTGCAAAAGGGATCAATAACTGTTCCGTAACTGCTTGTGCGTCAGGGGCAAATTCAATCGGTGACGCTTTTAAAGTTATCGAACGTGGGGATGCCGATTACATGATCACAGGTGGAGCAGAGGCACCATTAACACCAATGGCTTTCGCAGGCTTCTCAACAGCAAAAGCATTGTCTTTTAATGAAGATCCAAATACAGCAAGTAGACCTTTTGATAAGAACCGTGATGGATTTGTCATGGGAGAAGGAGCAGGTATTTTAATCCTAGAATCTTTAGAATCTGCTGAAAAACGTGGCGCTACCATTTATGCTGAAATTGTAGGTTATGGCGCATCTGGTGATGCGTACCATATTACATCACCAGCACCTGAAGGAGAAGGAGCAGCACGCGCAATGCAGCAAGCGCTAGATAGTGCAGAAATATCTCCTGAAGATGTAGACTATGTTAATGCGCATGGTACAAGTACGGAGTACAATGATTCCTTTGAAACACAAGCGATCAAAACAGTTTTCAACGAACATGCATACAAGATGAATGTCTCCTCGACGAAATCCATGACAGGACATTTATTAGGAGCAGCTGGTGCGATAGAATCGATTGCATGTGTAAAAGCTCTTCAAGACGGTATTTTACCACCAACGATTAATTACGAAACACCAGATGAAGCTTGTGATCTTAACTATGTACCAAATGAAGCGATCGAAAAAGATATCAACATCACCATTAGTAATTCATTAGGTTTTGGCGGTCATAACGTAACACTCGCATTCAAAAAATATCAATAATATCTATGAAAGAGGACAGGAGTACCTGTCCTCTTTTCTTACTTATAAGGAAGTATATAACCATTGATATCACAACTTTTATAAGCAAGTATGATAGGAAAAGGTGATTCAACACGTATATTTTAAGAAGCAAGAATAGCTATACATATGGAGTTGCTATTTTGAAAGCTAGCTAGTGCAGTCAACCGCTACGGCTGACCGTTTCGCTTTTCTTATGCTGTCAATAACCAATATACGTCCTATTGTCATAGTTTAGAGGCTTGTACATATAAATTAGTATAAAGCGGTTAAGGGGCGGGTTGTGGTGATTTATCTGTTGCTTTTTTTAATTGGATTTGGATTATCTATATCGGGTGGCGTTTCGATCATTCTTTATCTGAATTTTATACCAGCTGGTTTGTCTTTTTTCGACTATCTTGCCATTGTTCAAACCAAAATTGAATGTTATTTCTTCCTCCTTGGCCTTATTTTTATGGGAATATCTGTTCAAAGGATGACACTATTTTCTGTTAAATAATAACAAGAAAAGAATAAATTATCGTGTATTGGTCATACTGTTTGATAAAACAGATTAGTCAAAGTGAGGGTTCGTCATATGTTGTATTTACATGATGTATGGGTCAATTGGTTTGAAGGAGAAGAAAACGGCTATAATGTATGTCCCTTCCATGAATGGAGAAAATCAGACGGTATTGAAATTCTAGATCAAGCTCCGATACTCTTCATCGATGACAAAACCTTTCAATACATTGAAAACGATTTGCAAGATATACCTCAACCTATGTTAGATCAAATTTATCAACGTGCCTACATTCGCAAAAATCAAGAACGGCAACAGCTTGATTATGCTTGCGTCATCACGAACGGTTCATCGATTCTAGCATTTGATACAATGGGATATCATATACCGATTCGAAAAAGCAGACTAATCCCACGTCAGGAGCGGTTAGTGTTTGATCTGATTGAGGGACGAACCGCCAAGACATATTCAATACCTAACCATACGGATAAAGAATTTCACATTTTATCATTACCGCCAGAATATATGGTAGGTTTGACGAGAAGAGAGCGTCAATTAAAACAATTATTAATGATTGCTTTGGATCAGTTAGAAGTCACTCATTGTCTGGAAGAAGTAAGATACTGGTTAACTGAATGGGCCCCAGAGCAGTATCACTCCATTAAAAGAATGACGTTTAATGAAGCATGGGAAAAGCTTTACAACGATTTAGTGACCGGGTGGAGTACAAAACATGAAGTTTTTTGCAAGCAAATTATTAAAGGCCAAGCTTTTTATGAAGACATATGGGAGCGGGAGCACCAACCATATTCAACTAAATCATTACGTTCTTAAAAACTTTAAAAACCTTGGAGCTGTTAGGGTCTCCAAGGTTTTTATATGCTAGCATAGAAGCAGGGTTCTCTTTTTGCTTATTTTTTCTTTTTTTGTACTCGCCCAAGCCCCATTGCTTTTGTCGCTTTACGTAACATTTTATTTGCAGCAAAGTTAGCTTTATCAGCACCTTGATCAAGTAGGGCATCTAATTCATCTGATTCAATTAGTGAGTTATACCGTTCTTGGATCGGACGTAGTGTCTCAATCACAGCATTAGCAGTATCTTGTTTAAATTCCCCATAACCTTTACCTTCATATCTTTGTTCTAGTTCTTTAATTGATTCACCTGTACAACTTGCATAAATAGTTAATAAATTACTGATTCCTGGTTTATTTTCTTTGTCATATTGAACAATACCATCAGAGTCAGTAACGGCACTCTTAATTTTCTTCTCAATTTGTTTTTCTGTATCTAGCATAAAAATAGAAGCTTTCTGGTTATCATCTGATTTACTCATTTTTTTCGTTGGTTCTTGTAAGGACATAATACGTGCACCAACTTTAGGAATGCTAATTTCCGGAATTGTAAAAATGTCATTGTAGCGATGGTTAAAACGCTGAGCTAAGTCACGTGTCAATTCCAAGTGTTGTTTTTGATCATCACCAACAGGGACAATGTTGGTATTATACAGTAAAATATCTGCAGCCATTAGCGGCGGATAAGTTAATAAACCAGCAGATACTGCTTCTTTTCCTTTGGATTTATCTTTGAATTGGGTCATGCGTTCCAATTCGCCTATGTAACTGATCGTTTGTAGCATCCAACCCAATTGTGTATGAGCGGGCACTTCTGATTGAATAAAAAGAACAGATTTGTCTGGATCAATGCCAGAAGCTATGTATAATGCTGCAAGGGATTTAATGTTTTCGCGTAATTTTAATCTGTCTTGTGGCACAGTAATGGCATGTTGGTCTACTACACAGAAATAACATTGGTTATCTTCTTGCAGGGAGACAAAATGCTTCATTGCACCTAAATAATTTCCTAATGTTAGACTACCACTCGGTTGAATACCTGAAAAAATTGTGTTCACTTTACTTCACCTCTATAAATCTGTATGTATATTTTTTACGATTTCATTATTCATTGTTACATTTATTTCGACATATACGTAATTGATTTTATCACATGTAAGAAATAATTTCTCTTATTAACATATTCATTTTTTTCAATCGCTTTCTATTATCATAACACTTGTAAGACAAAGTTGAAAGATTGCTTAATGGAACAGTTATATGATGCATGATTCTATGAGTAACGGGGAATAACTATAATAACATTTCAACATGAAAGGAGAAAAATCTATGGCTGAAAACGAGATTATAATAGATGCTATTATCAATGGAGAAAAGTATAAGGCCGAGAAACAGGAGGCACGAGAAAATCCTACACATCCGAATGAAATTGTAGGGTATGCACCAGTTAATACAGTGGAAGATACTATAAAAGCTATTGATGTAGCACACGAAACCTTTATAACTTGGAGAGAATCGTCTATTGATGATCGGGTTGAACGTATGAGAAGGGCGATTCAGAAAATTAAAGATAACACACCTGAAATTGCAAAACTATTATCACGTGAGCATGGAAAAGCGCTTTATGATTCCGAAGGTGAAATTGGTGTTTCACTGATGTGGATGGAATATGCATGTGATAATGTCAAAGAAGTATTAAAAAACGAGGTGCAAGAACACGATAACGGAAAGACGATTATTGCAAAAGATGCTATCGGTGTAGTATCTGCAATCACACCTTGGAATTATCCTATCTCCCTTTCTACTATTAAGATAGCACCAGCTTTATTGGCTGGAAACACGATGGTTTTAAAACCAAGTCCCTTAGCACCCCTTGCCGTTAGTAGAGTTGTTGAGATCATTGCAGACGAATTTCCGCCAGGAGTATTAAACATGGTACACGGGGAAGCAGATGTTGGTGTTGAATTAACATCCAACCCAAAAATCGCAAAGATTGCCTTTACTGGAGGAACGGAAACAGCCAAACACATCATGAAGGCGGCAGCGGACACTATTAAACATATGACATTAGAGTTAGGAGGAAACGATGCAGCCATTGTCTTAAGTGATTTTGATATAAATGATGCAAGAGCAATGCGACGATTAGTTATTTCTAATTTCCTTACTGCTGGACAAATTTGCATGATTGCAAAAAGAGTTTATGTGGACCAATCGATTTATGATCAGTTTGTTGAAAAGTATATAGAAGCCGCTAATAAGTGGATAAAGGTTGGAGACCCTTTTGATGATAATGTAACGGTGGGACCGGTTAATAACCAAAAGCAAGCAGAATATGTTCAAAGCTTAGTGGACGATGCTGCAGGCAAGGGAGCTAAAATAGTGAAATTAGGTACGATCCTTGATCAGGAATTATTTGAAGAAGGTTATTTCATGCAGCCTACAGTCGTTTTAGGTGCAGATCAAAACGACCCCATCGTTGTCGAAGAACAGTTTGGGCCAACCGTACCGATCTTACCTTTTGAAAATGATCAGCATGCAATAGAACTTGCAAATGACAGTATTTTCGGCTTAACTAGTTCTGTCTGGGGGAAAGAAGAGCATGCCATAGATGTTGCGAAGCATATTCAGGCTGGTACTACCATGATTAATACGGCAGCCGTTCAAGGACTTGATGTCCGCTTCCCATTTGGTGGAGTGAAACAATCAGGAATAGGACGTGAATATGGGAAAGAAGGAATTCTCGCATATACCGATACACATGTGATTAACGTTCCTAAAAATCGAGATTTACCTTACATTCCTGAATAAATCACTAGATCATCTTTGCTTGTTTTTATGAAATACTATTTTAAAGCCTTGGATCCCCTCCAAGGCTTTTATTTTAGGACAAGTAGGTATATAATCAGCGCAATGACCGTGTTTAACGAAGTAGTTATTTTGACATATTTTATGTGTGTTTGCCAACGCTCCGACTAATTACTTCGCTTTCCGCGGGCACGGCCTCAACTAACTTTGCAAAGAAAAACATTTTGCAAAGTGGATTTTCGGCTCGCGCTATTCCCGCAGGAGTCTACGTAATTAGTCTCCGCTATGAGAATGTGCAACAATTCTAGTCAGAAGTAATAGGTTGAATTTTATAAAATAGATAAGAGCAAGAACCGCTATCCATAAGTATAAAAGCAGCAATGTTACTTCATGCTAGAGTTGTAGAGCAGAACTTAGCGAAGGCCGCCCACTTTCACTCCTGTGGAAATTGTTTGACCTGAAGATCCACTTTTTTGAGCGGGTTTTGCTCGAAAAAGTTAGCTGAAGGGCAAACCCCACGGAAAGGAATGTGGGCAGCCGGAGAGGTGATAAGGCTGTTCAAATATTTCAAAATGGATGCTAGAGAAATGGTAAACCTTTAGCTTTTTAGTCATAAGGGCTGAGCGAATTTTGCTCAGTTTTTATTATAAGATAAGAAAGTATAAATTTTGCGCAGATGTCTAGCTCCGAGCGCCCAGAAACTAGGCGACGTCATGAATTGCCCTACGATAAGTCATCATCGGTTCGTAAACTCACCGTGATTCCTTTATCTCAGTAAATTCGTTCCAGACGCTACGTTTCTAATCGGGCGCTCTGCGCTTTTCTTATATATGGAGAGTATAAAATCAGCACATTGACCGTATTAAACGAAATAGTGATTTTGAAAAAACGTAAGATTATCTGACAGTTTTATGTAAGAAATCAGTGGATATTAGTAAAATGAAATAAATGTTCATTGATTTATTGTTAGATTTCGACTGATCTATTTGTAGTCATTGGCTATTTAGATGGTGTGTTGTTTCATTTTGAGTTCTATTCTTTAATATAGAGTTAAAAATACAAAGATTTTTCTTGAGTAAAATAAGATGCCCTTATTTTAGCAAAATTACTCACTTCACTGTATACATGTAAAATCCACATTCCTTGTAAATATTCTTCCACATTGTTATTTTTACAAAAATTATTAGAAATTAACATACTTTTAAAATCTAATAATAAAATATAAATAATATTAGCATAATTCCTAGTAGAGTCCCTCCTTGAATAATAAAGAAAGTTACCCAATTCGTATTAACTCTGTCAGAAGGTAATGGATGTTCTTCAAAGCTGCTGTGCCCATTTTTCTGGTTGTTCACTCTAGTAATCACTTTTCTAAAACTAAGAGTTGTGATATCAAAGAATTTCTTTGATATTACATAAAGTAATAGTCCTATCATTATATAAAATGTCCCGATATAAAAAGTAATATTGATGTAGTCCAGTAATGAAGCATGACGTGTAAATAATATGACTAATAGTAGACATACTAAACAATGTGCAAATATTAGAGTTACATGCTGGAGCCATTTTTTCATGAGAAATTGTCTCCTTTCCTTTTTTAATTATGAGATATTTGCTTAAGATTAGCAATATTATAAGAACAATAATTGACAGATTACAGCTAATATTAGTGGATATTCTCAGTATTCAAGAGTACAAGTTTTAATGTTTTATAAAAAATATATAGGGGGTATTGAGATGAGAGGTAACAAATGGTGGTTGTTAGTGTTAGCACTTGTTCTTGGATTAGTACTAGCTGCGTGTTCCTTTGAAAACGATAGTGCAGAAGAGGACGAAACGGACACGGACAATGTGGAAGAAAATGAAACAGATGGTGAAAGTGAAAGCGAAGGGGAAGAAGAAGAAGGCGAAAAAGTTCTGCGAATTGCATCTACTTCAGATATTCCTACTATGGATCCGATTCTTGCCGAGGATAATGTATCCATTCAATACACTGATACCGTGTATGAAGGTTTGTATCGTCTGGCGCCTGAGGGTGAAATAGTTTCCGGTATTGCAAAGAAAGATGAAACAGAAATAAGTGAAGATGGATTAACGTATACTTTCCACTTACGTGAAGATGCACAATGGGAAAACGGAGAACCAGTAACTGCACACGATTTCGTTTACGGATGGCAACGTGCTATTGATCCGGGCAACGGTTCATTTTATGCTAATTACTTAATGAATGGCAAAGTGAAAAATGCTGCTGAAATCTATGTAACAGAAGATGATGAATCTGATGTAGAACCATTAGACCCATCTGAATTAGGTGTAAGTGCTCCAGATGATCATACATTTGTGGTTGAATTAGAGAAACCGGTACCTTATTTCGAATCATATGCCGCTTTTCCAACATTTTTACCGATGAATAAAGAATTTGTTGAGGAACAAGGTGATGACTTCGCCCTGTCCCCTGATAATATTCTGTCAAACGGTCCATTTAAAATGACAGAATGGGAGGCTGAAGCAGGTTGGGAATTTGAGAAAAATGAAACTTATTGGGATGCAGAAAATGTGGCATTAGACGGTATTTCAGTAAAAGTAATTAAAGATGCAGATACAGCACTTTCAAACTATGAAGTAGGTGAATTAGACCGTGTTACCTTGTCAGGTGCACAGGTACAAGATAATCAAACAAGTCCAGAATTTCTTTCTCTTACGGAAACAAGTGTCTTCTGGTTGAAGTTTAATCAAGATTCAGAAACTGCGAGCGAATATATGCAAAACCTTAACTTTAGAAAAGCATTAGCTAAAGCGTTTGATAAACAAGCGTATATTGATGTGGTTTATGGTAATGATTCAACACCAGTTAATTTCTTTGTTCCGGAAGGCTTTGTTGAGCATCCAGAAACAGGAGAAGATTTCCAAACAGGTAGTAATGTTTTAGCCTATGACGTGGAAGATGCACAGGAGTTTTGGGAAGCCGCAAAAGAAGAACTAGGGTTTGACGAAGTGACTTTATCCTTCTTAAGTGGGGATAGTGATGTTGCTAAAAATATTAGTGAATTCATGAAAACAGAACTAGAAACCAATTTAGAAGGCTTAACGATTGAAGCGAACAATGTTCCATGGGCACAACAATTAGAAATTATGCGTGAACAAGATTATGAATTAGCAGTATCCGGTTGGGGTCCTGACTATAAAGATGCTATTTCTTTCGTAGATCTTTGGGTAACAGATGGAGAAAATAACGATATTGGATATTCTAACGAAGAGTATGATGCACTTGTAGAAGCAGCAAAAGGAGAGCTAGCAACAAGCCCTGTAGAACGATTCGAAGCAATGCAAGACGCAGAAAAAATTGCGTTAGAAGAAGCAGCTCTTGGGCCGATTATGCAGCGTAAAACTTCAGTACTTGCTAAAGATTATTTAAAAGGTATGGAATCATTAAACCCGTTCGGTAACGACTACAGCTTTAAATATGTGGATATTGTTAAGTAACATTTAAGACTGATGAACAGTGGGGGCAAAATCCTCACTGTTCATAGTCATATTTTATAGTATAGCAAGGTAAAGGAGGGGATAGCCTAGGTCTGCCTGAGCTATGCTCTTTTTTACACATCCATGTTCAACGAATAAAACTTAGATCAAGGGATTATTAGAATTTTTAACTAAGATTAAAGTGAACTTATAATATAGGAGGTGGAAGCATTGGCCAAATATATTTTACAACGACTGGTTTATATGTTTATTACATTGTTTGTTATTGCAACAGCGACATTCTTTCTCATGCAGTTACTTCCTGGCTCTCCGTTTAACGAACTTGGTGGCAAAATGACAGAAGCACAGGAGCAAATATTACTAGAGGAATACGGATTAAATGATCCTGTACCTGTACAGTATGCCAAATACATGCTTGGAATGGTACAAGGTGATTTAGGCGTGTCGTTTCAATATGATAATCGATCGGTAACAGACATAATACTGGATCGAATTGGTCCATCAGCACATTTAGGTGCACAAGCTTTAATTATTGGTTCTATTTTAGGAATTATTTTAGGGATGATAGCTGCGATTAGACATAACACTTGGGTTGATTACTCTTCCAATGTTTTAGCTGTTATAGGGATATCCATACCATCATTTGTATTCGCAGGGCTCTTGCAATATTACTTTGCAGTACAATGGAGAATTTTCCCGCCCTCCTTTTGGGAGGGACCGATTTATACGGTACTACCTACGATATCGCTGATGATATTTCCAATGGCGATCTGTGCACGTTTTATGCGAACTGAGATGCTTGAAGTATTAGGGTCTGATTATATTGAATTGGCACGAGCAAAAGGTGTTTCAAATTCAAGTATTATGTTTAAACATGCATTGCGAAATGCTTTAATACCTGTTATTACCGTATTAGGCCCCATAACCGTTAGTTTAATGACGGGTACATTAGTGATTGAACAAATTTTTGCTGTACCGGGAATTGGTGAACAATTTGTTCGTTCGATTAGTGTTAATGATTATCCTGTTATTATGGGGACAACCATGCTGTTTTCAGTATTATTTATCTTGGTAATATTAATTGTCGATTTACTGTATGGAATGATAGATCCAAGAATCCGTATTACAGGAGGGAAGGACTAATGGACAATGGTACAAAGAAGTATAACGCGGAAAAGTTCGAACGTGTCCATTTACCAGATGATGTCAATGAAGAACTCTCACGTCCGCAACTTTCCTTTTGGAAGGATGCTTGGATCCGACTTTGTAAAAATACAGGCGCTATTACTGGATTAATCGTAATCGTCTTTATCATCTTAATTGCTTTCATTGGACCATTTATGAATGAATACTCCAATGAAGGTGCGAATTATGATGCTGCCTATTTGCCTCCGAAGGTAAAAGGATTAGAAGCGATCGGCTTCGATGGTATGCAAACATATGAAGTGCAAGGCGCAACCGAAGAAGAGGCGATAGAACGTGGGTTAGCTGGATATGAAATAGAGGAAGAGTATGTGCAAGACACAGAAGTAGTAATCACGAAAGAAGAAAGTGAAGATGGTTATGTAACGGTTGCAATGGAAGTAGATATTTATGCAGCGCGAGGATTAGAAGATCAATATTTTTGGTTTGGTACCGACAGTATGGGGCGGGACTTATGGACACGTATCTGGAATGGTACACAAATTTCTTTATATATTGGTTTTCTTGCAGCGATGATTGATATGGTAATTGGTGTTATCTATGGTGGAATATCTGGTTATTATGGTGGCAGAACAGATAATATCATGCAACGAATTATTGAAATTCTCTCCGGAATACCAAATTTAGTTGTAGTTATTTTAATGATCATTTTATTGAAACCGGGATTAATTGCCATTACGATTGCCTTAACAATAACAGGTTGGATTGGTATGGCACGTATTGTACGTGGGCAAGTACTAAAATTAAAAGGACAAGAGTTCATTTTAGCGGCAAGAACATTAGGTGCAAATGATAAACGGATATTGATGAAACACTTAATACCAAATGTGACAGGTATGATCATTATTAATACGATGTTTACGATTCCTAGTGCAATCTTCTTTGAGGCCTTTTTAAGTTTTATTGGTTTAGGCCTGCAACCACCGATCGCATCACTAGGAACTCTTATCGATACAGCCTTTGATGATTATAGAGTATTTCCATATATGCTGCTTTACCCAGCTGTGATTATTTCCTTATTAATGATTGGATTTAATATTTTAGCGGATGGATTACGAGATGCATTAGATCCGAAGATGAGAAAGTGAGGGAGAGAAGATGGATCCCATTTTAGATGTTCGTCATTTACATGTGTTCTTTGATACTTATGGTGGTACGGTTCAAGCGGTAAGAGGTGTGGATTTCACACTTGAGAAAGGTGAAACACTGGCAATTGTCGGGGAATCAGGTTCTGGTAAATCCGTAACAGTCAAAGCTTTGATGGGACTTGTTGCGAAGCCAGCTGGCCACATTCCCAAAGGTGAAATTCTATTTGAGGGAAAAGACTTAACAAAACTTTCCGATAAAGAGATGCAGAAAATACGGGGGAAGGATATATCAATGATTTTCCAGGACCCGATGACATCCTTAAACCCAACAATGAAAATTGGAAAACAGATTATGGAAAGTTTGGTTTTACATCAGAAGTTATCGAAATCAGAAGCTCGCAATCGTGCTGTTGAATTATTGGAATTAGTAGGGATACCCGATCCAGTTAGCCGTATGAATCAGTACCCACATCAATTCTCAGGTGGTATGAGACAACGGGTTGTGATTGCAATTGCGCTAGCCTGTAATCCAAAAGTATTGCTTGCAGATGAACCGACAACAGCACTTGATGTAACAATTCAAGCACAAATTTTAGAACTTATGAAAGATATACAAAGGAAAATGGAAACTTCTATTATATTTATTACTCATGATTTAGGAGTAGTAGCCAATGTAGCGGATCGTGTAGCGGTTATGTATGCAGGTAAAATTGTGGAAATAGGAACAGTCGATGATATTTTCTACCATCCTAAACACCCTTATACATGGGGGTTACTTGGTTCGATGCCAACAGTAGATAGTGATGACGAGAAATTAATGGCAATACCAGGTACACCACCGGATTTAATCAATCCACCAAAAGGGGACGCATTTGCCGCTCGTAACGAATATGCTATGCAAATTGACTTGGAAGAAGAACCGCCGATGTTTAAGGTATCAGGTACACATTATGCGGCAACATGGTTACTACATGGTGATGCACCTGATGTGGAACCTCCTAAAGCAGTGAAAAAGCGAATGAAAGGTATCGCAAAAGGGAACCTTTCTGCTGGGAAGGAGAATCGATGATGAATGAAGAAAAGATTGTAGAAGTCAAAAATTTAAAACAATATTTCCAAGCAGGAAGAAAGCGTATTGTTAAAGCAGTAGATGGTGTCAGTTTCGACATCTATCGTGGGGAAACATTTGGTTTAGTTGGAGAGTCTGGTTGTGGAAAATCAACAACTGGAAGAACGATCATACGCTTATATAATGCAACAAGTGGTGAAGTAAAATTTAATGGTATTGATGTTCATGGGCGTAAGTCAAAGAAAGATTTGAAGCAATTTAACCGTCAAATGCAAATGATATTTCAGGATCCATATGCATCCTTGAATCCAAGGATGACGGTAAAAGAAATTATTTTAGAAGGTATTGAAATTCATGGGTTAATCAAAGATGAAGCGAAAAAAACAAAGCGAGTTGAAGACCTTTTAGATACAGTTGGTTTAAATAAAGAACATGCGACTCGATATCCTCATGAGTTCAGTGGAGGACAACGTCAGCGTATCGGGATTGCGAGAGCATTAGCAGTTGATCCTGAATTTATTATTGCCGATGAACCAATTTCTGCGTTGGATGTTTCAATCCAGGCCCAAGTAGTTAACTTAATGAAAGAATTGCAGGAAAAACATGGGCTGACATACCTTTTCATTGCACATGACCTTTCGATGGTTAAATATATTAGTGACCGTATTGCAGTAATGTATGCTGGTAAAATAGTAGAGCTTGCAGACAGTGACGAGTTATACAAAAATCCATTGCACCCATACACACGTTCCCTCTTATCAGCGATTCCGTTGCCGGATCCAGATTTTGAGCGTACCCGTGAGCGGACGATTTATGATCCCGCACAACATGATGCGGACAATGCTAAATTTAGAGAAGTGAAACAAGGCCATTGGTTATTATGTAACGAAGAAACATATAAAGCGTACCCAGGCAATCAATAATAAAAGCTTAATCATTTGGACCAGTGCCCAGTGACTAGTGTCCCTGGGTTTGTTTTCATCTTAACCATCGCCAATAAGTGAATCAACATAAAACTAGGTATATTTACCGTTATTATGAAGTAAGATTAAGATAAAAGAACCAAATTCCATCATTTTTAAGAATTTTTCTACGAATATTAACAAAAGAGGACAGAAATTCTATATAATAAAGTTATACATAAATTTTGCTGTAGGAGTTTGATGGTATATGCGTAAGTACATAAAATGGTCAGTCAGCATGATGATTGCAATGCTTATGTTAGTGGCAATCACAACAACAGTAAGCGCTGAAGAAGAAGGAGATACACTGCAAGCGCAAGCTCATAAGAAGAAGGAAACAGAGTTATTTATTCACGAATTACCAGAAGCATTAGCAAGATTTTCGTTTGTTTCTGATTTACAATTTGAATATCCAGATGCGGTTAGAGGTATCTATGTAACCGGACATTCTGCTGGTGGCAGCCGTTTCGAGGAATTATTGGATCTTATTGATTCAACCGATCTAAATGCGATGGTAATCGACATTAAAGAAGATCATGGGTATCTTACGTATGAACCCGAGGAAGAGTTGCCATATGAAGGGGTTGCTCAAAATTTTATGAGTGATCCAAAAGAAGTCTTAAAAACACTTGAAGAGGAAGGAATTTACCCAATAGCGCGTGTTGTTGTATTTAAAGATTCTGTTTTAGCAAAAGCAAGACCAGACCTGTCATTCACAAAAAATGGCGAAGTTTGGGAAAATGGTAAAAAAGAATCCTTTGTAAGCCCCTTTCAACAAGAAGTGTGGGAATATAATGTTGAGATCGCCAAAATGGCTGCAGAACTTGGCTTTAAAGAAATCCAATTTGATTATGTTCGTTTCCCAGAAGGCTTTGAAAAGCGTGATAAGGAATTAGAATATGGCCAAGGTGATTATAAAGATGTCGAACTGGACGACATTAAAAAAAGAGTAGAAGCTGTGACAGATTTTGTTGCCTATGCGAAGAAAGAATTAGAATCCTATAATGTTGATGTATCAGTTGACATATTTGGTTATGCGGCAACACTGGAAGAAACACCAGGTATTGGCCAAAACTTCTCTAGAATTGCAGATAATGTCGATATAATTTCATCGATGATTTACCCTAGTCATTGGACACCTTATTTTGGAATTGATAAACCGGATCAAGAACCATACAAACTTGTCAATGAATATGCCAAAGTGGAAAATGAAGTGTTAGGTGCACTAGATAATCCACCTGTATCTAGGCCATGGATTCAAGATTTTGAAGCTCCTTGGCTCTATAGTGGACCAACTTTCCAGTATGGGGTGGAAGAAGTGGAAGCACAGATAAAAGCTTTAAACGAGAATGGTATTGATGAATTTCTAATTTGGAATGCTGGGAATTCATATACTGAAGGAGTCGATTATACACCATTAGATTAGCCTCACTAATGTGAGGTCTTTTCTATTGAGTAGAATGGATGGAATGTTCTTTTTTGCGATTAATTATAGCAAAAGAGGGTATAATGAAAGTGATTCTATGCATTAAGGAAAGACACTATTAAAGGGGAGATTAGTTTATGAACTGGTACGAGAAATTAAAGCAATATTTCCCTGTAGAGGAAATGAAGTCAAAACAACATATGGAATTGCTATTAAAAGAAAAAGGAGATGTTTATTATAAAGATGAAGGACCACATCACGTATTAATGTATGCTGAGTTTCCAACTTTTCTATTTATTGACTATGTCTATGTATCGACGGAATCACGTGGACAGGGAATTGGTCATAAACTTATCGAAAAGTTAAAGAAAAAAAATAAACCGATTATTTTAGAAGTCGAACCTTATGATTATCAAGATAGTGATTCAACTAAGCGATTACGCTTCTACCAACGAGAAGGGTTTAAGCATGCGGTTTCCATTGGTTATACAAGAAAGTCCTTGGCAACTGATGAGGCTAATTCATTAGAAATTTTATATTGGTCACCAACTGGAGAAAATGAAGAAGAAATTTATGAGCAAATGAAACGGATGTACGAAGATATTCATACTTATAAGGATGAAGAAATTTACGGAAAATCCTATCAGCCTGTTGATGAAGTGTTAACCTATGATGGTGACCGGGAAGCGACTGATATTTTTGATGTATTAGATAAACAACAAGAAGAAAAAAATAAATAAAGTTCTAAAATGGTGTTTAGGGAGGAACGGTAAGGGAATACTTTTGGTAACGGTAAAGATATGTAAAAAGTGAAGAAAAACACATAACCCCCTATCATTCCACTACAAGATATAGTATACTTAGTACATAGATGATAGATTAAACTCATTTTAAAGTAATAAAAGGTGTAAGTGACAAGCATCTAAATATTATAAATTAATTCATTTTGAGGAGTGAAGTTACATGGTAACACTTTATACCTCGCCAAGTTGTACATCATGTCGTAAAGCGAAAGCATGGTTAGAGGAACACGATATTCCATTTACAGAACGCAACATTTTCTCAGAACCATTAACGCTTGATGAGATTAAAGAAATCTTAAGAATGACGGAAGACGGAACAGATGAGATCATTTCAACTCGTTCTAAAGTATTCCAGAAATTAAATGTAAACTTGGATCAGCTTCCATTAAAAGATTTATTCCAATTGATTCAAGATAATCCTGGATTATTGAGAAGACCAATTATTCTAGATGAGAAAAGACTACAAGTTGGATACAACGAAGATGAAATTCGTCGCTTCTTACCACGTACAGTTCGTACATTCCAATTAAGAGAAGCACAAAGAATGGTAAACTAAAAGGAAAAGCAGATCTTATTTTGAGGTCTGCTTTTTTATTAAAGCAGTTGTTAATAAATTGTAATGTGCTTTTTGCGAAATTGAAGCAATTAACTAGTGACAAATAGGGTATAATAAGCTACAATCTATAATTAATACAATGTTTCAAGTCCAATTTTAAATATTTAGGTTTTTATGTTTTCAAATAAGGAGTAATTATCATACAATAGAGGTAACATCCTTTTAAAAAGGAAAGTATAAAAAATTGGGAGGCTGTCTAGCTCCGAACGCCCAGAAACTAGGCGACTTCACGAATCGCCCTACGATAAAGAAGACTTGCCGATTGGTGAAACCAGAGGCTTAGTCGCACTTATGCCTTTAGGCGAAAGTCATCATCGGTTCGTAAACTCACCGGGATTCCTTTATCTCAGTTGATTCGATCAGCCACTACGTTTCTAATCGGGCGCTTTGCACTTTTCTTAATAAGATAGGATGACCAAAAGGGTATTTGTGTTAATAAGGGTTTAGATAGATGAACAGTGATCCCTTCCAACCCAATCACTTATCAAGAAGGGAGAGTTACAGGATGGAAATAGAAAGAATTAACGAAAATACAATTAAATTTTACATCTCCTACATGGATATCGAAGACCGTGGCTTTGATCGAGAAGAAATTTGGTATAATCGTGAGAAGAGTGAACAACTTTTTTGGCAAGTGATGGATGAAGTCAATTATAACGAAGAAGACTTCCAAATCGATGGTCCATTATGGATCCAAGTGCAAGCTCTTGAAAAAGGTCTGGAAATTGTGGTAACAAAAGCGCAAATTTCGAAAGATGGCCAAAACTTGCAGTTACCAACTGAGTCTGGAAAAACCATTGATATGCCAGTTGATGATAAGATTGAATCTCTTTTAGAAGAGAAATTCGGACCAACTGAGAAAGAAATGCCAGAAATGGAACACCAATATGGTCAGGATTTTGTTGTAGTAGTCAACTTTAAAGAGTTAGAAGATATTATTCAATTAAGCCATGTTTTTGAATCGTCCATTGGAATGCGAGATGAGTTATATTACTATGATAATCAATACATGTTGATTACCCGATTTGATGAAGATTATTTGACAGATGATGAGCAAGAGGACTTAATTAGTCAAATTTTAGAATATGGTCAAGAATCAGCGCTAACAGTATTCGTTGTAGAGGAATACGGTAAAGTGATCTTTGAAGAAGATGCACTAGAACAAGTTAGTGAACATTTTGCACGTTAAACTAAGTGTCAGTATGATGCTTAGTTTTTTTCTTTTTCATAACGCCAGAAAGTATAAAACCAGTGCAATGACCGTGTTTATCGAAGTAGTTATTTTGAAATAATTTATGCATATTTGCAAGTTCTGACTAATTACTTCGCTTTCCGCGGGCACTTTTCGCTTTTCCTATAGGACAAGAAAGTATAAAATTTTCGGAGATGTCTAGCTCCTAGCGCCCAAAAACTAGGCGACTTCACGAATCCCCTTACGATAAAGAAGACTTGCCGATTGGTGAAAACAGAGGCTTAGTCGCACTTATGCCTTTAGGCGAAAGTCATCATCGGTTCGCTTTTCTCAGTGATTCCTTTATCTCAGTTGATTAGCTCCAGCCGCTACGTTTTTAAGCGGGCACTCTGCGCTTTTCTTATTAAAAACAATTAAAAATAATAAGGCTCTATCTAGTACATACTAATAAATATTGAAGTGAAAAAATAAAAAATGTTGTAAAGTATTTCGTATTTCGAAATAAATTATGTTATGATATATGCTGTATGTAAAAAATAGAAAGAAGGAAGAGTATGAACAACGATATAGAGATAAAACGAACACCGTTGATGATTGTCTTAATGTCAGGTGCATTTGTCGCAATATTAAACCAAACATTACTTGGAACAGCATTACCTCATATTATGGAAGATTTAGAAATCGATGCGGCTACTGCTCAGTGGTTACAATCGATTTTTATGCTTGTAAACGGAATTATGATTCCTGTTACAGCATTTTTAATTGAACGTTTTACAACTAGAGCGTTATTTTTAACAGCAATGGGAAGTTTCGCTGTAGGTACTTTGGTAGCAGCAGTAGCCCCTGGCTTTTCTGTTTTGATGATTGGGAGAGTATTGCAAGCAGCTGGTGCAGGTATTATGATGCCATTAATGCAGACGATCATGTTTTTAATTTTCCCAATTGAAAAGCGCGGAACCGCTATGGGTCTATTTGGGATGGTTATTGCGTTTGCACCAGCAATTGGACCAACATTATCAGGTTGGTTAGTGGAAACTTTTCCGTGGAGAAGCTTATTCTACGTCGTGTTACCGATCGCTATAATAGATTTGATTGTTGCAAATAAGATTTTAGTTAACGTAACAAAGCAAACATTCCCTAAAGTAGATACGGTTTCAATCATCTTATCTACTCTAGGTTTTGGTGGCATTTTATATGGATTTAGTATGGCCGGAGATGTTAATCATGGTTGGTTAAGTGGAATGGTACTGATACCATTAGTGGTAGGAGCAGTAACGTTATATTTCTTTATCCGCCGTCAATTCAAGTTAGAGAAACCGATCCTGGAATTTCGGATATTTAAGTATAGCATGTTCAGTTTAACTACTGTTATCGGAATGATCTCCTTTCTAGCCATGATTGGTGGGGCCATTATACTACCAATTATGATGCAGGATTACCTAGGATTTACAGCCCTTGAGTCAGGATTAGCATTGTTACCGGGAGCTGTATTAATGGGATTAATGAATCCTGTCACTGGACGTCTGTTCGATCGTTTTGGAGGAAAATGGCTTGCTGTGATCGGATTAGGATTACTCACGATCACCACCTTTTTACTAGCTATTTTAACAACAGAAACAAGTTTTGCTTATATTGCAACAGTGAATGCTGTGAGAATGTTTGGTATCTCAATGGTAATGATGCCAGTAACGACAGCCGGATTGAATCAATTACCAAACGATGTTATTCCGCATGGTACAGCGATGAATAATACGATGCGACAAATGTCCGGTGCACTTGGGACAGCTTTGCTCGTTTCCGTCATGATGAATCAAGCAATCCCTGCTGATGGTTTAGCAGGAATGGTCCATGGTGTCAATGTTTCATTTATGGTTGCAGGTATCATCTCGATTGCAGGCTTTGTTTTAGCCTTCTTTATCAAAAATTCGATACCAGGAAAAGCTTCATAAGCAGGAATAATCACCTCTTTGTAGAATTATAATTACATGGAGGTGATTTTTTATGTTGCAAGCAGTCAATCAATCTGGTGAGCTTGTACCACTTTGGAAGTTGAATCGTGATCAAATTAAGCAAATGAGAAAGGAAAAATTTTTTTGTCCAGCTTGTCATGAGCGGTTAATGATTAAGGCGGGGACGAAGAATACGCCGCATTTCGCTCATCACAGGAAAAGTAATTGCAGTCTTTCTGGTGAAGGCAGTTATCATGAAAATGGAAAAAAAGATATTTATTTGTGGTTACATGCGCGAGGCTATCAAGTAACATTAGAGCATTATTTCCCAAACATTAAGCAAAGAGCTGATATTTCCTTGGAGGTGAAAAAGAAAAAAATTGCGATTGAGTATCAATGTGCTCCGATTTCGATACAGGAAATCTGTCGTAGAACAGCAGGTTACCGTTCCATAGGTGTTATTCCTATTTGAATACTCGGAGCCAATAAATTAAAAAGAAAAGGCGCGCACTCACTTACCATTCCTTCCAATGATCAAGCTTTTCTACATCAATTCCATCCATTATTACCACTAAGCTTATTTTATTACTGTTCCGAAACAAAACGTTTGATCATTTATCAAGATATGATTTTTTTAACAAAAACAAACACATTTGGGACCTTGCATATATCCAAGTTAACTTCACTTAGATGGCATGATCTGTTTCAACCTAGATATCGACATAAAAATTTATTCCGCAAATATTGGCAACAACAGAAACATCAATGGCGTAATCGCCCAGTACCTCCTTATCAACGAGAAGAGATGAATTGGCGACAATGGTTATATCTTCATCAATTAAATGTGCAAACCTTACCTTCCTTCATTTATCTTCCTGTTACTACCCAATTTCGGATGAAAAACCCACCATGGATATGGCAATCAAGACTCTATATTGACCTCTTCTTAAAAAAAGAGTTTTTCACAATCGATGTAGCGATGCATCTTCTCCGTGATCATTACCATCCTTTTGATCATTTTCCGTTAATTCAATCTAAAAATCATCCAGTTTGTGAATATTTACAGCTATTAGTGCGTATAGGTATTTTAAAGGAGGTCTCTGAAACCAAATACCAAGTAAATCGTACTACTGTATGAACAATACGTAAATAAGTTATAATAAGACACAAGAGCAAAAGAAGGAGGAATTCAAATGGCAAAGGCTCAGAAATCACTACCGAAACGTGAGGAAATAGCTGAAGAGTTAACATGGAAATTAGAAGATATTTTCGCGACAGATGATGAATGGGATAAGGAATGGCAAGAGGTACAAGCATTATTACCTAAATTTGAAGCATTTCAAGGAACATTAAACGATGGCGCAGAGAAAGTATATCAATTGTTACAATTGCAAGATGAAGTATCAGATCGTTTGAGCAAACTTTATACATACGCGCATATGCGTTATGATCAGGATACGACTAACTCATTCTATCAAGCGATGAACGGAAAAGCAGAGAACTTGATTACACAGGCTTCCAGTAAGATGAGTTTTATAACGCCAGAGATCTTAAAGTTGGACGAGCAGACATTAGAGCAATATCTTAAAGAGCATGAAGATTTAGCTTTATATAAGCATACATTAGATGAAATTAATCGTCAGCGTCCACATGTTTTATCAGAAAAAGAAGAAGCGTTATTAGCCGAAGCATCTGAAGTAACAGATAACCCATCTCAAACTTTCAGTATGCTTAACAATGCTGATTTAACCTTTCCAGCTGTAACAGATGAGCAAGGAAATGAAGTAGATTTAACACATGGCCGCTATATTAATTTTCTTGAATCAAAGGATCAACGTGTGCGCCGTGATGCCTTCAAAGCAATGTATGAAACATATGGGAGCTTGAGGAATACGTTTGCTTCAACCTTACAAGGTGTTGTCAAAAAGGATAATTTCTATGCAAAAATCCGCAACTATGATTCAGCAAGACAAGCCGCTTTAAACAAAAATAATATCCCAGAAAAAGTATATGATAACCTCATTGAAGCGATTCATGAAGGATTACCATTACTTAAACGGTATGTAGCTTTACGGAAAAAAGTATTAGATGTAGAGGAATTGCACATGTATGACCTGTATACGCCATTAGTAAAAGATGTCGATATGTCCTTTACCTATCAGCAAGCACAAGAAACGGTGACAGAAGCACTTAAACCTTTAGGTGATGATTATTTAAACGTCATGCAAAGGGCATTCAATGAACGCTGGATTGATGTCGAGGAGAACAAAGGAAAGCGTAGTGGAGCGTATTCTTCTGGTGCCTACAGTACCAATCCATACATTCTTATGAACTGGCAGGACAATTTAAATAACTTATTTACATTGGCACATGAATTAGGTCACTCGATGCACAGCTATTACACACATAAACACCAGCCATATCGTTATGGAAACTACTCAATTTTTGTTGCAGAGGTAGCATCTACTTGTAATGAAGCATTATTGAATAATTACTTAGTGGAAAAAACGGATGACCCGAAAGAAAAATTATTCTTGCTTAATCACTTTTTAGAAGGATTCCGTGGTACAGTGTTCAGACAGACAATGTTTGCCGAATTTGAGCATAACATTCATGTGTTAGCCCAGGACGGGGAAGCATTAACAGCTGACCGTTTAACAGAATTATACTATGATTTGAATAAAAAATACTTTGGTGATGACCTGGTGGTAGATGAAGAAATTGGTTTAGAATGGTCACGTATCCCACATTTCTACTACAACTATTATGTCTATCAATATGCAACAGGTTATGCAGCTGCCCAATCATTAGCTGCTCAAATATTAGAAGATAAAGAACCAGCAGTAGAACGTTATCTCGGTTACTTGAAAGCAGGAAGCAGCGACTATCCAATCGAAGTGCTTAAAAAAGCAGGTGTAGACATGACAGAAAAAACTCCTGTTACTAATGCATTGAAGGTATTTGAGGAAAAGCTTGATGAAATGGAAAAATTATTAGATCAGGTTAATTAAATAGGTATTAAGAAAAACTGAGCAAAATTAGTCAGTCCTAATCACTAAATGCTCAAGATTTTATAAAAGGCCACTCTTATCTGGTGGCCTTTTTAAATCCTTTGAATTGTTTTCTGTCTCGCCAAAAATAAAGGGTCATATAAATCGTAACAAATAATAGGGGCACAGTGAAATAGAGTGGAATCATTCGCATTAATCCAAAAATATTAAGTATAAACGCAAATACCGGTAGAACGAAAAGTAATACTTTCATTACGACACCACCTTTAAAGGAGTGAATTGATGAAACTATCCAGCTATCAGGCATTACTGGAACGACTTAATCCGCATCATCCTCAATATGCCGACATACATAGCCAATTCCGTAAATATCAATCAGGGTTGTTTGGAGAAGATTCTCTTGATTATTATTTTCGTGTGAGTGGACTCCATGGCAAAACACTTAATAAAAGGTTTACGACTAAAACATCATGACTTTTTTCAGATGGATAGAATATTAGTCTCTCTTAAATATATATTAATCATTGAAGTAAAAAATATGTCTGGAATTATTCATTTTGATACTCATTCACACCAACTTCACCGTTACAAGGAGGAACAGATCGATATTTTTCCGGATCCCATTTTACAAGTTCAATTACAAAAAATACAGTTAATGCAATATTTGCATCATTTTCCTCACCCTATTCCACCGATTTATACTGTTTGTGTATTCACAAATTTTAATGAAAAGTTAGAAATAGTTAACTACCCCCATAAAGATCGAATTCTGACTAGTCAAGCACTTCCTTTATATATTCAGATAATGGATCAACATTATGTTAATAGTATAAGTTCAAAGCAACAAGAGGATCTTGTTAATTATCTCAAAAGTGGTCATGTGGAGGATCAGATCAATCTAATGGAAAAACATGGACTTTCATGGAACGATTTGAAAAAAGGTGTACCATGTATAACGTGTGAACTTTTTGCGATGAAACGAGAACGTTATCGGTGGCAGTGTCCTCATTGCGGTAAACGTAGTGACGATGCACATCTGCGACCATTATTTCATCTTGCCTTGTTAAGCGGAAATACAGTATCCAACCGACTTGCAAGAGATTTTTTATTAGTCCAATCTGCTGATGCCATCAGAAAAATGTTAGTCCGAGCATGGTTTGAACTAAGAGGAGCTAATAAAAATGGATATTATTCTTTAGATTTTCGTAAAGTGACTGATAAATGCACCATTATATCGTAACACTACACTGTAATCTAGAAGTGTGAAACTTTTGTGAATTTGTGCACAAACCTATTGTCATCCGGCTTCACGCTTGGTATAGTAAAGACAAGGTAAAACAAACAACCCCTTTGTTTGACCTGAAACTTTCTCCCATCCCTTATCTAGTAATAGGTAAAGCAGAAGAGGACATGTTACGTAACATGTCCTCTTTGCTATTTCGCATATTTCCAAAAGTAGCCAAACTTTACAGGTACTTTTTCAACTTGTTGTTTCAGTTGTAACTTTTTCATTTCTTTTTCAGCTTTTTCCATGGGCCAATCATAGACAACTGCTATTTCTTTTGTTCCAACAAAATCATAGTGTGATACGAAATCCAACAATTTAGGTTTCTTCGCTGGAAGTGGTTCTTTTTGAAGCATTTGTTTAAGAACTTTGACATAAATTTCATAGGGATAAATACCAGAAATTTTCAAGCCCGCATCGTCTTCTGACTCATTAAAGAAAACCATAGTAGGAATATATTCAACGTCCATCTCTTTGGTAAGTTTCAAATCACACTGTAAGGCTTTTTTTGACGATTTTGAACAAAGGTCTTCGCGAAATTCTTCAATATCGAGATGAACCTTTCTAGCACAACTCAATAATACTTCTTCCTGAGAAATATCTTGTTTATTTAAAAAGGCAAGCTCCTGTAATTTGCGTAAAAAACGTCTACCCGCTTTTTTTCCTTGTAATTCTGCGGATTTTATAGCGATGGAAGCGAGCCATGGATAATGAATCGGGTTTTCGATCCAGAGATCCCCATCACAACTCATACCGGTACGACTTGCGGTTTTTTCCCAGATATCTTTTAATTTTCGTGGTTTTTCAAATTTGTCTTTATGCAAGTTTGTTAGTTGTCCGCTCAGCACTGTTCTTATAGTGAAAAAACGCCCATATTCAATGGTAAGTTTCTTTAAATATGGCTCAAGAGACCAGCATTCCGGGCAAAGTGGATCAATAAACACATATATTTCAATTGGCTTCTTTAAGATATCAATAAAGTGATAATGCGCAGTTTGGTTGCGATCTTGCGGTTGCCAAGATCCGGCAGAATTCCAATTCACAATGATTCTCCTTTCTCTTCAGGCGTATTCATCATGTGATTGGCTGTAAGAGTGAGCCGATCAAACATTGCACTTCGAAATGGTTCCTCAATATTTGCTTCTTCCAGTGCACCCTCCATGCAGGAAAGCCAAGCGTCTCTCCTTGTCGGAGTAATTGGAAAGCGTAAATGACGCTTTCTCATCATAGGATGCCCATGTTCTTGTATATATAACGGTGGACCGCCAAAAAATTGAGTTAAAAATTGTTTTTGTTTCCTCGCGACTTCAGTAAAGTCATCTGGAAAAATTGGAATTAGATCAGGATGTTTAGACACTCGTGCGTAAAAAGCCTCAACTAATTCATCAATTTTTTCCTGTCCACCAATTGCTTCATAGATGGAGCGCGCTTCTTCTCTCATATTCCTCCAAACCTTTCATCTCATGTTACTAAATAGTTCTCTCTTTATGTTACTATATTGTAACAGTGTTTACATAGAACTAGCAACTTATGTGTTTTGGTAGTTTAATCCTTTTAGCAGTAGGTACTCAACTGTTATTGAACAGTATAGCAGGTTATATTTGTTTTGCAATGAAAGCGTTTCCTATATCTTTAGTGTATGATAAAAACGTTCAATTTTATTCGGGGTTTTCCGTTTTGGAATTTGATGAGCAGTTAAAAGTTGTTGGAAGACGGTTTTACCGTGTTGCTCATCTTCCGCTTCTAATTCTAATTCATAGTCGGTATAACCGTTATAATGACTTTGGTCAAGGACAACAGTGGTATTATCATACGTGCATTCCAATCGGTTTGTCTTCAACATTCCACCGTATATTAACTCCTGGATATTTACATGCATGGCTTGTAGAGCTTTTGATACTTCATCTTTTGCAATTATATGCCCATTGATCCATTGTTGTGCTTCATCGGTTGTTATAGGACAATGTGTCTCCAATAAACCAGCTCCATTCGGATTAGGCTGCTTCAATGTTAACTGAAATGTCCCCTGCTTTTCTCTGATTCGGAGTGCAGCATGATGCTTTTTTAATTGAAAATCAGCCGTTTCAAAATAGTGATTCTTTTGCTCAATTTTCGTCATCTGATAGGAATGAAAATGTTTAACTAATTGCTGGTATTCTGCATTTGTTAAAAGGTTTTTAAATTCTATCTCAATTTCTTGTGTCATTGTACTCATCCTTTCATGCTTTCTATATTTTGAAGGATTTCTGCCAAAAAAGCAAAAATAATGAAAATGGCAAAGATTACTTCTTTGTTAGGATATATGATAAAATAAACTCAGATAATGTAAACAATAGGTGGTGCAAGACATGAATTGGAGAAACTTCTTGGCACCTTATGCACAGGTGGTTGAAGAATTAAAGGTAAAACTGAAAGGGATGCGATCACAATTTGAATATGAGTCCAGCCACTCACCAATTGAATTTGTGACGGCTAGAGTTAAGCCTGTATCAAGTATTAAAGAAAAAATGAAACGTAAAAATATACATATGGATAATATAGAAGAATTACAGGATATTGCAGGAGTTCGTGTTGTTTGTCAATTTGTTGATGATATATATGATATCGTTGACCGTTTAAAGTCACGCAATGATTTTGAGGTAATAGAAGAACGTGATTATATTAATCATAAGAAAGAAAGTGGATACCGTTCTTATCACTTAATTATATCTTATCCAGTAGAAACGATTCACGGGGAACGGAAAATTATTGCAGAAATTCAGATTCGAACATTAGCCATGAACTTTTGGGCGACAAATGAGCATTCTCTTAATTATAAATATGAAGGCAGAATGCCTGAAAAAGTAAGGACAAGACTAAAGCGTGCTGCTGAAGCAGCGTTTAAATTAGATGAAGAAATGGCCAAAGTAAAAGATGAAATTCAAGAAGCACAAAGAATTTTTAAAACTAACAAAGAAAGTGATGACTAATGGAGGGGGATAACATGCGCTTTGCAATCCTTTCAAGAAGTGATAATAAGTCAGAAGTTATTAAGTCGAGAGTGAAACAATATTTAACGGATTTTTCACTTGAATATGATGAAGAGAAGCCAGAGCTTGTTATTTCAGTAGGTGGCGATGGTACGTTTCTGGAGGCTTTCCATACGTACAAACATCGATTAAAAGACACCGCGTTTATAGGAGTTCATACAGGCCATTTAGGCTTTTATGCAGATTGGGTGCCAGAGGAAGTGGAGAAATTAATTATTGAAATTGCCAAAAAGCCCTTTGAAGTAGTGGAATATCCGCTATTAGATATAAAAATCCATCCGGTTGATAGTGCACAGTATCAACAATTCGTGGCATTAAATGAAGTTTCTGTCAAATCAATTGATAGTACGGTTGCAATGGATGTTCATATTAAAGGAGCACATTTCGAACGATTTCGTGGAGATGGTTTATGTGTATCAACCCCATCTGGAAGTACAGCATACAATAAAGCATTAGGTGGAGCTATTCTCCATCCGTCCCTTAATGCCTTACAAATTACGGAGATGGCCTCGATCAATAATCGCGTCTTCCGGACAATTGGTTCTCCGTTAATTTTACCGAAGCATCATGTATGTGAGCTGTTGCCACTATATCATGATAGAAGTATGTTAATTACAGTAGATCATAATACAGAGGAGTATGCCAATATTGATCGTATCGAATGTCGCGTCTCAGATGAAAAAATTCGTTTTGCCAGGTTCAGAGCCTTTCCTTTTTGGAAAAGGGTGCACGACTCCTTTATTTCTGATGAAAGATCATAATATAGTGTAGGTGGATAAATTGAAGTGGAAAGTAAATAAGCAGTACAACGGCTTATTGTTAAGAGAATATTTAATACAAGTTCGAGGAATATCACGAAGAATTTTAACAGCAATTAAATTTGAAGGTGGTAAACTGTTAGTCAATAATAATAGCGTTACCGTTCGTCATCGATTGTCAGAGAATGATCTGGTAGAGGTTGTATTCCCACCAGAAAAAAGAAGCAAGTTATTAATCCCGGAACCAATTCCGATTGATATTATATACGAAGATGATGATGTGCTGGTTTTGAATAAATCGCCGTATATGGCTACTATCCCTTCCTTTCACCACCTTAGTAATACACTTGCGAATGGGATCATTTATCATTATGACCAACAGCAAGTACCTTACACAGTTCATGTGGTGACACGATTGGATCGTGATACATCAGGGTTGTTATTAATCGCCAAGCATCGTTATAGCCATTCCATTTTATTTCAAGACCAGCATGAAGCAAAAGTAAATAGACGTTATCAAGCGATTATTACTGGTCAGCTTAACGAGAAAAAAGGGGTGCTAGATTACCCGATTGACCGAGCTCCGGATTCAATTATTAAGAGGGTGGTTGCAGCTACTGGAAAAAGAGCTATTACGCATTATCAAGTAAAAGAGGAGTTAGAAGACATTTCGCTAGTAGAGATCAAATTAGAAACGGGAAGAACCCATCAGATTCGCGTTCATTTCTCTTCGATTGGTCATCCATTGATAGGTGATAGTCTATATGATGGAGATACTACTAAATTAAAGCGCCAAGCATTACACTGTCATCAGCTTTCCTTTCATCATCCTCTCACAAAGGAACTAATGGAATTCGAAATCTCGCTAGCTGATGATTTAGAAGAGGCATGGCAACGATTTAAATTAGCGAAGTCATAAACGAATTAACCAATTAACCAAGGCTCGCTCTTTTTCATGCTTCTCACCAAAAAAAGAAGAGTTGAACAGTGAATACTTAGATGAGGTGATGAAATGGATAGTAAGCAGATTGCAGGAGAAAAGGCTGTTGAGTATGTACAGGACGGAATGCTAGTCGGTCTTGGAACTGGTTCAACCGTTTATTGGACTATTGTAGCGTTAGCTGAGTTAGTAAAAAAAGGACTTGATATTAAAGGTGTACCTACTTCTAAAAGCACTGAAACTCTCGCAGAAGATTTAGGTATTCCATTAGTGAATCTGTCTTCTGTCAACCATTTGGATTTAACTATAGATGGAGCTGATGAAGTCAATCCAAATTTCGAACTAATCAAAGGTGGTGGAGGAGCTTTGTTACGTGAAAAAATGGTGGCATCCATTTCGCAAAGGCTCCTTATCGTTATCGATGAATCAAAATACGTTCGTCATTTAGGTGCATTCCCCTTACCAGTTGAAATTGTGCCATTTGGTTGGGAAATGACAAGAAAACAGATAAGTAGATTAGGTTGCAATCCTACATTACGCGCTAAAGAGAATACTCCATTCATTACAGATAACGGAAATTATATTTTGGATTGCTATTTTGAAAATATACAAGCCCCTTACAAACTAAACCATACCTTAAATATGATTCCTGGAGTAGTTGAAAATGGCCTATTTGTTCATATGGCCGATACCATTGTGATGGGAAATAGAAGTGGTAACGTGGAAATCTTAAATAAATAATATACCAACCAAAAAGTTCCGATCTACGAATGATCGGAACTTTTTAGCTAATTATTCTTTTTAATATCTAAATTTCTCCTCAACAAATGGCATGGTGGACTCGACACTGACTATTTCTTCTTCTGGTAAACGAAAGGCTGTCAGCTTATTTCCGAATACGCAACCAGTATCAATGTTTACTGTTTTGTTCACAAATCTTGGTTCTAAAACGGGAGTGTGCCCGTAAACAATCCATTTGTCACCATGATAATCTTGTGCCCAATCTTTGCGCACTGGTCTACCATCATCATGCTTTTCACCGGTAATATCTCCGTATAGCACAAATGTTTTTACCTTCTTATCATGTCTCCCGATATATTTTTCGGGAATCCCAGCATGTGCGATCACGGTATATAATTCATCGATCACATGATATAACGGCGCATCCTCATAAAGTGTCATCATCATCTTTTTTACTTCGGCTTGATCTTGTTTAGACAGTTGTTGGTATTCTGCTACGGTTGTTTCTAGACCATGTTGTTGTTTCACATTATTGCCCAGAAAGAAACGATACAGTTTATCACAGTGATTGCCTGGTACATAATAGCCGAATTTCTGTTCTAAAACAATCTGATAGACAATACGAATCACATCGAGCGAACGAGGCCCTCGATCAGTTAAATCTCCTACAAAAGCAAGTATTCTATTTTCAGGATGATGGATTTTACCGTTTTCCCATTGATACCCTAATTCCTTAAGCAGTGTTTGAAGTTCCTGATAGCACCCATGAATATCGCCGATAATATCTAATTTCATTGAAATAACTCCTATCCGTTGTCTGTTCAATGTATACCACGTATTACTTGTTCGCTAATAATCAGTCAGAACTAAAACTCTCCCTTTATGATTCGTCAAACATATAGGTTTTTATACGATAAAAGACACTTAAAACAATTCCGATTGCAATCATGTAGGTAAGGGTTGAACTACCACCATAGCTGATAAAAGGCAATGGTAATCCAGTTACAGGAAGTAATTGAATCGACATTCCGATGTTTTGAAATACTTGATAAGTAAACATACCGATTATTCCGGTTAGCATATAACTGGCAAACGGATCTTTACATTTCAGTGCAATATAAATCAGTCTGTAAATGAGCAAAAAGTAAATAAGGATCACAACACTAGAACCAAAAAATCCAAATTGTTCAGCGATAGTCGTAAATATATAATCCGTATGATACTCTGGTACTTGATAGGCAGCTTGAAGGTCTCCCATCCCTTTACCTGATAATTGTCCAGAGCCAATAGCCAACATTGCTTTTAATGTTTGATAAGCCCCACCTTGACTGTATTCATCAGGAAATAACCATCCTTGAAATCGTTCGACTACGTGATCAAGATCTTGATCATAGAGGAATTGATTTACTTCTTCCGGATTTGTTAAGTACAGGGTAATAGCAGATACAAAACAAACAAGAAATGTACCAAAAATAGTTAAGATAATCCGCCACTTAATACCAGAGACAAGAATCATGCAGGCAGTAATGGCAACCAATACTAATACACCGCCAAGGTCAGGTTGCTTTAATAGGAAAAAAACAGGGAGCAGCATAAAAAATCCCATTTTACATAGTAACCAAATATCCATTTTTACGGTATGCACTGGATATTTCTCATTATGTGCGACCATGATATGAGCCAAAAAGATAATGAGAAAGACTTTCATAAATTCAGCTGGCTGAATAGTTCCTAGCACTGGAAACTCAAACCATCCCCAAGCACCTTTTACTTGTTTGGCAATCCCTGGTGGAAAATGGAAATAAAGCATAAGTAACGCTAGGACACCTAATCCATAAAGCAGCCAGGAAACTTGTCGAAAGCGATCATAGTCAAACATCATAATAATAGCAACTGCCATTGATCCGGCGATATACCAGACTATTTGTTTTAAGTACATGTTTTGAAATAAGGGGTTTTGATCTAAATATGGATCTAATGTATATAAAGTAAAAACACTTATAATCGCGAGTAAAATAATAATTAAAATCAATGAATAATCAAGCTTTGAATTTGAGTTTTTTTCCGACATAATAACTGAACCTTTCTTTCTTGAAAAATATAGTCTATTCCTAGTATAGTGTATAAATGGTTTTTTGAGAATAAAAACAATAATTTTCCCACATTACCATGGTGCTAATCGGTCGTAAACTCCCAATCAAGTTTCGTCGAAGAAGCTAAGGGAGATAACGGATGCTAACACTGTAACTTCGCCGAGCCCAGTGGGGGACAAATTCCCCCGCTAGTGGAAGTCTCACTTTATTGTAACATCTTCTTTTGATAAGAATGTGTAAAATTAGCGTTTTTTTTCGAAATTTGTGTTATTCTTTTAACATCCCAAGATATAGAATAAGTCAGTGTAAGTAAGGGGGGACGGTATAATGGAACATTTAGAACAGCATGAGCGATTGGAAATGTGGGAAAAAATTCAAAAAGCATTATTTGATGAACAAATTGACAAATTTCGAGCAGAATTTTTAGAGTTGCATCCTTATGATCAGGCAAAGATTTTTGAAGAACAAAATGAGGATATCCGCTTTTTAATTTATTCCTATCTATCCCCAGAAGAAATGGCTGATGTGATTGAGCAAGTTGATGAGGATTTAGTTGAAGCATTCATCACGGAGATGGTTCCAGCATTTGCAGCAAAAGTATTGGAACATATGTCAACGGATGATGCGGTAGACATTTTAAATGAGCTTGATAAAAATAAAGTAGCGAGTTTTTTAACGATAATGGAAAAGAAATCTTCAGAAGAAATTAAAGAATTGCTTCATTATGAAGAAAAAACAGCCGGTAGTATTATGACTACAGAATTTGTTGTGATTCATACACAAATGACCGTCAAAGAGGCGATGAGGCATTTAAGAAAAGAAGCTCCTTCTGCCGAGACGATTTATTATATTTATGTTGTCGATTCCTTTAAAAAACTTGTCGGTGTTATATCATTAAGAGATTTAATTATTGCGGAAGGTGAATGGCTTATTCAAGATGTTATGAGTGAGCGCGTTGTCTCCGTACCAGTTGGAGAAGATCAAGAGGATATCGCACAAATGATGCGAGACTATGACTTTTTAGCACTTCCAGTTGTTGATTTTCAAGAACATCTATTAGGTATTATAACCGTCGATGATATTATGGACGTTATGGATGAAGAAGCAAGTGATGATTATTCCAAGCTAGCTGGTATTTCTGATGTTGAAAGTAGTAGTGATACAGCTATTTCTTCTGCAAAAAAAAGATTGCCATGGTTAATAGCACTCCTATTCCTAGGCATGCTTACTGCCAGTATTATAACCCGCTTTGAAGCGGCTTTAGAAGAAGTAGCCATCTTGGCTGCTTTCATTCCATTAATTGCTGGTATGGCAGGAAACACAGGCACGCAAGCGTTGGCGGTAGCAGTTAGGAGTATTTCAACAGGAGAGTTAGAAAAAAAGGGAAAAATTAAAGTGATTTGGAGAGAAACAAAGACAGGCTTAATTACAGGGTTCTGTTGTGGTATTATCATTATCATGCTTATTAGCTTAGTGTATAATCAATTCTTTTTAGGAATCATAGTGGGAATTTCATTGATGGCTACTCTATTGATAGCAACTATATCTGGAGCTTTTGTTCCCATGATGATGGACCGCTTTAATATCGATCCGGCAGTAGCATCAGGACCATTTATCACGACATTAAATGATTTAATTTCCATATTTATCTATTTTGGTTTAGCAACGGCGTTTATGAGCTTCTTAGTTTAAGGGGAAAGGAGTGTGCGGTAAGATGGAGCATGCTGAGTCTGTTAGTTCATTAGTAATAGTCATCATCGCGGCATTTTTAACACCAATACTGTTACACAGATTCCGGTTGAAGATGATTCCGGTTGTGGTAGCGGAAATTATCATAGGTTTGATCATTGGAAATAGCGGGTTTAACCTTGTTGAAGAGAGTAACTGGTTGGAAACATTATCGACATTAGGTTTTATTTTTTTAATGTTTCTTAGTGGTTTGGAAATAGATTTTTCGATTTTTTCTAGTAAAAAACAACGAAAAAATCAAAAGAATATGACGGAAAAAATGCCCAATCCAGTTTTATTAGCAAGTCTTGTTTTTGTTGGCATTTTAATATTATCATTCATCCTGTCTTATCTATTTGTGTTATTTGGATTTATCGATAATGTTTACTTAATGACGTTAATTATCTCTACGATTTCATTAGGGGTTGTGGTTCCAACGTTGAAGGAAGCACAAGCGATGCAAACTACCGTAGGACAAACGATTTTATTAATTGCTGTCATTGCCGATTTAGTTACCATGATCTTATTGGCAGTATTCGTATCATTCTATGGTGAAGAATCCGGCAATATGTGGTTGTTGTTAATCCTATTTGGTGTTGGTGTCTTACTGTATTTTGTCGGCAAGTATTTTCGCAATCAGTCATTTATCGAAACAATGTCTAAAGGAACGATTCAAATTGGGACAAGGGCAGTGTTTACCTTAATCATTTTCCTTGTAGCTTTATCGGAATCGGTAGGGGCAGAAAATATTCTTGGTGCTTTTTTAGCTGGAGCATTAGTCTCGTTATTAGCACCAAATCAAGAGTTAGTACAAAAATTGGATAGCTTTGGATATGGTTTTTTAATTCCTATTTTCTTTGTGATGGTGGGAGTAGATTTAGATTTATGGGCACTATTTGATGAACCAAAAGTATTAGCGTTGATTCCTTTATTATTTATCGCACTCTTGATTTCAAAAGTTATACCGGTCGCTGTTTTGAGAAAATGGTATGATACCAAAACGGTCGTTGCAGCAAGTATGCTATTAACTTCTACATTATCGCTAGTCATCGCTGCTGCGACGATTGGTGAACGACTAGAGATTATTTCAAGTGAAATGCATGGTGCTCTTGTGTTAGTTGCCGTGCTATCTTGTATTATTACACCGTCATTCTTTAAAAAATATTATGAAAATCAAGAAGAAGTAGACTATCAGCAAACCGTTTCTTTCATTGGTACAAATCAAGCAACCATTCCGGTTGTTCGTGAGTTGGATCCGAAAGAATTTGAGACGCATTTATTCCATACAAAACAAGAAAAACTGGATGTAAAAAAAGGTCGTACTATTTTTGATATTAACGAGCTTAATAACTATGAACTAGACACGCTAGAAGCATCTGGTGTATTTGATCATGATATTGTTGTCGTTTCTACTGGAAATGAATACAAGAATGAGGAAATTGCCACGTATGCTAAGGAACATGGTGTAGAAAGAGTTATTGCTCGTATCGAAAACCCAGTTACTGAAAAAAAGTTACAGGAAATTGGTATCGATGTTTTCTCTGTATTAATGTCATCTAAAACACTATTGAAGGCATTGATTGAAGCACCAAATGTTGTAAATATCTTTACCCAACAAGACAGTGCGTTGTATGAAATTAACATGAATAACGCTAATTATGATGGTACACTACTTCGAGAGTTTCCGTTTACAGGTGACGTTATTATGGTTCGTATTTTTCGCGGTAAGGATTCCATTGTTCCACATGGAGATACAGAATTGAAATTGAACGACCGCTTAGTTGTGACGGGATCAGCTGAATATGTGGAAGAACTGCAACAAATACTTGAATATGTATAGAAACATCCCACTTCGCACTATGAAGTGGGGTGTTTACTCTGTATAAAGGATAATTTTATTTTATAAATGTTCACCAGAAAACTCGTTACTTTAGTGATGAGATGAATGGTGAACGTTTTTTGACAGATCGTTTGTTCGGGTATATAATAAATAAGGAACGTAAGTTTGCGTTTGTTGGGTACTTCTAAAAAAAGGAGAGGTGAGGTATAT